>JBQTIV010000032.1:0-24397 GCA_052387775.1 Betaproteobacteria bacterium
AAGCCATCAACTCACTTTGAGCGACGTAATAAAATGAAAAACCGGCTAGAGGCTAGAGGCTAGAGGCTAGAGGCTAGAGGCTAGAGGCTAGAGGCTAGAGATTCGACGGAAATTCAGTCGATTCACATTTCTCATTCATTTTTTCTTTGCGTCCTTTGCGCCTTTGCGGTGAAAACTTGGTATATGACTTTCCTGGCAATCGAAACGCTCAAGAATCAGAATCGAAGCTCAGATGGCTGACCGAACATCGCGCAACATCGACCTTGTACCTGCCGTCGCGGCCGACGACCTGGCGGTCGCGGAAATGTCGCGCGACCTGATCGAGACCGGACTCGGATGGTCTTGGAGCCGGCAACGGGTAGCGCGGGCAATCAACGACCCGGAAACGCAGGTGCTGATCGCCCGCCATCGCGGCCGGGTGGTCGGATTCGGCATCATGGAGTTCGGCGAAGAAAAAGCGCATCTGTCTCTGCTGGCCGTAAAATCCGGATATCAGCGCGAGGGCATTGGCACACTTATGTTCGGGTGGTTGAAGGAATCGGCGCTGACCGCCGGCATCGCGGTGGTCAAGCTGGAATTGCGCGCCACCAACCTGGCCGCGCAGCATTTCTACCGTTCACTCGGCTTTGAGGAAGCCGGGTGGGCGGTCGGTTACTACCGCGGGCAGGAAACCGCGCTGCGCATGGCATTGCACCTGCGCCGCCAATCGGCCGGACGTTCGCATCAGGCGCTCTAAGTGCGAACCGCCGGCTCGCTGAAAGCGCAGTCCGCCCCTATCCGCAAGATCCCGCTCGGCCCCGCGGAAGCGACGTTCACGCACCGCGAAGACGGCGCGATTTTGATCCGCTCGCCGCATCCGCTGCCCGCCTATCCCGATAAGCTGACCTCGCAACTTGTTCACTGGGCAGCGGTTGCGCCGCAGCGCGTCTTCATCGCTCAGCGTGATGCCAACGGGGCCTGGCGATCTTTGAGTTACGCGCAGACTTTGAGGCAGGTACGCGCCATCGGACAGGCACTCATCGATCGCGGCCTTTCGGTACGGCGCCCGGTCGCGATCCTGTCCGGCAACGATCTGGAACACGCGCTGCTGGCGCTGGCGGCGATGCACGTCGGTGTGCCCTATGCGCCGATCTCGCCCGCTTACTCGTTGATTTCCACCGATCACGCGAAGCTGCGCTTCATCCTGCAACGGCTCACGCCGGGGCTAGTTTTCGCCGCGCGCGGCGAGCACTACGCCGGGGCGATCGCCGCGGCGGTCGCGCCTGACGCGGAACTGGTCGTGACCGAGGCCCCCGTCGCCGCACGTCCCACCACATTGTTCGACACACTGCCAGCCAACACCGCTACCGCTGCGGTCGATCGGGCGCACGCGGCAACCGGACCGGACACCATCGCCAAGATCCTGTTCACATCGGGCTCCACGGGGCAACCGAAGGGTGTGATCAATACCCAGCGCATGCTGTGCAGCAACCAGGCGATGATTGCCGCCACGTTGCCGTATCTGAATGAGGTCCCCCCGGTCATCGTCGACTGGCTGCCGTGGAACCACACTTTCGGCGGCAACCACAACATCGGGCTCGTGCTGCACAACGGCGGAACGCTCTACATCGACGACGGCAAGCCGCTCCCAGGCCAATTCGAGCGTACCGTGCGCAACCTGCGGGAGATCGCGCCCACCGTCTATTTCAACGTGCCGCGAGGATTCGAGGAACTGGTGCCCTACCTGAGGCGCGAACCGGCGCTGCGGGAAAGATTCTTCAGCCGCGTCGGCATGCTGTTCTACGCCGGCGCCGGGCTGTCCCAACCGGTGTGGGATGCATTCGATGAACTGGCGGTGCAGACCTGCGGCGAGCGCATCCTCTGGATCACCGGCCTGGGCGCAACCGAGACCGCACCGTTCGCGACCTGCGCCAACTGGGAAGCGGGACGCTCCGGAATGATCGGACTGCCGGCTGTGGGCCAGGAGATGAAGCTCGCGCCGGTGGGTGGCAAACTCGAGGCGCGCTTTCGCGGCCCCAATGTCAGCCCTGGCTATTGGCGGCAAACGGAGCTCACCCGCGCGGCCTTCGACGAAGAGGGCTACTACCGGATGGGCGATGCGGTGCGCTTTGCCGACCCTGACCATCCCGAAAAAGGCCTGATGTTCGACGGCCGGCTGGCGGAGGATTTCAAGCTCTCAAGCGGCACCTGGGCCAGCGTCGGCCCGCTGCGAGCGCGGTTCGTCGCAGCCGGCGCACCATGGGTACAGGATGTCGTGGTCGCGGGCCACGACCGCGATTACATCGCCGTGATGGTATTTGCGCGCCTGGACGAGTGCCGCGCGCTTTGCCCGCGATTGCCAAAGGAGGCATCGGCATCCGCGGTGCTGGCCGAGCCGGCAGTGCGCGCGCGTTTTCAGGGACTGCTGGACCAACTGGCCGGCGAAGCCACCGGCAGCGCGACCCGTGTCGAGCGCGCGCTCCTGCTGGAGGTGCCGCCCTCGATCGACGCCAACGAGATCACGGACAAGGGCTCGATCAACCAGCGCGCGGTACTTGAGAATCGCGCCGCGCTGGTCGAGGAACTCTACTCGCCGCTCCCCTCGCCTCGCGTCCTCTGCGCTCGCCGCAAAGGGTGAAGAAACGCAACGCTCAACACGGAGGACGCAGAGGACGCGGAGGAAAGGCAAGAGCAAGACAATGAGTTAGGGTGAAAACCATTCATTGGTGCATGATCCAACGCAGCAAAAGTCAACGGCAATGGTTCACGAACAGTCACCTCGCTTATAACTTCAAATTGCTTTTCCTCGATTTTGTTTTCCTCTGCGTCCTCCGCGTCCTCTGCGGTGAGAGTTGCCCTTCATCCCATGGTCCGAGGAAGCCACAGCGAGATCGCGGGAAAGGCGCAAAGCACCACCAGCCGGATGAGGTCAGTGGCGATGAACGGCATGGTGCCAACGTAGATGCGCGGCAGGCTGATGTCGCGCGCAATCGAATTCAGCACGAACACGTTCATGCCCACCGGCGGGCAGACCAGCCCGAGAGTCACCGCCATCACGATGATCACGCCGAACCACACCGGATCGAAGCCCAGTTCCACGATCACCGGAAACACGATCGGCACGGTAAGCAGGATCATCGCCAGCTCGTCCATGACCGCGCCGAGAATCAGATAACCGATCATGATCAGCGCGAGCACGCCATAGGCCCCGAGAGGAAGCTCCACCATGAACGCGACGATATGTTGCGTGGCCTGCGTGATAGTGAGGAAATAGCCGAACAAATAGGCGCCGATCACGATCACCATGATCGAAGCCGATACGCGCACCGAACTGACCAGGCATTCCATGATGGCCCGGCGCGACAATCGCCGCCGCGCAAGCCCTATGACCAGCGCCCCGATAGCGCCGATCGCGGCCGCCTCGTCCACCAAAAACAATCCGCCGTAGATGCCGCCGAGCACAAGCAGGAAAAGCACCGCGGTCGGCCATATTTCCGTCAGCGCGCTGAATCGCGCACGCCAGTTGTGGCGCTCACCGCGCGGCATATGCAGCGGGCGCAGACGGCCGACGACCTGGATGGTGATCGCGTACATCGCCATCGCCAGCAGACCTGGCAGCACACCAGCCGCGAACAGTTGCGAGATGTCGGTCTCGGTCATGATGCCGTAAAGCACAAAAATTACCGAGGGCGGGATCATGATGCCGAGCGTGCCGCCGGCGGCGATCACACCGGCCGCAAGACCCGGCTCATAACCGGCGCGGCGCATTTCCGGCAATGCGACGTTGGTCATCGTCGCCACTGTGGCCACTGAAGAACCGTTTATCGCCGCGAATCCCCCGCAGGCGGCGATCGAGCCCACCGCAAGGCCGCCGCGCAAATGCCCGAACCACGTGCTGCCGGCGTTGAATAGCTCCCGGCTCATGCCGCCGGCGGCGGCGAACGAACCCATCAGGATGAACATCGGAATAACTGCGAGCTTGTAGTCGGTGACGGTGGACAGCGGCACTTTGCCCAGCAGCGCGAGGGCCGGGCCCCAGCCCGATACCATGCCATAACCGAGCACGCCGGCGGTCCCCATGGCAACGCCGATCGGCACGCGCAGCAGCATCAGCACGAACATCAGTGCGAAGCCCAGCACAGCCATGAGATCCTTGTCGATCGTCACCGGACTATTCGCCGCGCCCGCAGAGCCGGACCAGGCGCACCGCGGTGAGGATCGCGCCAGCGAAAATTCCTGCGCCCGCCAGCAGGTGGAATGGCCATACCGGCAGCTTCAACTCCATCGTCAGCACATTGCCGACGGCAGTGTCGCGGATGGCGTCGGCGAGCATCAGCGTGAGCGCCACCATGAACACAAGCAGGATCGAGGTGGCGGTGATGTCCAGGACGCGGCGTCCGCGCGCCGACAGGAACTCCCAGACCAGATCCACCAGGATGTGGCGGTTGCGGTAACAGGCGGAGGCGACGCCCCAGAAGATGCTGATTCCCAGTAGCAGCTGCGCCAGATCGAACCAATCCGGCGGTGAGTAATTGAAAAATTTGCGCAGGATCACCGTTGCGAAAGTGGCCAGGGCGATGCCCAGCAAGAGCAATCCCGCTGTCCCCTCAACCATGCGCACGAAGCGATCCATTGCGGATCCCGTTGACGCGGCTATTTCGCTTTTGCCCCGTACTTCAGAAGCGTTGCGTCGAATTCCGCCAGAAGCCTGGCCGGGTCGTAGCCCAGCTTGCGCACCTCGTCGCTCCAGATTCCGACCACCGGCTCGGACGATTTCTTCCAGGCCGCAAGTTCCGACGGCGTGAGCGCCACCACCGTGTGCGCCTTGTCCGCCTTTGTCTTCTCCCGTCCAGCGGCCTCGTAGCCGCCCCATTCGGCCCCGACCCGGTAGGCCCAGTCGGAGCTGCAGTGCCCATCGATGACGCTGCGCTGTGCCGGTGACAACGAATTGTAGCGTTCGGGATTCAGAATCCATGCAAAGCCGGTGGTGTACATCCGCGCGTCAATGTGAAAACGCGTGACCCTGTTGATGCCGAAAAGATAAACGGACTCCCATGGAAAGGTGATGGCATCGGCAACACCGCGCTCCAGCGCCTCGCGTGCCTCGGGCGCACTGACGTTGACCGTGGACGCGCCGAGAAGCTTCACCCAGTCGGCGATCACCGCCTGCGCCGGCCGTACCTTCAAGCCGCTGATCTGCTCCGGCGCGCTGATACGAATCTTGGAGTGGAAGGTCCCGGGATCGTGCACGAACATGAGGCACATCTTCACGCCCGGCATGTCTTTCTGGGCGTACGGGCGATACCAGACGTCATAGGCGCGCGATCCGTTGTCGGCATTGTCCATCATGAACGGGAGTTGGGCCGCGTTCGCCACCAGCATGCGCCCCGCCTGGTAGCCGACGTTGATGTACGACACGTCGGCGATGCCCCTGGCCGTCATGTCATAGTGGTCGATCGCCTTGCCGAGTTGCTGTGACGGGTAAATTGCGATCCTTATCGTGCCGCCCGATGCCTGTTCGATCGACTTCGCCCAGGCCTGCGCGCTCTTGTGCAACGGGTGCGCGGGCGGCACCCAGTGGGAAAACTTGAGCTCCACCGGGACGTCCTGGGCAAGAGCGCTTGCGCACGCTGTGGCAAGGAATAACGCCAAGGCGCCCAAGGCTCGTGTTGTCACGCTGACCTCCTCTGGTTATTTGCAGCGCGGCGCACCTGTTGATCTACCGCCAGCAAAAAGTAAAGTGGGCCGCACGATGCACTGATCAGCGGAAATGTGCTGATTCAAGTGGATGGGTCGGCGCGATATTGGCCCAGCGCATCGAGCAACGGTTTCGGCACATCGACCGACCAGCCACTCTTGCGATCTATCGAGACAATCACCAGGTAGCCTTCTGCGGCCAGATCACCGCCAGGTTTTTTGACCGTAAACTCGAGACGGATCGAACTGCGGCCGATGCGCCCCACCCAGATTTCGATATCCAGCAACTCGTCAAGGCGCGCCGGACTCCGGTAGTCAACGTGGAACTGGACTCGCGGCAGCCAGATGTCCAGCCGGTCCCACAGCGTCGCATAGGGAAATCCCGCCTCGCGAAAAAGCTCGGTTTCGGCCATCTCGACAAGGCGCACGTAGGTACCCCAACGGATGATGCCGCTCGCATCGATATCGCTCCAGCGAACGTATTCCTGCACGCAATGGCGCCGGACGGCACCTGGTGATTTTTTGGCGGACATTTTCTTCATAACGTAGGGATCGAATCCGGGACAAAAGTTTAGTATGCGCTCAGGCCTTCAGCCACGCGCTCACCATCGCGCGCCGCGGCGTCGGGCGCTGGCGATGCCGCGGCGCGCGCCGTGATTATGCCCTAGCATTTCGCGACTGTGCCATAAGAGGCTTCTTTGGTTGGCTCCACTGGGCTGCCAACACCGCAATTGTGTTTCTAGGCGCCGAAGTCGGGCTCAAAGCGGCAGCGGCCCGTGCACGTCGCACCGGGCGAGAGCACTGTACCGCCAATCTGCGTCGAGTCGAGATGCCCGAGGTTCAGCCAGTCCACGGTATTGCTGACCGGCTCGACGCACAGGAACTCGCGCGAGGGCGGGGTGAAGACCACCAGGTAGGACAACGGTGATTCCGCGGTCATGCGCAAGCGCCGTCCCGTTTCCGGCCAGCGCATGACGGCCACGCGCTTCCAGCCGATGAAGTTGTTATCGAGCACCACCGTCGCCATTTTCAGTTCGCGCGCAAGCGATTCGACAGTCTCGTTGCGGGTGAGCCGGGCTGGCATGTCGTCAACCGTTTCCCACATCTGCGAAACCTCCGCATGCAATGTCATGCCGGGTGTGTAGGGAAAGTAGGGATGCTGGCCGATCCCCAGCGGCATCGCCACCGTGTCCGTATTGCTGACGAGAAGTTCGACCTCGAGGCTCTGCGGGGTCAGCGCGAAGCGCTGCTCGGCGCGATAGGCGAATGGCCAGTCTCCGCGTTCGTGCTCCAGCACGATGCTTGCGGAAGCGGCGTCGTGGCCGTTAATCTTCCAGGGAAGCTTCCAAGCGTTGCCATGGAGGGCGTGCGGCGAATTGCCAATGTTACGCGGCAGCGAGATGTGGCGTCCGGCGAAAACGAAGCGCCCATCGCGCACGCGCCCGCTGAACGGAACCAGCGGAAAGCTTGCCATCGCCTGCGGATCGCCCTCGGCGATTCCTTTCGGGATAGCGGGCCGCATCCACTCGACGGTCTGGCCCTTCTCCTTGCCATAGAAACGCGCGATGGAACCGCCGATTCCGGGCGCGATGTCCAGGTGCAGGGCTCCCGCTGAGATGCTGATGACCGGATTTTTTTTCATGCCTGTTTCACCGGCGGACGATAAGGATTCGCGGCGTTGTCATTCACGACTGCTTTTTTCCGCCGCCGTGCCGCCACGGATTGTAGCGCCCATTCGGGTGGTTGCGTTCACGTCTTTGTGCCGGGCTCCAAAAATGAGCAACGTGAATTTCGGATCCCGTTTTTCTCGCGAGCGCTGTTTGCAGGCTTTCAGCGCTTCTACTTCGAATTGCCGGTTAAACGAGCAACGATCCTATCGCAGTTTGCCCACCTCTCCAGATTGCACATGGGGCCTCATCACATGGCTGCAAGAAACAAGACCTGACCCCATTGTACGGACCCCTTCGTTTTCTGCATATTTTTGACTAATATGACGATATGAGCGTGCCTAAAGGTCCGTTTGCAAAACGGCCTCGCCCTTTCGCAAGTTGCGTGCGTTGCGGCCGGCCGTATCTCACCGATCCGACGAAGACGAGTCTGTGTCTGGAGATCGATGCGGAAGGAAAAGTTTGTGGTGGCCGTATCACGTGGCACTTTGACCAGAGTGCGTGGATTGCGTGCGGCCGGTGCGAAGCCACTGGAATGCAAGGCGACACCAAATGCCCTGCTTGCTTTGGCATGGGCTGGTTGACCCGAAAGTCCAGGTAATGATCCCGCTCTTGACGCGGCGCGAAGACACAGATTGAGGCGTCGCATCGGAAGTGGGTAGCGGCAGGCGCCTTTGAAAAACGCGGCAAGCCCGCTGCCTCAACCTCGTCCCGCAAGCCGGGCAAGCGGCCGATGAGGGGTTGCCGATTAATTCAGTGCCATGGGGGTCCGTCGCCGCTATGGCCCCGATCTGGCGTCAACTTTTTCCGGCGTTGGCCCGCACCCAGTTGGCGATCTGCGTAGCACTCATCGCGCCGGACTGGCGTGCCCTCTCCTGCCCACCGCGGAAGATGGCCATGGTCGGAATGCTGCGGATATTGAAACGCTCTGCGAGGCCTTGCGCTTCTTCCGTATTGACCTTGACGAGGCGCGCGCCGGGCTCGAGCATCGCCGCGGCCTTCTCGTACTCGGGCGCCATCATCCGGCACGGCCCGCACCAGGGCGCCCAGAAGTCCACCACTACCGGAACGTCGTTGGCTGCGACATGGCGGTCGAAGCCGACTTCGTCAAGTTCGATCGGACGGCCGGCGAACAAATTTTCGCGGCATTTGCCGCACTTCGGCCTGTCGCCGGCCCGCTCCGGCAGTACACGGTTGGTAGCACTGCAATGCGGACAGACAATATGAAGAGGGGCGCTCATGCGCATTCCTGGCAGAAAAGGTCGGACTCACCGAATATGGTAGCGCCTAGCCTGAAATACAAGCACCCAATCCTAGTGCTATGGAAAAGACCTGCTCGACACTCTTGCAAGAAACAAGACCTGACTCCGTGCTTTTAGACTATGCCGGGCGACGGGACGTGACCAGCGTCAGGTGGCGAACGAACTGGTCGATGGAAACCTGCCAGGAGAATTTTTCCGCGTGCCGACGTGCCGTCTCTCGCGGGATCTCCAACGCCCGCAGGCAGGCGATGCCGAGGTTTTCGTGCAGCACGCCGGCGCCGCTGTTTCCGACCACGTCAATCGGCCCGAGCACCGGAAATGCCGCCACCGGTGTGCCGCAGGCCAGCGCTTCGAGCATTACCAGTCCGAAGGTATCCGTCAGGCTCGGGAAGACGAATACGTCGGCTGCCCGGTAGTACCGCGCCAGTTCCGACGGCGTCTTGATGCCGGCGAAGTGCACGTGCGGATACCGGCGTTCCAGGTGCGCCCGCATGGGACCTTCGCCTACCACCCACTTGGCGCCGGGCAGTTCCAGTTTCAGGAAGGCCTCGATGTTCTTTTCCACGGCGACCCGGCCCACGTAGAGGAAGACGGGACGGCGGTTGACCAGCGCGTCGCGGACACCGGGTGAAAACGTTTCGGTATCCACCCCTCGTGTCCACCCTACAGTATTGACAAAACCTCGGGCCACCAGCTCGCGCTGCACGCTGGGTGTCGGGACCATCAGGGCGCGCGAGGGCGAATGAAAGTGACGTAACCAACGGTAGGTCAGATTGACCGGGACGCGAATTCGCGCGTGGACATACTCCGCGAATCGCGTGTGAAAGGCCGAGGTGAACGCGATTTTCCGTTTCACGCAGTAGCGACGCGCGGCCAGGCCGAGGGGGCCTTCGGTGGCGATATGGATAGCGTCCGGCGCGAAGTCCTCGACCTGCCGGCGAACGCCGGCGTAAGGCATCAGACTGAGCCGGATTTCCGGATAGGTCGGGCAGGGGATCGACTTAAACAATAGCGGTGTGACGAAGCGGGCCTCGTGCCCGAGCCGGTTCAGCCCCTCGCCAATCTGGCCCAGCGTGGTGACCACGCCGTTGACCTGCGGCTTCCATGCGTCCGTGACTATCATGACTTTCATGCGTGTGCTTCCGCTTCGGTTTCCTGGGTACTCAGGACATCCGTTGACGGCACGCGGCGCTTCCAGTCAACGAGCTTGAGTTCACCCTCGTGGGTCTCTACCAGCGCTGAGAGGCTCTCGACCCAGTCGCCGTCGTTGCAATAGACGATGCCGTCTATGGCCTTGATCTGCGGCTTGTGGATGTGCCCGCAGATCACGCCCTGGAAGCCGCGCCGGTGCGCCTCGCGTGCCACCGCGACTTCGAACGCCGTCATGAAATTCACCGCGTTCTTGGCCTTGTGCTTCAGGTATTGCGACAATGACCAGTAGCCCAGCCCGAGCCTCGCCCGGAGGTGGTTGAACCAGTGGTTCAGTTTCAGGATTAGCGTGTAGAGCCGGTCGCCCACGAGCGCCAGCCACTTGGCCTGCTGCACCACCGCGTCGTGGAGATCGCCGTGCACCACCAGAAACCTGCGGCCGTCCGCCATGGTGTGCACCGCCTCGTTACGGATCTCGATGCCGCCAAAGGCCAGGCCGAGGAATTGGCGCAACACCTCGTCGTGGTTGCCTGCGATGTAGGTAACCCGGGTGCCCTTGCGTGCCTTGCGCAGGACTTTCTGAACGACGTCGTTATGCGCTTGGGTCCAGTACCAACCGCGCTTCAATTGCCAGCCGTCGATGATGTCGCCGACCAGATAGAGATGATCGGACTCGTTGTGACGCAGGAAGTCGAGCAGATAACCGGCTTGGCAGCCGGGCGTTCCCAAGTGGATGTCGGATATCCAGATGGACCGGTATCGGTTCACCCGGTAAACGGGAAAATCGCCTGGATTCAGAACATGCGTCTCTTTGTCATGATGGTAGGCATTAGATCATGCGCATATGACAGGGTTATTGCAGCCTTAACGGACCTTTGGGCCTAAGGCATTGACTGATCACGGGAAACAGGGGTAGTCTGTTGACCAGCTGCAGTATTTGTGACCAAGAGACCAAGCAAGAGATTGGCACGGTCGTGCGGCGACTACTTAAAGGGAGGAGAAAATGAAAGAGTTTCATTGCCCGCATTGCGGGCAGACAGCCTTCGCGACCCTCTGCACGGACTGCCAGGCTGAGGGGATCCGGATTGACGAAACCAGAACTGTATTCCACATCGGCCGCTGTAGCCGCTGCGGTCATGTGGACAACGAGCCTTGCCCCGCTCGGATAGGATCGAACGGGATCGTGGCACGGGCTTGGCAGGGAAAGGGTGAGGCACTAAAAGACTTCACCCAAGTAGCTTTGCGCCTCGCAACGCGCGCCGCAGAAGCCATCAGGATTAGCTCAAGCCGCGCCCGTTAGCGCAGGAAGACCCGCTCACCGAGTCAGCGGCACAACTTATCGCCTGGCGCTCGCGACTGGCGGTCAGCCGCGATTACGACGAATCAATCGCGGGCGAAAGGCATCCTCGATGGGCTCGCGAACACGCTTGTGGCCGATGGCGCAGCCGCGCCTTTTCTGGAGTCGAGGGAAAGCTGGCTCGAATCCTTGCAAGAAACAAGACCTGGCCCCGGGCGTGTTGTTTGCGCACTTTGCGTCGTCGCTTTGAATGCCGACGCCGGCCGACTTGCGCTTGTCACTCGTCACTCCTCACCCCTCACGCCTCTCGCCTCTCGCCTCTCTTAAAAGATATACCGCATGCCGACTTCGAGGTTCCAGTTGTAGACCTGAGGCAGTTCATACTTGTTGATGACCCCGATCCCCGGTCGGACCCAAGCGGCGACGTTCCGGGAAAGGATTTTCCCGCCTTCAAGTTCGACCGTCAGTCCAACCTTGGCATCGTGTTCCCAGTCGATGGTGAACTGCGGCTCGAGGAAGGTGTACACCTTGTTTGGCCAGCGGGTTAGCAGATTGGGTTTGAGCGTGGTGAAGTTGACGTCCCCGCGAGTATCATCGCCGGCCACCGAGAAATAGTGCTGGATGTTGGGAAAGAATACGGAGTCGCGCTTGGGTAGATCGATTGCGGCGTACATGTGTGGCGCGACGACGGTCTTGCCGTATCCCAGCCGCTCGTCATCGGCTGTATCGAAAATTACGTCCGTCGCGACAATCAGGGCATAGCCCTCGCGCTGCATTGCGCGCCAGGCCCCGCGCGCCAGCAGGTCGCCTTGCCCGCTGACGCTCTCGCCGCCAGCACCTGGATCGTAAGTCACGTAAGGCGTTTCAAGCCGGAGCGCGACGCTGGGGCTCACCGCGTACTCGAAGCGGGGAACAACGATATTTCGGTCAGCGTCGCCTTCGAGGTCCTGGTACTCGTTTCGTATTTCCGCGCGCGTACGAAAGTCGGTGTGTCTCCGGAGCAGCGTTTCGGCCGCGGACGGCGCACCCGGCTGGGTTTGCGCGAGCACCGGCAGCGGCAGGCAAAACATGAGCAGAAAACAGGGCCAGGTGACACGGAGTGCAAGCAGAGTTCGGGACTGCATTTTTTTCCTTTCCAATGAATTCGACACTATATCGCCCGCTCGGGAGCGACCCTCCCCCACAAGCTGCCGGTCGGCGCCGCAACTTTGAGCTCCCTCCCGGCACCTTGATCGTTTTTTTCTCTCCACTCGTGGAGATGGGCGGGGTCTGGCCCGGGGGCGACTGGGCTTGGGAGAGGTGGGTGCAAAAAAAGCGCCCGCAAGCGGGCGCGATCCTCACCTACAGGGTTTGTTGTTGTTTCTTTCGTTCTTCTTATTCCTTACGCGATCTGCCGCTGCGACTGCGAAGCGGTCTGCGGCTCTTTGTGGAATTGGCCGTCCTTCATGATCGCCAGCAGCTTGGTGGCATCCTGCAGGATCTTCACGTTGGCAACCGGATTGCCGTCCACCAGGATCATGTCGGCAAGATAGCCCGGCTTGATCTGCCCCATCTCCGCGCCCGCCATCATGATCTCGCCGCCCAGCCTGGTCGCGGCCACAATCGCATCCATTGGCGAGAAGCCCAGCAGGTTCACGAAATGCTCGATATCGCGCGCATTGGTGCCGATCGGATTCCAGGCAAATCCATAATCGCCGCCCGGCAGCACGCGCACGCCGCGTTTCTTCAGTTCCTTCATGTTCTTGCACGCCGTGTCGAGTTCGCGGCGGATGCCCATGCTTTCGGCGATCTGTGCCGTAATGCCCCACTTCGCCGCCTCGTTGAGGGTGGTGTAGCTGATGCCCAGCGTCGGCGCCACGAAACACCAGTCCTTGGCTTTCTCCAACGCGGCGCAGGCTTCGTCGTCCACCAGCGTTGCGTGGTAGATCACTGCGACACCGTGCTTCAGGGCCAATTTTACCGACTCAGCGCTGCGCGCGTGCGCGGCCAGGCGCTTGCCGTGAGCATGCGCCACATCGCAGACGGCCGCGATTTCCGCTTCGGTCATCACAGTATGGTGGGCGCGCGCGTGCGGAATGAACTCGTCGCCGGAAGGGTTGATCTTCAGCGTGTCCACGCCTTCACGTACCATCTCCCGGGCCGTCTTGCGGAACTCGTCCGGGCCGTCGCAGATGATCGCGAAAGTCTCGCGGTGCATGTGCATCAGCCGCACGTCACCCAGCCCCGCAGTCGTGGCAAGCTCCGGGCTGGCGGCCAGCGTCCTCGGTCCCGGAAAATCGCCGGCGTTGATCGCATTCCTCAGCACCACGTCGAGCCGCGCTTTCGCCGATGCCGCACTGTTGCAAGCGGTAAAGCCCTGGTCGAGCATTTTCTTCGCGTTCTTCACCGAGCGCAGAATGTGTTCCTCGGGCGGAACAAAACCCAACGATTCCAGGTCCGCCGTATCGAGGAAGGTCAGGTGCGAGTGGGCTTCGACCAGGCCCGGCATCAAGGTCGCCCCGCCACCGTCCAACATTTGTGCGCCCTCGGCCGCGATTTTCGAACCTTGCGTCGCGACCGCCTTGATGCGATTGCCTTCGACCAGCACCTGGCCCGCATACGCTGGTGAGCCGCTGCAATCCAGGACATTCACATTCTTGAACAGAACCTTAGCCATTTTTTGCCTCCCTACCGTAGACCAGATTGATGCCGCTGCCGGCGTCGAAAAACTGCAGCTTTTCCTGTTTGAATGAAAACCTCACGCTGGTGTCGATGCCCAGTTCCAGGCGCGCCGGCACGGTGGCCTTGAGCAGGCATTCGTCCACCCGCAGGGTCACCACTTTCTCCACCCCCTGATTCTCCACCCCATGGACCCGGCCTTCAACTGTCCCGTTGGCGCCGACCATGATGTCCTCGGAACGCACGCCCAAGGTAACCGGCCCGGAAATCCGCAGCTCCCGCCCCCCGCCTGCCCCATCGATCGGCACTTCGAGCGTGCCGGGCACCACTACCGCGCGCGCACCAGCGACGTCGGCATGCATCAGGTTCATCGCCGGCGACCCGACGAATGTGGCGACGAAGGCGTCGTGCGGCTGATTGTAGATCTGTTGCGGGGTGCCGACCTGGATGATACGGCCCTGGTTGAGCACGCCCACTTTTTTGTCGCCCATGGACATGGCTTCCACCTGGTCGTGGGTCACGTACAGGAAGGTGGCGCCGAGTTTCATCTGCAGATCCTTCAGCTCGGCGCGCAGGATCTCACGCAGCTTCGCATCAAGGTTCGACAGCGGTTCGTCCATCAGGAACACCCGCGGCTCGCGCACGCGCAGGACCTGCTGACCACGCCTTACGTGTTCAATACCGGCGAAGCGAAGGACATGACACGGGCCGGAGCGGACATCGTGGTCGCTCACATGGGAGTGACCGTCGGCGGCAGCATCGGCGCGTCCACCGCCAGGAGCCTGGACGCCTGCGTGAAGGAAATCGATGCGATCGCCGAGACGGCAATGAAGGTGCGCAAGGACGTGATCGTCCTCTGCCATGGCGGTCCGATCGCCTCGCCCGAGAATGCCGACTACATCCTCAAGCGCACCAAGAACTGCCACGGCTTTTACGGCGCCAGCAGTATGGAACGCCTGCCGACCGAAGTCGCGCTCACCGACCAGACCCGAAAATTTAAGGCGATCGAATTCTAAACATTACACCCAACGCAGAGACGCAGAGCGCGCAGAGTACGCGGAGGAAAGACAAAACGAGGAGGAGCAACTTGGGGATCAAAGCGAAGTAACTGTTCGCGAACATGTGCAGCCAGTTTTCGCTGCTATGGATCATGAGCCAATGTAGGGTTTACCCCCGAACTTATTCTCTTGGTCTTGCCTTCCTCTGCGTCCTCTGCGCCTCTGCGTTGAGATTTGTTTTGTTTCGAAACGGGAGGAGAAAAAATGGCGAACGTATATCGCAGTGCGGTGATCGATGCGCCGGCCGACAAGGTCTGGGCGCTGGTGCGGGACTTCAACGGGCTGCCGAAGTGGCACCCGGCAATAGCAAGATCGGAGATTGAAGGCGGTCCGCCGGGAGACCGCGTTGGCTGCGTGCGCCGCTTCACCCTCAAAGACGGCGGCGGGTCGCTTCGAGAGAAGCTGCTGACGCTGTCGGATTCCGGGCGCACACTTACCTACAATATCCTGTCTACCCGATCACCATGGGCAACCAGACATTTGGCACCTGGATCGCCGAGTGCAAGGTCACCAATGGCGATGAGGCTGGCCTGATCGATGCGGTCGGCAACGGCACTTTCGGCAAGGCTTTCGAGGTCCTCAATGAGTTTTTCGGCCACCGGAGATAGGGCTCCAACGCGGTTCCAGTCGTGCCCTCACCCATTCACCGGCGGCGACGGATGTATCCGCCGATGCACGGCTCGCCGAAACGCATGGCCGAGCCGCTTGCCGTTACAGCTGCGACTCGATCGGCAGCCAGGACAGTAACCAAACGACCAGCCGACGCCACCCTCCGACCTGCGGCTCGGTATCGTATCTCATTTCGCCGTCGTCCTTGCGCTCGACCCACTCCAGCTTGCTGAGCGAATCGCTCGACCCGGGATCGCGCGATACCAGTTCAAGGCGATAAGCCAATCGCGAAAACGCTGCGATGAATTGCTCGGCCACCAGGGTAGCCAGCTCGGGGCTCTCGAACAGCAGGCCGATTTCCGTGTTCAGTACGGCTGAGCGCGGGTCCAGATTGAGCGAACCGACAAACACGGCCTTGCGGTCGAAGGTGAAAACTTTGGCATGGAGGCTCGCGCGCGACGAACCGCGCAGCCCCGACCCACCTGCACCATTGCGCTTTTCCACGCCGCCCGCCCTGCGGGCAGTGGGTTTGACCTCGTACAAGGCTACACCAGCTTCGAGCAGCGGCTCGCGATAACGGCTGTAGCCGGCATGCACCGCGGAAACATCCGTTGCCGCCAGCGAATTGGTGAGGACGGTGACCTGCACGCCACGGCTGCGCAGGCCGCGAAAATACTCTACCCCCGCTTCGCCGGGCACAAAATATGGCGACACCAGCAACAATTCATGCTGCGTGGCTTCAGTGATCCGCGCGAGCTTGGGCAACAGGTGCGTGCTCTGGTCCTCCGGGGATTCGGACACCTTGGCAGGGTCGTCATACAGGGCCTCGGCTCTACACCAGTACAGATCCAGGATGCCAGCCACGAGTCCGCGCGCCAGCGCGCTATTGCGCAATGCCTCGGTATAGGCGCTGCCGCGCTGCGATTCGCTGTACTGCCGAAGGGCGGCGCGGGCCTGCTCGGTCTGCTCGCCCGTCATTTTTGCCGACGCGAGAGCCGCGATGGGGTAGGCTGAGTCGCTGTTCCAGTATTTGTCGAACGAGCCGGAGACCTGTTGCACCACCGGACCCACCGCCATGACGTCGAGATCAGCGAAGTCCAAGTCAGGCTGCGCTTCAAAGTATTCGTCGCCGATATTGCGGCCGCCGACGATGGTGACCTGGTTGTCAGCCGTGAACGACTTATTGTGCATGCGCCGGTTGACACGGGCGAAATCCGCCAGGGCGCCGAGCCCGCGCGCTCCGCGCGCGGCAATGGGATTAAACAACCGCAACTCGATGTTGGGATGCGCATCAATCGCCAGGAGGCCCGCATCATCCGCCGCCGTCCCCAGGTCGTCGACTAGCAAGCGTACGCGCACGCCGCGGTCCGCGGCGCGCAGCAGATGGTCCAGCAGAATGCGCCCCGTGGTGTCGTTGCGCCAGATGTAGTACTGCACATCGAGGCTGCGCTCGGACCCGGCCGCGAGCACCAGGCGTGCCACGAAGGCATCCGTTCCGCGCACCAGAGGATGCACGCCGGACAAGCCCGGGTGAGCATTGGTCGATGGCGCGACTGCACGACCCAACTGCGTGCCGGCGGTATCCCGCAGCGAGCGTGACTCTTGCCTTGGGTAGTCGACGGGTAGCGACTTGCACGCGCCCAAAACCAGACCGACGACGAGCGGCGAGACCAGCACGCGCATTACTGCGTACAGTCCGCGAAGCCGGTCGGTTCGACAGAGTCGGCCGCCTGGCTCAGAACCGGATCGATAAGCCCGCCAGCACTTCACCTTGGTACATCCCATCACCCTTGATTGTGACGACGCAGCCTGCGTTATCGCTGCAGAACAGCGAGCTGTCGTTGTTGATGAGGGTGCCATAACCACGCGCCTCGAAGCGCAATCCGGCATGCTTGCCAAGAGGAAGCATGTAGCCAAGGCCGAGATTGGCGGACAGGAACGTCTCCGAATTGAGATCCTCACGATCGGGGCGCGCGTGAGTGGCGCCGAATCCGCCCACGACGTAATATCCGGCGCCCACTTCATGCATGAAGTAGGTTCCGCCAATGTGGTAGTAATCGATGTCGAGCCCGATGTTGTTTACCGTCGGCGCGAATGTTCCTGAACTGAGCGCGCCCTGCTGTTGGCTATAGAACAGTTGCACTTGCGTCTGCCGGTCGACGCCGATATCCACTGCGAGGGCATAGCTGGAATCGTCTGTAAGGTCCCAGGTCGTCCCGGTGGTCTCGTCGGTCAGGCTGCCGCCCCATCGATATCCGCCGTAGAGCGTGATACCGCTCTCGTTCTTCTGCGGTGCGGCAGTCTGGGCATGCACCGGGCACGTCAGCGCCATTGCCGCGACCATGGCGAGAAGCCGCCCACCATGTTGCAGGGCACGCACCCGTTGCGCCCAGAGATCCTTCTTCAATCGCGCCCTTCCTTCACCCACTTCCTCATGTCCCAGGGGTGGTACAGCGTCCAGATGTAATCGGTCGTCGAATTTTCCCGGAGGCAGTGGATGTTCTGATTCTCCGCCTCGTCGATGAACTGTTCGAACACTTCCAGGCTTGGAAACTCGACCACGATTAGCTGGCGGCGCATGGTATCACCGTGCATCTCGCGCAGCGGACCAGTGCCGGCGCTTACCACCTTCCCGCCCAGGCCGTAGATGATCCTGCCGGCCTTGACGCTGTAATCGCGGTAGTCGTTCTCCTTGCCGGGAATGAGATTGAAAAGGTTCAGCGCGTAGATCATGGCGGTGTACAGCAATGACAGAGTCGGGGGAACTGCGTCCGGTAGAATGCTATACGAATTGACACAACATCAGGGAGTCAACATGGCCAGGAACATGCAGGTGCTGCTTGCCAGCCGTCCCACCGGCTGGGTCGAGGAATCGGACTTCAGGATCGTCGAAGCCGAAATTCCGAAACCCCGACCCGGCGAAATTCTGGTGAAGAATCTTTGGTTGTCGCTCGATCCCTACATGCGCGGCCGGATGAACGCGGTGAAGTCGTACACCAAGTACGTGGAGATCGGCGAGGTCATGACCGGCGGCGTGGTCGGCCAGGTGATCGAATCGAACAATCTCAAATTCAAGGTCGACGATTACGTGGTCGGCACGCTTGGCTGGCAGTTGTACGCTGCCTCCAACGGCGATGGGCTCACGGTGGTGGATCCCAAGCTGGTACCGCTGTCCGCTTACCTGGGGGTCTGCGGCATGCCGGGCGGAACCGCGTGGATCGGACTCCTGGAACACTGCGCACCGAAAGCAGGCGAAACCGTGCTGGTATCTGCAGCCACCGGTGCGGTCGGCGGAGTGGTCGGGCAACTGGCGAAACTGCAGGGCTGCCGCGCCGTCGGCATCGCCGGGGGCGCCAGGAAATGCGAGTTCGCCGTAAAGGAACTAGGGTTCGATGCCTGCGTGGACTACAAGGCCGGCAATCTGCAGGACGATCTAAAGGCGGCCTGCCCCAACGGCGTGGACAATTATTTCGAGAACGTCGGCGGCGAGGTGCTGGATGCGGCGTTCAGGGTACTCAATCCGTTTTCGCGCGTGGCGCTGTGCGGACTGATCGCCGACTACAACGCGACCGAGCCCTATGGCGTGAAGATGATACGTTCGCTGCTGACGAATCGGGTGAGACTGCAGGGCTTCATCGTTTTCGATCGCGTTGATCTGTACCAGCGCGCCATACCGAAGCTCGCAAATCTGGTTTCGCAGGGAAAGATCAAGTATCACGAGACCATCGCCGAGGGATTGCAGAATGCGCCGAAGGCGTTCATTGGTATGCTGAAGGGCCAGAACCTGGGCAAACAACTCGTCAAGCTCGCCTGACTATTGCGAAAACCATTTTCACCGCAAAGTCGCAAAGAGCGCGAAGAAAAGCAAAACCAGTACGATAGAAGAATCCGGTGAATGTGGTTAATTTCAAGAGCACAACCTGATTTTGGAAGGAGTCCATCCATGCGCTGCCTGGCCCTGTTCGCTCCTTTATTGCTGATTTCGGCGATGCCTGCCCCGGCGCAGGATCTGGCCACCACTGTCGATCAAAGGGTTCGCGCGCTGGAATCTAAGATCATCGCCTGGCGCCGCGACATTCACCAGAACCCCGAACTCTCCAACCGCGAGGTGAGAACGGCGAAACTGGTGGCGGATCAACTGCGCAAGCTAGGCATCGAAGTGAAAACCGGCGTGGCGAAGACCGGCGTGGTCGGCCTGCTCAAGGGGGGTAAACCGGGACCGGTGGTGGCGCTGCGCGCCGACATGGATGCGCTGCCGGTGACCGAGGAATCGGAACTGCCGTTCAAGTCCACGCTAAAAACCGAATATCTCGGCCAGCAGGTTGGCGTCATGCACGCCTGCGGACATGACGCGCACGTGGCCATCCTGCTGGGTGTGGCCGAAGCGTTGGCGGGCGCGCGTGATCAGATTTCGGGGACGGTCAAGTTCATTTTCCAGCCCGCGGAGGAAGGCCCGCCGCCCGGCGAGACAGGCGGAGCACCACTGATGATTGCCGAAGGCGTGCTGGAGAATCCGAAACCAGCCGCCATTTTTGGCCTGCACGTCATTTCAGGGGTACCTGCGGGCATGATCACTTATCGCGCCGGCCCGTTGATGGCGAGCGCGGACTGGCTCTACATCACCGTGAAAGGCAAGCAGACCCACGGTGCATGGCCGTGGTCGGGGATCGACCCGGTAGTGACCTCTGCCCAGATCGTCAGCGGATTGCAGAACATCGTGGCGCGGCAAATCGATGTCTCCAAGGAACCGGCAGTCGTGACGGTGGCGACCATACATGGCGGCACGCGCAAGAACATCATTCCTGACCAAGTCGAGATGACTGGCACGATCCGCACATTCGACGAGGGCATGCGCCAGGACGTTCACGCCCGCATCAAACGTATCGCGGAGTCGATCGCCGAAGCCAATCACGCCCATGCCGAGGTAAAAGTGGAAAAGGCGGTGCCGGTGACGGTCAACGATCCCGCGCTCGCCGAAAAGATGATTCCGACGCTCAAGCGCATCGGCGGCGACGGCGGATCGAGGCAGCATCAGAGGGTTATGGTCGCCGAGGACTTCTCGTACTTCCAGGAAACGATTCCGGGCCTGTTCTATTTCGTCGGCGTGACGCCGAAGGACCAGGACATGGCCGCCGCAGCACCAAACCACTCGCCGCGCTTCCACGTCGACGAGTCTGGACTGCTGCAGGGTGCGCGCTCGCTGGCGGCGCTGGCAGTGGACTTCCTCTCGGCCCGCTAGGATTTCTTGATGTCTTCCCCGCCAATGTACATCCGGTTCCAGGTGGGGCTGATGATGACCTGATTGACACACACGTGCGGCGGCATCTGCGCAATGAAGCGGATGGTGTTGCCGAGGTCTTCGGGCTGGAGCATGCGCGCCCGGTCTTCCTGGCTCGGCGGGACCGGGCGCCGATCCAAAATCGGCGTCGCAACCTCTGCCGGGCAGATTGCGCAGGCGCGGATTCCGTTCGTGCATTCCTCCATGTTGATGGTCTCGGTCATTGCCGTGACCGCGTGCTTGCTGGCGTTGTACGCAGCGCCGGTCAGCTTCGGGTGGAAGATGCCAGCCCAGGATGAAACGTTGACGATCAGCCCGTCCTTCCTTGCACGCATCGACGGAAGTACGGCAAGGGTGGTGTAGAACGAACCGTCGAGGTTGATGCCGATCACTTCCCTCCAGCCCTCGATGGTCTGGTTCTTCCAATAGCGATTCGGCACGTTCAGACCCGCGCTGTTGACCAGAATGTCAACGCGGGCGTAACGCCTGAGGATGGCCGCGGCTGCTTTCTTGACCGCTTTCGCATCCGACACATCCAGCGCTTCGATTTCGGCCTTGCCGCCCATGATGCGGATCTTCTCCGCCTCAAGGGCCAGCACTTCCTTGCGGCGTCCCGACATCACCACAACCGCACCCGCCTCCGCCAGCGCCTTGGCACCGCCGAGGCCGATGCCCGTCCCCGCGCCGGTGATCCAGGCCACTTTCCCCATGAGCGACATCATTGTGCTTCCTTTCATTTTGCGAACGCCGAGTCCTTCTGCGCCACTGCGCGCGTGCCGGCAAATGCTTCGCGCAGCGCTTGCGCCGACTCTGCGACGGCCCGCTTCGCCGCATCCACTGCACCGCCCATCAGGATAAAACCGTGAATCATGCCCTCGTAATTGACCAGCCGCACGTGGTTGCCGGCCTCGATCAGGCGCTTGGCGTAGTCCACGCCTTCGTCGCGCAGCGGATCGTAGCCTGCCACCAGCACCAGCGCCGGCGGCAGATTCGCGAGGTCATCGGCGATCAGCGGCGCAAAGCGGAAATCGTTCGAGTCCGCCCGACTGCGCTGGTAAAGCGTAAAGAACCAGGTGATGTTTTTGCGGCTCAACACGTAGCCCTCGGCAAATTTGTAGTGCGATGGCGTCTCCGGTTCCGGCGCGGCGCAAGGATAGATCAAGAGCTGGAATGCGATTTTCGGATGGCCGGCATCTCGCGCCAGAATGGCCACCACCGTCGCCAGGTTCGCCCCGGCGCTGTCGCCGCCGACGCCGATGGCTTGCGGGTCCGCGCCGAACTCCACCGCGTGCAGTGCAACCCACTTCAGGGCCGCTTCGCAATCCTCCACCGCCGCCGGGAATTTGCACTCCGGCGCCAGCCGGTAGTCCGCCGAAACCACGATGCAGTCGACCTGGTTGGCCAGCATCCGGCACACCGAATCGTGAGTGTCGATTGAGCCGATGACAAAGCCGCCGCCGTGGAACCACAGCAACACCGGCAGCTTCTCTCCCGCCTTGGCCTCGCGCGGCGTGTAGATTCGGATCGGGATGGGACTGCCGGGACCGGGAATACGCCGGTCCTCGGTCCTGAAAATCGGTTCCTTCACCGCCAGTTTGGCCACGCGCAGCGCGTACTGCTCGCGCGCCTGATCGGGAGTGAGTTGCCAGAATTCGGGGGCATTGGCCTTCTTTACCAGGCCGATGACGAATTCGATCTGCGGATCAAGCGGCATGACTATTCCCTTGGGTACAGCAGTTTGAACGTGCCGGTCGCCTTGGCCAGCAGGGTACCGTCTTCGCTGCGCAGTTCGCCTTCGGAAAAGATGAGCGAACGGCCGGCACGCTGGGCGCGGCTTTCGGCGAGCACCGGCCCGACTGCGGCGGCGATGAAGTTGACTTTGATCTCGACGGTAAGCGCGCCGTTGCAGTGCTCATCCAGCGAGCGTCCCGCGGTCGCCAGCGCTACGTCGAGCAACGTCATCAGCGCGCCGCCATGCATCGAGCCCCAACTGTTCTCGAATTCAGGCCGGGGTTCGAGGCGCATGCGTACGACACCGTTACGCTTCTCGAGAAGTTGCAGGCCGAGGTGCTCCACGAAGGGCACATGGATGTCGAAGCCTGTCGCCGCCCTGGCCATGGCGTTACATCGCGACCAGTCCGCCATCGACGGCCACGATCTGGCCGGTGATGTATGCGGACGCATCGGAGGCCAGCAGTACCGCCAGTCCCTTGAGATCGAAATCCGTGCCCAACCTTTTCATCGGCGTGATCTCCAGGATGACCTGCTCGGCCTTGTCGATCATCCCTTGCGACATCTTCGACGGGAACACGCCCGGCGCGATGGCGTTCACCGTGATCCCGTGATGCGCCCATTCCACCGCCAGAGAGCGAGTGAAATTGACCACCCCGCCCTTGCTCGCGTTGTAGGCGATGGTGGGCATCATGCGCGGATCGGTGCCCACCAAGCCGGCGATGGAGGCGAGATTGATGATCCGGCCGTACTTGCGCGGGATCATGCCGAGCTTGCCGACCGCCTGGCTCACCAGGAACACCGCGGTCAGATTCAAGTTGATCACCTTGTACCAGGCGTCCAGCGGATGATCCTCGGCCGGCGCGCCCCAAGCCGCGCCGGCATTGTTCACCAGGATGTCGATCTGCCCGAAGGTCTTGAGCACCTGCTCCACCATCGGCTGCACCGATGCGGTGTCCTGCAGGTCGTTGACGATGGTCAGCACTTCAATGCCCAGGCCTTCGAGATGCGCCTTCGCCTCCGCCAGCTCGCCGGCCTTGCGGGCCGTAATCGCCACTTTGGCACCCATCTCGCCGAGGGCTTCGGCAATTTGCAGTCCCAATCCGCGGGAGCCGCCGGTGATCAGCGCAGCCCTGCCGCTCAGGTCAAACAGTTTCTTCACGTTCATAAAAGAACCCTCGAAAATCTTTCAACGAAAAGGCCGCAAAGGTACGCGAAGGAGTTCAAAAAAGGAAATGGCACAAAGATCTACTGACACGCCCTCATCGATCGGGAGAATGGATAACAAAAGTGTCGTGGGACCTAGGTCACACAGTCTCGCGTTGCAGTCTGCCAGAAAACGGCGTTGATTTCCGTCGGATACTCATGCTCCGTGGGGAAACGGGGACGAACTTCGAAAAAAATCTCTCTCGTGGCGACAATGTGCGAGGTACCCTTCAATGCCGTGCAGATAGTATTGACGGGCACGCAGAATCGCTTCCCTCCTTTAACGCCTCCATTTCGCTACTGATAAGGCGCATCCGTGCGCCAGAACTGCATGCACAAACGGGTCAGGCTTGGTATGTTGCACAAATAATGCGATATGCCACGCCTGACCCCGTCGTACTCTGCGATTTGACGAGCACCGACGGTATCTGACCCTGCTCGTGCGCTTATCGGTCGATCCCCCAAATCGTGTACCGCACCGCGACGACCGCCGCGAGCCCAAACGCCGCCATGCCGAGCGCGACAAGCGCGAATATTGTCCACGATGGCGTCTGTGCGACGGCAAGAATCCAGCCGCCGACAGCAATAAGCACTAGCCTCAGCGTGCCGGCAAGTACCAGGCCGCCGACCCTGCCGGCACCGAGCGACGAGAAGTAAAGACTCAGCCCCAGTCCGAACAGCGCATAGCAAGGGCCTGCCCAGTGAAAGTAGACGGCGGCCGATGCGAGCACCTCCGGGTCTTGCGTGAACTGACCGGTCCACAAGTCGGGGACGATAGCCACCACAAGCCCGAGCGCACCGAGTAA
>JBQTIV010000033.1:0-51498 GCA_052387775.1 Betaproteobacteria bacterium
CCTAACCCCTTACTCCTCACGCTTTTGCTATGTCTCACATGACCCCAAAGGAAATCGTCCACGAACTGGATAAACACATCATCGGCCAGGACGCCGCCAAGCGCGCGGTCGCAATCGCGTTGCGCAATCGCTGGCGGCGCCAGCAGGTTGCCGAGCCGTTGCGCCAGGAGATCACCCCCAAGAACATCTTGATGATCGGGCCCACCGGCGTGGGCAAGACCGAGATCGCGCGGCGGCTGGCCAAGCTGGCGGATGCACCCTTCATCAAAGTAGAGGCCACCAAGTTCACCGAGGTCGGATACGTCGGCAAGGATGTGGATTCGATCATCCGCGATCTGGTGGAGACCGCGATCAAGCAGACGCGCGAGCAGGAAACGCGTAAGGTGCGCCACCGTGCGGAGGACCAGGCCGAGGAGCGCATCCTCGACGTGCTGCTGCCGCCGGCACGCGAGGTAGGCTTCCAGGCCGAACAGGAAGGCCGCGACAGCGCGACCAGGCAGAAATTCCGCAAAAAACTGCGTGAAGGCGAACTCGACGACAAGGAGATCGAGATCGAAGTCGCGGCGATGCACACCCAAATGGAAATACTTGCGCCTCCAGGAATGGAGGACCTGACTTCACAGATTCAGAGCATGTTCCAGAACATCGGTGGAACGCGGCGCAAGACCCGCAAGCTCAAGATCCGCGAGGCGATACAGTTGCTGACCGAAGAAGAGGCGGCCAAGCTGGTCAATGACGAGGAGCTCAAGCTCAAGGCTCTCACTAACGTGGAGCAGAACGGCATTGTCTTTCTCGACGAGATCGACAAGATTACCAGCCGCCAGGAGACCTTGGGCGCGGAGGTGTCGCGCCACGGCGTGCAGCGCGACCTGCTGCCGCTGGTGGAGGGCACCACGGTTTCGACCAAGTACGGCATGATCAAGACCGACCACATCCTGTTCATCGGCAGCGGTGCATTCCACCTGTCCCGGCCCTCCGATCTGATCCCGGAACTGCAGGGCCGCTTCCCGATCCGCGTCGAGCTCGGCAGCCTTTCGGTGGAAGACTTCGAGAGGATCCTGACCGCAACGGATGCCTGCCTCACGCAACAATACCAGGCGCTGCTAGAAACCGAAGGCGTCCAGGTCGAATTCCGCCCGGAGGGCATCCGCCGGCTCGCGGAGATCGCCTGGCAGGTAAACGAAAAGACCGAGAACATCGGCGCGCGCCGGCTCTACACGGTGATGGAGAAATTGCTCGAGGACGTGTCATTCGACGCCGACCGCCATCAAGGGCAGAAGATCGTCATCGACGCCACCCGCGTCGACGCGCGGCTCAAGGATCTGGCGCAGAGCGAAGATCTGGCGCGATACGTGCTGTAATTCATTCACGGGCAGCCCGCCGGCCGGGGTTTGCG
The DNA here is from genome assembly GCA_052387775.1 of Betaproteobacteria bacterium. Lineage (GTDB taxonomy): Bacteria > Pseudomonadota > Gammaproteobacteria > Burkholderiales > JACQAP01 > JACQAP01. Next base: position 1,397 of record JBQTIV010000033.1, read on the forward strand.
GCGCCGGACGCGCCAGCCGAGCTGCGGTTTCCCCAAAACCCCGCTTTTCCTCATAATCCCGCACACTGATTGCTGAAACGGTTCAACCATGCCACAAGGCCGGACGTTCACCCTCGAAGTCAATGCCAAGCTGCCGCTCCGCCTCGCCCGGCTGGAGGAGCTGGCCAACAATCTTTCCTACAGCTGGAACCGGGAAACGCGGTTGTTGTTCTCACGCCTCGACACCCTGCTCTGGAATGAAGTCGGCCACAACCCGAAGGCTTTCCTGAAGCGGGTCGATGAGCAGAAATTGCTGGATGCCGTTAAGGACCCGGTGTTTCTCGGCAATTACAACCGCGTGCTCTCCGAGTTCGATACCTATCACGGCGAGCCCATGCGCAAGGATGGCTCCGAGTGGCTGCGCCAGAACGATCTGGTCGCGTACTTCTGCGCCGAATTCGGATTCCACGAGAGTCTGCCGATCTACTCGGGGGGGCTGGGCATTCTCGCCGGCGACCATTGCAAGTCGGCAAGCGACATGCGGCTGCCCTTCGTCGGCGTGGGCCTGCTCTATCGGCAGGGCTATTTCCATCAGACCATCGACACCGAAGGCAACCAACACGCGCATTACTCCGATTCCGATTTCGAGGACCTGCCGGTGTCGCCGGTGTTGCGCGATGATGGCACCGAGGTAAGGGTCAAGGTCGATCTGCCGGGGCGCGCCGTGCAGGCGAAAGTCTGGCAGGCAAAAGTAGGGCACGTGACACTGTACCTGCTCGATACTGACCTCGAAGAAAACGGCGGCGACGACCGCGATATCACTCACCGACTCTATGGTGGCGACCGGACTGCGCGCATCGTGCAGGAAATCGTTCTTGGAATCGGCGGCGTACGCGCGCTGGTGGAACTGGGATTGAAACCGACCGTATGGCACATCAACGAGGGCCACCCCGCATTCCTGGTGCTCGAGCGTGTACGCATGCTGGTCGGCCAGGGACTGACCTTCGACGCCGCGCTCGAAGCGGTGGCCGCCAACACGGTTTTCACGACCCACACTCCGGTCCCCGCGGGTCATGACCACTTCAGCGCCGACCTCATGCGCGAGCATTTCTCCTGGCTGCGTAAGGAACTGGGCATGAGTGAGGAAGACCTGCTCGCGCTCGGCCGGGTTGACGGCAATCCGGAGTTCAACATGACCGCGCTGGCGATCCGCGGGTCGCGTTTCCAGAACGGCGTGAGCCACATACACGGCAGCGTGTCCGCGCGCATCTGCGCGCCGCTATGGCCGGAAGTGGCGCCTGAAGAAAATCCGCTTTCCTACGTCACCAATGGCGTGCATGTGCCCACCTTCCTGGCGCCGGAATGGTCCGACCAGTTCGACAAGTTTCTTGGCTTCGACTGGTCGCACCATGCCAACAATGAGGCATTCTGGCGGCGCATCGACGACATGCCGGACCATCTTTTCTGGAGCGTGCGCCAGTCCCTGAAAGCGCAGATGCTGCACCTGGTGCGCTACCGGGTATCGCGCCAGCACTTCCGCAACCGCGGGTCCGAGGCCCACCTTGACCGCGTGCTGCGCTTCGCCGATCCGGTCAATCCGAATGTGCTCACCATCGGTTTCGCGCGCCGCTTTGCCACGTATAAGCGCGCGGCGCTGCTGTTCGAGGATCTCGACTGGCTGCGCCAGATCCTCGGCGACGAAAAGCACCCGGTCCTGTTCATCTTCGCCGGCAAGGCGCATCCGGCCGACGTGCCCGGTCACGACATCATCCGCCGGCTCACGCAGATGGCACACCTGCCGGAATTCGAGGGCAAAATCCTGCTGATCGAGGACTATGACCTGCGCCTGGCGCGGCGGCTGGTTTCGGGAGTAGATGTGTGGCTTAACAACCCGGTGTATCCGCTGGAGGCGAGCGGTACTTCCGGCATGAAGGCAGGCATGAATGGCGTGCTCAACCTGTCGGTGCTCGATGGCTGGTGGGACGAGGGATACGACGGCAAGAACGGCTGGGCGATCAAGCCAGTGTCGGAAAGCCTGGGCGAGGCGCGCCGAAATTTCGAGGAAAGCCGCACGCTCTACGAGTTGCTGCAAGACCAGGTGATCCCGATGTATTACCGGCGCGGTGACATGGGTTATTCGGCCGAGTGGCTGCACATGGCGAAGCGATCGATCGCCACGTTGCTGCCACGCTATTCATCCACGCGCATGGTAAGCGAGTACCTGGCGAAATTCTATCTCCCTGCCACCCGCCAGGGGCGGCGCTACGGCGAGTCGAACTTCGAGGCGGCACGCCGGATTGCCGAGTGGAAGAGGCATGTTCGCAGTTGCTGGCCCAAGATTGGGCTACGCCGGTTGGACGCGCCGAAGAAACGTATCGCCTTCGGCGAGAACGTGCGTTTCGAAGTCGGTGTGGATCTCGACGGCCTGAAGCCGGAGGACGTGAGGGTCGAACTGCTGATCGCCAAACAGATCAGCCGCGAGGATGATGCGCAGGCGACCTGCTACCAGTTCCAATCGGAGGGAGTGCGCACCGAGAAGGGCGAACATCGCTTCGTGCTGGAACTGAGCCCCGAACACTGCGGCAAACTCGGATATCGCATTCGCATGTATCCGCATCACGAACTGCTGACCCATCCTTTCGAAATGGGCATGATGCGCTGGCTGTAGAAAATGCCGATCCGGATCGATCGCCTCGATCACTTCGTGCTGACAGTCAGGGACATCGAGGCGACCTGCGCGTTCTACTCGCGTGTACTCGGAATGGAATTGCAGGCTTTCGGCGATGGCCGCCGGTCGCTGCATTTCGGTTCAGCAAAGATTAACCTGCACCAGCAAGGAAGGGAGTTCGAACCCAAGGCCGCGACGCCGGGTCCGGGTTCTGCCGACATTTGCCTGATCGCTGGTACGCCGCTGACGGAGGTAATCCAGCACTTGCTTGACTGCGGGGTGGAGATCATCGAAGGCCCGGTGTTGAGGACCGGCGCGACGGGAACCATCCGCTCGGTGTATTTTCGCGACCCTGACGGCAACCTGATCGAAGTTTCCAATTACGCTTAATCCGACTCGGGGGCCATTCACGCGCTACGCGCTGCTCAGAAAGTACACCCCGAAATAGTTGCTTGCATCGGTCCACAGCCGGTGCGCGCCAAATCCGGCCGAGTTTGCCAGCGCGGCGAAGCTCTCTGGCGTGTACTTGTAGGAATTCTCCGTGTGGATGGATTCACCGGCCTCGAAGCGGATCTGACATCCGGCGAGGTGCTCGACCTGCGAGACCATGCTGACCAGATGCATTTCCACGCGCCCGAGCGATTCGTTGTAAAAAGCGTGATGGCGAAAACGACGTTCGTCGAAATCTGCCCCCAGTTCGCGATTGAGCCGGGTCAGGACATTGAGATTGAATGCGCGGGTCAGTCCTTGCGGATCGTTGTAGGCATGATCGAGCAGCGCCGTCTGTTTCTGAAAATCCACCCCGACGATCGCGCCGCCTTCTGCTCCCACCATGCGCGCGAGCAAGCCGAGGAAAGCGCGCGCGTCATCGGGCTCGAAGTTGCCGATGGTCGAGCCGGGAAAGAACACGACGCGGCGCCGACCGGGCGGCAATGCCAGCTGTTCCGGCAGCTCGACGCCGAAGTCGGCGCAGACGGCAAAGACCTCGAGCCATGGATAATCGAACGCAAGCGCTTGCGCGGCAGTTATGAGCTGCGCTTTCGCGATATCCAGGCCGACATACGCCACGGGCAAGAGGCGCGGCAGCAACAGCCGTACTTTAGACATGTCGCCGGGGCCGAATTCGAATACCACGCAGTCCGGTCCGACCGCCTGCGCGATCGCCTCGGCATGGCGCCCCAGGATGGCGCGCTCGGTGCGCGTCGGGTAATACGCCTCGGTTCTGCAGATGGCGCTGAAAAGCTCGCTGCCGCGGGCGTCGTAGAAAAGCTTGGGTGACAGGCGCTTGCGTTCGCCCGTAAGTCCGGCAATCACTTCGTCGGCATCGATCTCACCGCCGCTGCCCAGTGAAATCACCGTAACATTCGCCGTTCGCCGTGCCGCCGATGATTCGCGTAGCGTTTTCATTGAAGTCCTTTTCCAGGCGCTGCGGTTCCAACCGTACGCCTATCTCCCGGCAGAGAAAAGCCGCTTTTATAACCAACTGATATCAGGAGCAATGTCGCTGCGGGGCGACGACATGGCGTTTGTCGGCCTCGCGCAATCGGACTTACACTTGCAATCATGGCCCGGGAAAGCAGATGAATCGTCCACTTCACTCTCACGCCGATGCGTCAAACCACGACGGACTGCTCGAGGACTTGCATCGGGTCCGTGCTCTCACGCTGCAACTGTGCGATTCGTTGCAGGCGGAGGACTGCGTGGTGCAAAGTGCCCCGGAGACCAGCCCCGCGAAATGGCATCTGGCGCACAGCACATGGTTCTTCGAGAATTTCCTGCTGGTGCCGTATTTGCCGAAGTACCGGCCGTTTCATCCCCGCTTCGGCTTTCTGTTCAATTCCTATTACGAAAGCGTGGGCGAATTCCATCCGCGTTCTCAGCGCGGCCTGTTGTCCCGGCCCTCGGTGGCGGAGATCAGGGCGTACCGTGAACACGTGGATCAGCACATGGGCATGTTGCTCGAGGCTCCGGAAACTGCCGATGTGGGTGAGATCCGAGCCCGCACCACGCTCGGGATTCATCACGAACAACAGCATCAGGAATTGCTGCTCACCGACATCAAGCACCTGTTCGCCTGTAATCCTCTGAAGCCCGTATATCGAGAGGCAATGTCGCCGGGCGCGCGCGCCGACCCGCCGCTCGATTGGCTTCGCCTCCCGGCGGGCATGTACGCCTTGGGGCATGGCGGAGACGGATTTGCATTCGACAACGAAACGCCGCGCCACCGCCGCTACCTGGACGAATGCTCGCTGGCCTCGCGCCTGGTCACCAACGCCGAGTACACCGAATTCATCGCGGCCGGCGGCTACCGGCAACCGGCGCTTTGGCTTTCGGAGGGCTGGCGGAAGGTCAACGAAGCGCGCTGGTCAGCGCCGCTTTACTGGGAACTGCAGGACGGCGGATGGTGGCAGATGACGCTTGCCGGTTACCGGCGCGTCGAGCCGAGCGAACCCGTGTGTCACGTGAGCTACTATGAGGCCGACGCGTTTGCTCGCTGGGCGGGCAAGCGTCTGCCCACGGAGTTCGAGTGGGAAGCCGCCGCTGCCACGCAGAGGCTCGGCGGCAATTTTCTGGAAAGCGGACTCTTGCACCCGCAGCCGGCCCGCGACGGCGCCAGCCAGTTTTTCGGCGACGTGTGGGAATGGACTCAAAGCGCGTACGGCCCGTACCCCGGTTACCGGCCGCCTGCCGGCGCGCTCGGCGAATACAACGGCAAGTTCATGGTCAGCCAGCTGGTTTTACGCGGCGGCTCCTGCGTCACGCCGGCTGCGCATGTCCGCGCCAGCTACCGCAATTTCTTCTACCCGCAGGACCGCTGGCAGTTCATGGGGATTCGTTTGGCCGCATGATCCTTTCGCAGGAGACGGCACAAAGATGAAATTCGGACTCGCATTGGTAATCTCGACAGCGCTTGCTGGAGCTGCAAGCGCGCAGACCGCGTCAACTGAGATCCATAAGGAATGGCCTGACTTCCGCTATCTCGAGCCGAAGCAGCTGCCGGAGTTGCCGGCGCTCATCAGGGCCGACCTGGAAAAGCGTGCCTGCAAGATTCCCAGGTTTACCAGGTGGGATGCCCGCCACAACGCGATCCACGGCCAGTTCCTCAAACCCGGTCAGCGAGACTGGGCGGTGCTCTGCCGCCAGCAGGACAAGACCAGCATCCTGATTTACCCGGCAAGCGCCGCCGCAGACGTGCAGCTGGTTCGCGGCCAGGACCACGACCCCTACCGTATCATCCAGACTGTCACCGCGTTTGTTGTACAGAAGCGCGCCATCCGCGACAAGCTGACCGACACTCTGCCCCCGTTTGATCACGACGGCATCGAAGACGGTCCGATCCAGAAGGCGGCAATCGTTCTTTTCTATCGCGACGGCGAGTGGATGCAATTCTGAAACCGGGATGAAGCGCGTCTGCGTTTTCTGCGGCTCCAGGGCCGGGGCCCGGAGCGAATTTGCAAAAGCGGCGCGCGAACTGGCCGCCATGCTGGTCGAACGCAAGCTGGGAATCGTTTACGGGGGCGGCAAAGTCGGGCTGATGGGGATGCTTGCGGACGCGGCGCTCGAGCGTGGCGGTGAAGTAATCGGCGTGATTCCGCGATCCCTGCTTGACAAGGAAGTCGGCCACCGCGGCGTAACGCAACTGCTGGTCGTGGAAACGATGCACGAACGCAAGGCGCGGATGAACGACCTCTCGGATGCTTTCATTGCGCTGCCGGGCGGATTCGGCACGCTCGATGAGTTTTTTGAAGTTCTCACCTGGTCGCAGCTCGGTTTCCACGGCAAGCCGTGCGCCTTGCTCAACGTCGCCGGATACTACGACCGTATGCTCGACATGCTCGACCACGCCGTAACAGAGGGTTTGCTGCGCCCGCTACATCGCGAACTTGTCATTGCCGATACCGATCCGTCGCGGTTATTGCAACGTCTTGGCGCGTTCACCCCGTCGGTGACGGCAACGGTGGGCGACGCCGAAGAGAACTTTCCGTAATTTACGCAGCTTTACTCGGCGCGCAGGACGCGCAGAGCGGCGCAGGCGGCGCCGAATCCGTTATCGATGTTGGTTACGAGCAGCCCGGGAGAACAGCTTGCCAGCATTGAGCGCAGGGCGGTTTCGCCGCCCGTGGCGACCCCATAGCCGATCGAGGTCGGCACGCCGATCACCACACTTGAGACCAGCCCGCCGATCACAGTTGGCAACGCGGCGTCCATTCCGGCAACTGCGATCACGACTTTCATCGTGCGCATCTCTTCCACGCGCTCCAGCAGCCGCCACAAACCCGCTACGCCGACGTCATTGATTTCGACGGCTGGCTCACCGTAAAAACGCAGGGTGCGCGCGGCCTCTCGGCCGACCGCCACGTCCGACGTGCCGGCCGCCACCACCGCGATCTGCGTTTCGGTCTTGAGCTCGTGGGTGCCGCCGAAAAAGCCGGTGCGCGACAGCGGTTCGTAGTCGATATTCCTTCGATGCTGCTCAGGCAGCTCGGCGAACTGTTCCGCCGGCAAGCGGGTAAGCAGGATGCGCCTGCCCTTTTCCGCTACCTGGTCGAGGATCGTGGTCAGATGCAGCACGGACTTCGAGGCGCACATCACCGCCTCGTCCAGCCCGGTGCGGGCATCGCGCGCGAAATCCAGCATCACGTCTTTATGCAGTGTCATCTCATTCCAATTCTAAATTCTTGACACAGAGGGCACAGAGAAAAAAGAGAGAAAATCACGAAAGAAACAATCGACGATATAAATTGAGAAATCGGCGGCATGCACAACCATTGTCCTGTCCCAAGTTATTGTTTGTCGTTTGTTGTGTCCTTACTCTGCGGCCTCTCTTGCCTTTCCTCTGTGTCCTCTGTGTCAACGCCCTTGATTTAGTCAGGCGGCGTCGCGCTGCACGCGCAGTAGAAAAGCGCTGCCGCTGCGATAAGGTGCGAGCGACACCGGATAGTCGAATCCGCCATCGCTGAAAAGCCGCGCTACCTGCGCCGACAATGACTCCCGCCGCGATGCATCGAGCGCGGCAAGGTTCTGCTCATCCAGCTCAACCACCACGCCTTTCGCCCGCACCCGGCAACGCACCGTGCGCGGCGTGAGAACCTGCGACACCAGCCGCTCGGCCGCGTGCACCAGTCTGAGCATGCCGGGATCGATTGCTATCCCGGTTTCTATCCTGCTCGACAGGCAGGGCGCCGCCGGCAGTTCGGCGACCTCCTTCAGATCGAGATGCCGCGCAATCGCGCGCACCGTATTCTTGTCAATACCGGCTTCGACGAATGGATGGCGCACGCCGTAGTTCTTCGCCGCCGCGAGGCCGGGCCGGTATTCGCCGAGGTCGTCCAGATTGGTGCCGGAGACGATCTGCGCCGTCGTGCGCGGCGCAACCGCGCCATAGAGGTTAGTCTTGCAGTAGAAACAGCGATTGAGCGGATTGCTGCGGTAGTCCGCATCGTCGAATTCGCCCGCGTCGATCATGGTCAAAGCCCAGCCTTCGCTCTGCGCCAGCGCCTGGACCCGCAACGTCGCTTCCTGCGGCACCGCCGGAGACACAGCGTGAAACATCTGCACATTGTCGCAAAGAGTCCGCTGCGCGAACGTCCCCAGCGTGAGGCTGTCCACCCCGCCGCTCACGGCGACGGCAACGGGACCAATCCCGCGCAGCACGCGCTCCAGTTCACCAAGCTTGTGTACGAGCTCGCTCACTTGCGTTGCTTTCTTATCACGACCTGCTCCGCCGCCCGCCTGATCTGTTCGCGCTCGGCGCGGCCGCCGATCACGTTGAGCAGGTCGTCGGCCTCCACCTTGGCAGTCGTCTTCCCGGGACGTTCGCTGACTTTCACCCGCACCTGTCTGCCGCCGGCCTCGACTTTTTTGCCTGCACGGGATAGCTTGCGGCGCCGCAGGACCTGGTAGCGCAAGCCAATGGTCGTCGTCTCGCTGAAGCAGGCATCGAACACGTTTTCCAGGTCCGCCGGATCGGCGAGCACCTGGACGTGCACCGTCAATCTTCCTTTCTTGCCGAAAGCCGGCGTCTGCAGTACGTCGAGCACCGACGGCTGTGCGCGAAGCTTGTCGATGGCGATCGCCAGATCCTCCGGCGTCTGGTCGTCGACTTCGAACAGGATCTGTGCAACTTCGTCGCCACCCGATCCGCTGCGTGCCTCTTCGAACGCCAGGACGCGCAGCACATTGCTCAGACCCGGGAACGTACGGTTGCCGAAACCAATGCCGGTGCGCAGCAGCTTGCGCGACTTGCGATCGCCGATCTGCGCACAACCCACATGCCTGAGAATCGCCGCCCCGGTGGGCGTGACGCGTTCGCCCTCGAGCCCGTCGTCGACAAACTCAAAACCTTCGAGCAACAGCACGGTTGCAGGCGTAGGAACCGGCAGCGACCCATGCGCGGAGCGGACCCGGCCGCTGCCCAGCGGCAACGCGCTCACTGACCAGCTGCCAGGTGTAAGCGCGTCGATGATGTGGGCGGCCCCGACCACATCGGCGATCGAGTCCCATTCGCCGACCTCGTGGAAACTCACCGTATCCAAGGTCTTTCCGTGCACCCTGGCTTCAGCTTGCGCGAGGAGGGTGAAAATGCCGACTGCGTGTTCCTTCACCGCGGGGGTAAGCGCGGACGCCTGAAGGTGCGCGCGGATTTCGGCGAACGGCGTGTGTGGATGATGATGCGCGCCCAGCAGTGCGCCGGGCTCACGCGGTTCCATGACGCGGAATCGCAGCCCGGTCAGCGCGTGGTCGCGATGCTCGGCCACGTCGAAGTGCACTCCCGCAGGCAGTCCTGCGGCGCGGATCGCCGCGACCATGCCGTCGCGCAGATTCGGAAACGCATCGAGCAGGGCGGCAATGAACATGTCGCCCGCCACGCCCCCTACCGCATCGAGGTGGATATGCATGTCCGGACAGCCTGCGGAACAGCCTCAGGCCGTCGCGTGCTCCCGGTGCTTGGCGAGCATCGGATAGAGCGTGCCTTTGGCGTCGAACTTCATCGCTTCGGGCTGGCCGACGATTTCGAACATCGATGGGTTGGCCTTGACGAGGGGCAACAGCGGCTCGGAGACATGGATATCCATGATCTCGAGCGTGTTAGGGATGCGCACGATGCGCGTGTCCTTCGGCTTCATGCGTACCACTGTCTTGACCGCGAGGCGGATGGCTTCTTCATCGGTATTCATGATCATCGGGATGGCCGCGCCGTCAAGGTACGTCGAGGCGATGATGTTGGCGTAGGTCTTGGCGATATCGACTTCCTTGTACAGGCGCATGGTAATCACGTCGGCTGCGGCCAGTCCGGTAGCATTGCCCTGGGTCTCCGGGGTCAAGCCGAGTACTGCGATCTTCTTCACCAGCGGCTTCATGTTCCACTCGATGAAGCGGCAGTTGCGCCCAGTGATATTGGGATCCATCCCCGAACCGGAAATGTTCTTGCCAATGCGTTCCACCACCAGCACGTCGATCTCGTCGAATTGCAGGCGCGGCATCAGTTCCTTGGCTCTCGCCAGCAGCACCGGCTCGCGCTCCCACACCTGTTCCGAGGGCACGATTTCGATGATGGCGGTCTCGTCCGCGGCGTTCTCCACCATCGCCACGCCGAATAGGAAGTTCTTTTTCGCCATGATCAGTCTGGCCGTCTTGGGCAGTAGTTCGCCGAACATGTCCATGCCGTAGGTGTGCAGCGTGGTCGCGCCCATGATTTTGCCCATGCCGATGGACAGCATTTTGACAATGCCGGATTCGATCGGCGCGCGGAAGTTGGTATGCGGCTTGACGCGCGGGATGATGACCACCGCATCGGCCTCGGCGGCAAATTTATCCATGTACACCGGCATGCCATCTTCGAGTTTGCCCAGTTCGACCACGTCCATGGTGGCGCGGATCGGGCAGCCGAGGTAGCTTTCCGTGATTCCGTAGCCTTCCAGCACTTCGCGTTGGCCTTCCGCGGTGGCGCCGCCGTGGCTGCCCATCGCCGGGAAGATGAAAGGTTTGGCGCCCAGCGCCTTGAGTTCGGCGACGACCGCTTTCGCACACTCGGCGATGTTATTGATGCCGCGCGAGCCGCAACCGACTGCGATGCTCATGCCCGGTTTCACCTTGCCGCGGACCTCGGGGCGCTTGAACTGCTCGGCCACCGCCTTGGTGACACTGTCGAGCTTCCTCGTCTGGAATTTCTGGCGCACATGCACCATCCGCGGCAGCGCGATATCGAGCCCGCCGGCAATGTTGACTTCGATGCGATCTCCGATCATGGCTAACGATCCTCCATCGGTTGGTGTTGTTGCGCCGCAAACGCGAACGAGCGCGGCGGGCAGGAAAGCGGCATTTTACTCCAGCAGTCCCCGATAGAGGTCCAGATACTGTTGCGCCCGCGCCTCCCAGCTGAAATCGCGGCTCATGCCGTTCTTCTGCAGCTGCCGCCAGACCCTTTTGTCGTGAAAAGCCGTCACGGCGCGCCGGCAGGCTTCCAGCAGCCTGTCGCGATTCAGCGGAGCGAACGTGAAGCCGGTTGCGCTGCGCTTTTTCAGCGCCTCCGGCACGCAATCCACCACCGAATCGCGCAGGCCCCCGGTCGCGTGCACCACCGGCGGCGTGCCATAACGCTGGCTGTACATCTGGTTCAGACCGCAGGGCTCGAAACGGGAGGGCATCAGAAAACTGTCCGCGCCGGCCTCGATCTGGTGCGACAGACCTTCGTCGAAGCCGATCTGCACCGCGATCCTGCCCGGGTGCGACTGGGCCAGTTCCTGGAAGCGCCTTTGCAACTGCGCCTCTCCCGAGCCCAGGACCACTAATTGTGCCGGCAGCTTCACCAACTCCACCGCAATGTCCGCGAGCACGTCGTGGCCTTTCTGATGCGTGAGCCGACTCACCGTGCTGAACAGCGGAACATCCGCGTCGTCGCGTAGGCCCATGCGCAGTTGCAGGGCACGCTTGTTGTCCTGTTTAGCGGCGAGCCTGGAGGCATTGTAGTAGCGCTCGATGTAGGGGTCGGACTCCGGGTCCCAGGCATCGGTGTCAATGCCGTTGAGAATACCGCGGAGCACGTTCTTTCTTTGCGCCAGCAGCCCCTGCAGTCCCATCCCCAGCGGTTCGCGCTGGATTTCTTCCGCGTAGCTCGGGCTGACCGTGGTGAGGCGATCGGCAAACTGCAGTGCGCCTTTGAGAAACGACGTCTTGCCGTAGTATTCGACGCCGTTTACGGAGAACGCCTGCGCTGGCAGCCCAAGCCGCACGGTGGTTTCCGCGGGGAAAATCCCCTGGAACGCCAGATTGTGGATGGTGAACACCGTTTTCGCCCGCGCACCCGTAACGTAGTGCAGGTACACCGGCGCCAGTCCGGTTTGCCAGTCGTTGCAGTGGGCAATGTCCGGCTTCCACATAAACGGCGAATCCGGCGTGGACAACAGCGCGCCCACATACGAAAGCAGGCCGAAACGCAGATCGTTGTCGAGCCAGTCGTTATCGGCGGCATCCTGATACGGCCCGCCGCTGCGCTGGTAGATGGCGCTTTCGATCACCAGCAGCGGCACTCCCGAAGGCAGCTTGGAGGCGATCAGTTGCGCTGACGGAACGCCCGGCAACGCGGGCAGTGTGGCCGCCCGACCTTTGGTTTTGAGTGCGTCCATCACCTGTGGATACCCCGGTACCAGCACCCGCATGTCGGCGCCCAGCCCCATCAAAGCCGCCGGCAGTGCCGCGCTTACGTCGGCAAGCCCGCCGGTCTTGATCAGCGGCGCAACTTCGGGAGTGACGAACAGGACTTTGAGTTTCTCGTCAGGCATCGGCGGAATTCACGCGTTTGATCCCTGGTGCAGAAGGACAAGTGCGGCGAGAGGCGGCAATGTGATTTCTGCGGACTGGCCGCGCTCCATCCACGGCAGCGACTGAGTTTTGATGGCGCCGGAATTGCCGACATTGGCACCGGCGTAGAACGCCGAATCGCTGTTGAACGCTTCGTGCCAGAGACCCGCCTTCGGCAAGCCGATGCGGTAGCCGTGGCGGGGCACAGGGGTGAAATTCAGCGCCACCACCGCCACCGAACCGTCGCGTGTCCAGCGCTCGAAAGCAAGGACGGACTGGTCGGCGTCGTGGCAGTCGATCCAGCGAAAACCCGCAGATTCGAAGTCCTGGTCATGCAGCGCGCGCTGCTCGCGGTAAAGGCGGGACAGGTCGCGCAGCATGGTCTGCACGCCCCTGTGCCAGTCGATGCCGAGCAATCCCCAGTCCAGTTCCCACTCGGCGCGCCACTCCCGGCCCTGGGCCAGTTCGTTGCCCATGAAGTTGAGCTTTTTGCCGGGCGTGGTGAACTGGTAGCTGAGCAACAGGCGCAAATTGGCGAATTTCTGCCAGGCATCCCCGGGCATCTTGCCCAGCAGCGAACCTTTGCCGTGCACCACTTCGTCGTGCGACAGCGGCAGCATGAAGTTCTCGGTATAGGCGTAGAGCTGGCCGAAAGTGAGCTGGTTGTGGTGATAACGCCGGTGCACCGGATCCTGTCGCATGTAGGAAAGCGTGTCGTTCATCCACCCCATGTTCCACTTCATCGAAAAGCCCAGGCCCCCGACGTAAGTCGGCCGCGACACCATCGGCCATGCGGTGGATTCCTCGGCGAAAGTGAGCGCGCCCGGGAAGTCGCGATGGACCATGACATTCAACTGGCGCAGAAACTCGATCGCTTCGAGGTTCTCGCGGCCACCGAACTTGTTGGGGATCCACTCGCCGGCCTTGCGCGAGTAATCGAGGTAGAGCATCGAGGCCACCGCGTCCACCCGCAGCCCGTCAACGTGGCACTCGCCGAGCCAGTAGTGGGCGCTCGAGAGCAGGAAACTTTTTACCTCGTTGCGGCCGAAGTTGAAGATGTGCGTGCCCCAGTCCTGGTGAAAACCGAGGCGCGGATCCTCGTGTTCGTAGAGCGCGGTGCCGTCGAAGCGCGCCAGTGCAAAGGCATCGGTCGGAAAATGCGCCGGCACCCAATCGAGAATCACGCCGATACCGGCCTGGTGGCAGGCATCAACGAAGAATTTGAAATCCGCTGGCGAGCCGAAGCGGCTTGTCGCCGCGAAGTATCCGCTGGTCTGGTAACCCCAGGACTCGTCCAGCGGGTGTTCGGAAATCGGCAGCAGCTCGATGTGGGTGAAACCCATTTCCTTCACGTAGGGAACCAGGCTTTCGGCGAGCTCGCGGTAGCTGTAGAAGCGGCCGTCGGGATGACGCCGCCACGAGCCCAGGTGGACTTCGTAGGCGTTGATCGGCGCATGCAGCCAATCGTCGCCGCTGCGCGCCTTCATCCAAACACCGTCGCGCCAGTCATGGGGATGATCCGCGGTGACGCGCGCGGCGGTCCCGGGGCGCAGCTCATAGGCGCGCGCATAGGGGTCGGTCTTGACGAGGATTTCGCCGGTGGCGCGGTTGCGGATCTCGTACTTGTAGAGCGTGCCCTCGCCCAATCCCGGGCTGAACAATTCCCACACGCCGCTTATCCCGTGTGTAGCCATCGGGTGCGCGCGCCCGTCCCAGCGGTTGAAGTCGCCCACCACGCTGACCCTTTGCGCATTCGGCGCCCAGCAGGAGAAACGCACTCCGGCCACGCCCTCGCGCACTTCCGGGCGGCTGCCGAGCATGCGATAAGCCTGTTCGAGACGGCCCTCGTTGAATAGGTACAGTTCGTCGGCGCTGATCGCGGGACGAAAACCATACGGATCGAAAGTTTCAAAGTTCTGCCCTGACTCGTTCACCCGCAGCCGCACCGGTTGTGGCGGCGGCTCGGCTCCGAGCCAGGCGAAAACGCCGTCGGGATGCACTTTCTCCATCTTCACGAATCCGGACGCCGTGGACACCGCAACCTCGGAGGCGTAAGGCCGGAATGCGCGCAGCACCCAGCGCTTGCCCTCGCGACGCAGACCGAGCACGCTGAACGGATCGTGATGGCGCGCGCCGACCAGGGCGTCGAGGTCCGCTTCTGCAATGGCGGAAACAGTAGCTTTCATGGGCAATGGCGGGAAAATCTCGGCCAGGCGATGCACGGAATCCGTGACTGCGGGCGAGCGTGCACCTATTATAAGGGGCGGCGTCTTCCACTCATCTGTTTTTTTGATACCGGTCAATGGTTTATGGTGAACGGCGAAGGATGGACTGCGCCGCCGCCAAGGCTTGGGCCGGCAACAGAATGCGACCCGGTCTTTCGAACCTTCAACAGGTGTATCAGGAGTAATGCGTGTCCAACATCGACGCCAACGTCCGCTTCCTTAGCCTCATCACCAAGAACACCTATGGACTGGTGCTTGCCGGCGGACGCGGCACCCGGCTGAAGAACCTGACCGACTGGCGCGCGAAACCAGCGGTGCCCTTCGGCGGCAAATTCCGCCTCATCGACTTCCCGCTGTCAAACTGCGTCAACTCCGGCATCCGCCGCATCGGCATCGCCACCCAGTACAAGTCGCACAGCCTGATCCGTCACATCCAGCGCGGCTGGAGTTTTCTGGACGGGCGCTTCCAGGAATTCGTAGACATCCTCCCCGCCTCACAGCGGACCGACGAAGAGAATTGGTACCGGGGCACAGCGGATGCGGTGTTCCAGAACCTCGATATTCTGCGCTCCTACGATCCGGACCACGTCCTGATCCTCGCCGGCGATCACATCTACAAGATGGACTACGGCAAGCTGCTCGCGTATCACCTCGCCAAGAACGCCGATATGACGGTGGCCTGCCTGGAAGTGCCGGTTGAGAACGCCAAGTCCTTCGGCGTGATGGCGGTGAACGAAGACTGGCGTGTAACCGCCTTCGAAGAAAAACCGGCCCGGCCACCCTCGATCCCCGGCGATCCGGCGCTGTCGCTCGCCAGCATGGGCATCTACCTGTTCAATGCATCGTTCCTGTATGAGCAGGTCGCACGCGACGCTGCTACGTCCGATTCCAGCCACGACTTCGGCAAGGACCTCATTCCCCACGTGGTGCCGCGATACCGCGTGTTTGCGCAGCGCTTCGAGGACAGTTGTGTCGGAACGGATGGCAAGCCGGCGTACTGGAAGGACGTGGGCACCGTGGACGCTTACTGGGAAGCGAACATGGATTTAACCCGGGTCACGCCGGATCTCAATATGTACGACACCGAATGGCCGATCTGGACGCACCAGGAACAATTGCCGCCGGCCAAGTTCGTCTTCGACGACGACGGACGGCGCGGCATGGCGGTGGATTCGCTGGTGTCCGGCGGCTGCATCATCAGCGGCGCCAAGATCGCGCGTTCGCTGCTGTTTTCCAACGTGCATGTGCACAGCTACTGCAGCGTCGAGGACTCGGTGATTCTTCCCGACGTCGAAGTGCACCGCAACGTGCGCCTGAAGCGTGTGGTAGTGGAAAAGCGCTGCACCCTCCCCGAGGGTCTCGCGGTCGGGTTCGACCCCGACGAGGACCGCAAACGCTTCCACGTCTCCGAGCGGGGCATCACCTTGATCACGCCGGAGATGCTGGGCCAGCAGGTATTGCACCAGCGCTGACGGGTTGAATACGATGAGCAGCAATTCAAAGCTGGACCTGGTGCTGCTGTGGCATATGCACCAGCCGGACTTTCGCGACCACGCCACCGGCGAATATGCCCAGCCCTGGGTGTATCTGCACGCGATCAAGGACTACAGCGACATGGCAGCGCATCTGGAGAATCATCCCAGGGTGCGCGCGGTGGTCAATTTCACCCCGGTGCTGCTCGACCAGCTTGAGGACTACGCCGACCAGTTCGCCACCGGTCGGTTTCGCGATCCGCTCCTGCGCCTGCTTGCCCATCCCGATCTGTACCGCCTTGACGCCGCCGAACGCGACCTGGTGCTGCGCCGCTGCTTCAAGGCGAATCATCACAAGATGATCCAGCCGTATCCGGCTTATCGGCGGCTATGGGACCTCTATACCCTGACGCAGCAACCCGGAACCGCCGGAGAAAGCTATCTTTCTGCGCAATACCTCGGCGATCTATTGACCTGGTATCACCTCGCGTGGGTGGGCGAAACGGTGCGCCGGCGTGACCAGACCGTTCCGCAATTGCTGGCGAAAGCGCAGAACTTCTCGCACGCCGACCGCATGCAGCTCGTCGAACTGATTGGCCAGGAAACGAGCGCGGTGGTACCGCGCTACCGCAAGCTCGCTGCGCAGGGGCAAATCGAACTCAGCACCAGCCCGGCGTTTCATCCGATCGGCCCGCTACTGATCTCCTTCGAGGCGGCGCGTGAGACCGTGCCCGATGCGCCGCTACCGCAAAGCTCGCACTACCCGGGCGGTCGCACACGCGCATCCGCGCACATTGCCGCGGCAAGGGAAAGCCACGCGCGCCGCTTTGGCCAGCCGCCGCGGGGCATGTGGCCGGCCGAAGGCGCCGTATCGCAGGTATTCGTCGACCTGCTTGCCGAGGGAGGGTGCGGATGGATCGCCAGCGGCGAAGGCGTGCTGGTGAACAGCTTGCGCAGGAACAACGCGCCGATCCCCGAGCGGCACAATTTTCTTTACCGACCTTACCGGCTTAGCGGCGGTCACGCGCCAGTGACCTGTTTCTTCCGCGACGACCGCCTTTCGGACCTGATCGGCTTCGAGTACTGCAAGTGGCACGGCAAGGAAGCGGCCGCGCATTTCCTGGGCGAATTGACGGGAGTCGTCGAGCAGGGCGATGCATCCGAACGCCGGGTCGTCAGTGTAATTCTGGATGGCGAGAACGCCTGGGAGTACTACCCCTACAACGGCTATTTCTTTCTAGACGAATTGTATGGCGCACTGGAAGCGCATCCTGCGATCGCGACCACGACTTTTGCACGGCTTTTGGATGAGGGACGCCACGCGGAACCGATGCCCTCGCTGGTCGCTGGCAGTTGGGTGTACGGTAATCTTGCCACCTGGATCGGTTCCCCTGAAAAGAATCGCGCCTGGGACCTGCTGTGTACCGCCAAGCAAAGCTTCGATCTGGTGGCAGTAAGCGGGCGCCTGAACGCGCAGGAACTCGCCGACGCGACTCGCCAGCTCGCAGACTGCGAAGCTTCCGATTGGTTCTGGTGGCTCGGTGATTACAACCCCAGCGAGTCGGTGCTGACCTTCGATCGCCTCTATCGCCAGAAGCTCGCCAATTTCTATCGGCTCCTCAAACTGCCGGTACCCGCCGAGCTCGACGTGCCGGTAAGCCAGGGCGGCGGCCAAGCTGAACTCGGCGGCGCCATGCGCCGCGCTTCCTGACTCTTGTGAAACGCTTTCAACACGAAGAGCACAAAGAAAAAAAAGAAAAAGCAGCAACCCAATATCAACAAACGTCCTGGCAAGTTTGCCGTTTTTCCTCTATAAAAAAAGGGGAACCAATCAGATACCAACCAGATAAAGGAGCCGCCATGATGAACCGGGAAGAGTACGTCGAACGGATGAAGAAGCAGATAGACGAATGGAACGCCAAGCTGGCCAAGTGGCAAGCCGAAGTGCAGAAGGCGCAGGCGCACGTCAAGACGCAGTACGAAACGCAGATCAAGGCGCTGGAAAAGCAGCGCGACGAAACCGTCAAGCGCCTGAACGAAACTCGTGAAGCCAGCCAGGCAGCGTGGCAGGACGTGAGCAAAGGCGCCGAGAGCGCCTGGAAGGCGCTGCACGCCAGTTACGAAAAAGCCTGGTCGGAGTTTCAAAAAAAGAAGGGGTGACTAGTGACAAGTGACGGGTGACGAGTTAGCTGGTCGTTGGGCCGCGCGAAACGGGGAGACAATTCAGCGATGAGGAATGCGCTCCTAATCCTCGCCCTCATCGGGTCGTGGATTCAACGGAAATGGGGCGGAAATGGGGTCAGACTCGACTTACTCTTAACACTGCGCACATCTTAAGCCATCTTCTCGTAAGATTTCACCTGGATTGAAGATCGCAATTATCGGTGGCGGGCCGGCGGGTTTGTACTGCGCCTATCTGCTGAAGCGCGCGCGTCCTGACGCCGACATTCATCTGGTCGAGCAGAACCCCGCCAACGCCACATTTGGCTTCGGGGTGGTGTTTTCCGAGCAGGCGCTGGGATTCCTGGCCAACGACGACCCGGAAACGCACGCCTGCATCACGCCGCACATGGAAGCATGGAGCGACCTGACAGTCGTTCACCGCGGCATCTCGATTGCGATCGACGGAGTGGGCTTCACCGCGATCGACCGACTCAAGCTTTTGCAGCTGCTCCAGGAGCGGGTGCGCAGCGTCGGAATCGAGCCGCGCTTCGAAACTAAGCTGTCTTCTCTGGACGCCTTTGCCGATGCCGACTTGATCATCGGCGCAGACGGGATGAATTCGCTGGTGCGTAACAGCTACGCCGCAGAGTTCGGCGCCACCGTGTCCAGCGGCACCAACAAGTTCATCTGGTTCGGGGTCGACAAGCCGTATCGCACCCTGACGCAAACTTTCCGCGAAACCGCGCACGGCGCGCTGACCGTCCACCACTATCGTTATGCACCGGATCGCAGCACGTTCCTAATCGAGGTCGACGCGGCCACCTGGCAGCGTGCCGGTTTCGCCGGCATGACCGAGGCCGCCACCAGCGCTTGCTGCGAAAAGGTGTTCGCGCCCGAACTTGGGGGCCATCCGCTGATCACCAACAAATCCGTTTGGCGCAATTTCCCCAACGTGCGCAATCGCCGCTGGTCGACCGGCAACAAGGTGCTGGTGGGCGACGCGTTGCACACCGCACATTTCTCGATCGGCTCCGGAACCCGGCTGGCGATGGAGGACGCCATTGCCCTGGTCAAGGCGCTCGAAGCACACCCGAAAAGCGTGCGCGACGCGCTGGAGAGCTACGAGGCTTCCCGCCGCCCGATCGTGGAAACGCTGGTAAAGGCAGCCGATGCGAGCCAGGAGTGGTACGAGCAGATGGCCGAACACATGCGGCTGCAGCCCCACGATTTCGTCTACAGTTACATCACCAGATCGGGACGGATCAGCGACGAGCGGCTGAGCAGGATCGCACCTTTGTTCATGGCCGACTATCTGCGAAACCGGCAGGCATCGGGCGCAGACCGTTGAGGACCGCCGGGACGGAATGCCACGGAATGGGGTGGGGTCAGGCCTGCATAATTGCGTATTCAAGGCATGAATCGAGTCTCAGCCTATTAGACTTTGGACTTAGACTTTCGTGGAAATCCTCAAGCAGTTAATGAGGCAGCTCGACGCAGGGTGGGCGCATGTTTCACCGTGCGTGAGCGCTCCGCTTTCGGCACCGGCGTGCAAGTCAGCCTGGACGTGGGCCACGATGGCGCTCGTCGTGATCGGCCTGATCATCCTCTGGAGGATTCTCGCCTGGCTGACCCGTCCTTTGCGGGTCTGGCTCGAGGAGATGAGAATGCGGGCGCGGGAGCGGAAGGTCGCGGACCCGGAAACGATTGCGCAGTACAGGGTAGATGACAGCAAGCTATTCACGGATCCCGCGGCAGAAAACGTCGAGCAGAGGATCCGGGACGCGCTTTTGGAGAAGAAGCTGACCGACCAGCAGCAGCGCCACTAACAATTGATGGATATCAAGAAAGAAAGGTGATGCTTCGAAGAAAAGAAGAATAGGGGAGCGGGGTTAGGCATGCATGATCGCGTATTTCTCGGCGCCGACGCTGGATGACGTCTGTTAGATGACCGAGCGTACTTGATCTGGCAGCGCTGCACTGGTCGTCGCACAGTACAGATCGCGCCAAAGGACAAGAATCGCAAACATTGGGGGCGGGCCGGCGGGTTCGTACTGCGCCTCACCCCAGACGGAGGACAACATGGAGGCGGTGAAAGACGCCAGCCATCTTTACGAAGTCGAGCGCAGAGCCGAGTACGCCGCACGGCCAGGATTTCGCATTACTGAACTCCAGATTTCCCCGACTCAAAAGGTGCCTTGGCACTACCACACCAACGTTCAGGATACGTTCTATGTACTCAGCGGAAATCTCAGAATATTCCTCCGCGAGCCCAAAGAGGAGGTACGTTTGGGTCCTGGTGAAACGTGTACTGTAAAGGCTCGCCGGCCGCACCTGGTGACCAACGGCGGGGACAACTCGGCTACCTTCCTGGTGCTGCAAGGCGTCGGTGAGTACGATTTTGTCCCGCTCGTATAGCAACCCTTGGAGATGACCTCCCAACCGCGCGTTCGATCGCAGCGCCCGACGGCGTTGCCACGGAGTTCCCGCAGCGCTGCGCGCTCCGGCGCCGGGTCAATGCCGACGTAGACTGTCGCTGCTATTTCGATGCCGCTGAACGATTACGCTGCTCTGGCTTCAGGCGTCGTGTGTGCCGGCGCCGGTGGAGAGCTTTTTGTTCGTGGCACTGTCGGGCTGGCGCGTTGGGTGCGTGTATCTCCCGGCATTATCGGGGCAACAGTGGCGGCGTTTGCCACCTCAAGCCCGGAGTTGGCGGTTGCTGTCAGCGCCGCGATGGCCGGGAAGCCACAGATCGCCCTCGGCGACGCCTTGGGGAGTAACGTTGTGAACGTTGCCCTGATCCTTGCATTGGCATTGCTGATTTCCGGAATTCGAAGCCCCCGCGATGCCGTGAAACGAGACTTTCCGGTAGCGCTGTTAGTCCCAGTGATTACGGGTGTTCTTTTTCTTGACGGTGTCTTGTCCAGGATTGACGGTCTACTGCTGCTGGGCATGTTCCTCATTTGGCTCGTCGCAGCATTCATCGAAGCGCGCAGACAGCGGAGTGCTGCGGAAGAGGTCCTCGGAGAGAGCCGGGGGTGGCTCGCAATCGTTTTTTGCGTTTTGGGCCTCGCCTTTCTGGGGACTGCCGGACATCTCATCGTCACCGGAGCACGAGGCATTGCCATTTCCTTCGGCGTCGATGAATTCGTGATCGGGGCCACCGTTGTCGCAGTAGGTACGTCAGTGCCTGAGCTCGCGACAACCATCGTTGCCAAGCTTCGCGGTCACGACGAGGTGGGACTGGGAACAATACTCGGCAGCAATATCCTCAATGGCCTCTTCGTCGTTGCGGTCGCGGCAGTCATCTTTCCGATATCGGTCGATTGGCGCGCAGTGGCGGTTGCTCTGGTGTTCGGGCTGTTGGCGGTCGCGTTCATCTTCCCGACGCGACGCGGCTTTATCGAACGAAGGCGCGGGGTATTCCTGCTTTTCCTTTATGGCGGTTACCTCGCCGCCGTTATTTATCCGAAGGCAGCCTGACATCCGCATGCACGCGCCTGGGTGCCGCGACGTTCAGACTCCGGGCAGAATCACCGCGCACGGCGCGCCCGTAGAATAGCCTTGCGGCTCACGCTGCGGAAAAAGTGTGCGCGGTAGTCCATGGGTGGTGAAGGGGAGACCTCAGGGTCAGACTTCGATTTATCTGTGGTGGATTCCACTTCCAGGTGCACCAGTGAGACCGCGTCGAACGATTTCGAATGGTGTAAGTTGTAGGACCCGGAGACGCCGCGGAGATGGATAGCTTGCGAGCGCGAATGCTGGCTAGAACAGAAACCGTCGCGACGATGGCGGGCCAGTGGCTTACGCAGTTCGAAATGGCGCTTGCCGAACCCGACGACGCCCTGCTCGAGACCCTGTTTCATCCTGACAGCCATTGGCGCGATGTACTGGCGCTGACCTGGCGCATCAGGACGTTCAATGGCCGGGACGCTGTCCTCAGAGAGCTCAAATCGCATGCCGGCCGAGCCAATTCGTCGGGTTTCCAGATCGATCCCCACCGAACTGCGCCCCGCCATGTGACCCGCGCGGGCACTGAAGCGATCGAAGCGATCTTCCGATTTGAAACCGCCGAGGGCCGCGGCAGCGGAGTTCTTCGGCTGATTCCCGATGCCAACGATGGCGACACGTTAAAAGCGTGGACGCTGCTTACGGCGCTAAACGAGTTAAAGGGGTTCGAGGAAAAGGTCGGGAAATCGCGACCCAGATGTAAGTCCTATTCGCGCGATTTTCGGGGCGCTAACTGGCTCGACGACAGGCAATCCGCCACTGAATATATCGACAGAGATCCGGTTGTGCTCGTCGTTGGCGGAGGGCAGGCCGGGCTTTCGATCGCTGCTCGCCTGACTCAATTGCAGATCGATACGCTGATCGTGGACCGCGAACAGCGTATCGGTGACAACTGGCGCAAGCGTTACCAC
Source organism: Betaproteobacteria bacterium (assembly GCA_052387775.1). Taxonomy (GTDB): domain Bacteria; phylum Pseudomonadota; class Gammaproteobacteria; order Burkholderiales; family JACQAP01; genus JACQAP01. The sequence goes on from JBQTIV010000033.1 coordinate 24,123, forward strand.
GCACTGACTCTGCACAACCAAGTGCACGTCAACCACCTTCCGTACATGCCTTTCCCGCCGAACTGGCCGACTTACATTCCAAAAGACAAACTTGCCGGCTGGTTCGAGGCCTATGTGGAAAGCATGGAGCTCAACTACTGGACGGCAACCGAATTCGAAGGCGGCACGTACGACGAAGAAGAGGGGCGTTGGTCGGTCGTGCTACGTCGGGCGGACGGCACAAAACGGACGATGCGTGCGCGACACGTCATCATGGCCACCGGAGTCAGCGGTATCCCGAACCTCCCCGAAATACCGACGTTGCGCAATTTCGGCGGCAAAATCCTGCACTCCAGCCAATACGATGACGGCGAGGCATGGAAGGGCAAGAACGCGCTGGTCATCGGCACGGGCAACAGCGGCCACGATATTGCCCAGGACCTGTACTCCAGCGGTGCAAAAGTTACTCTCGTCCAACGCAGTCCGACCCTAATCGTGAATATCGAGCCGAGCGCGCAACTTCCCTACGCCCTATACGAGGAAGGACCTCCCTTGGAAGACTGCGACCTCATCACGATGTCCATCCCGCTTCCGCTGGCGAGGAAGAGCCACATAGTCTTGACCGAACAAGCGAAGAATATGGACAGGGAACTCCTCGATGGGTTGAAGCGCACAGGGTTCAAGCTCGATTTCGGGGAAGACGGAACGGGCTGGCAGTTCAAGTACCTCACGCGCGGCGGCGGTTACTACTTCAATGTCGGCTGTTCGGACTTGATCGTTAAAGGTGAGATAGGACTGGTGCAATTTTTCGATATCGCAGGGTTCGTCGCAGAGGGGGCGCGGATGCGCAACGGCGATATGCTTGCCGCCGAACTGATCGTGTTGGCGACCGGCTACAAAGGCCAGGAATATTTGGTTCGCAAGCTGTTTGGCGACGTTGTTGCTGCCCGCGTCGGCCCGATCTGGGGATTCGGCGATGAACAGGACTTGCGCAACATGTTCACGCGCACCGCGCAACCAGGCCTCTGGTTCATCGCCGGCAGCCTGGCCCAGTGCCGAATCTACTCCAGGTATCTAGGGCTGCAGATAAAGGCCTGCGAGACAGGTCTGTTACCCCGGGTTCGCGCCCGTCCGGACAGTATCCTTACCCCATCGGCAGAAATCGGCGGTCAGCGGCTGCACAGCACCGCCGCGAAAGTATTTCAAGGTAGAGATTGATGTTTCGTCGTCCAGGAACCGTGGCATTCATCGCTGCCGCGCTGCTTTATGGCGCCGCCCTCTCGATCGCTGCCGAAGAGCACGCGCCCCCGGGTTGCCGTCTCGCTGCGGACGACCCGTTGCGGGCCGAAGTGGATCAGATGATGAAACAGGGCGAGGAGTACGAGCAGCAACAGAAGAAAGCACTCGAAGAGAAAGTGGGTCTCCTGGCGCGAGCCCGCGGCTGGAACAAGAAGGACGAGCACGAGTATATGGTCGCCGTGATGCGCGACGGGGTGCGCGAAACATGGAATCCGACACTCGCCGTTGCTTCGGCGTTCATGAGGATCTGCGAACAATCGGCCGGCAATCAGCGGGCGGAAGCGGTGCGCCTGTTTCGCGAACTTTATGCCCTGGACGAGAGACAGTGGCAGTTGATCCATCAACGGGTCGACTGGGAAATCACATCGGCCGGACAGGAACCAAAGAACTAGCCTGCGAGAATCTGGAGATTTGACGCTAAGACGCAAAGAGATTCTGAACAGGGATCGAAAATAGCGGGAGTTCGGGTCGGACGCTATGAGCTTCCCTGCGTTTTACGCCTTCCAAGCGATAGCGCCTATGCTGCTTCCTTCTCCTGGTTCGACAGCCATGCGTTCAGGAACCGCTCGGGTGATCTCTGGCCGAGCGTTGAATGGCGGCGAACTCGGTTGTAGAAGATTTCAATGTATTCGAATACCTCAGCCTTGGCATCGACTCGCGTGCGATAACGGCTTGCATGAATGCGTTCGTTCTTAAGACTGTTGAAGAAGCTCTCGGTGGGCGCGTTGTCCCAGCAGTTGGCCTTGCGGCTCATCGAGCAGCGCATGCCGTATTCGGTGAGCTTCGCCTGGAAGGCCTGGCTTGCATACTGCACGCCCCGGTCGGAGTGATGAATCAGCCCCGCACTTGGCCGGCGTCGGAACCAGCCCATGGTGAGCGCATCGGTTGCCAGATCGACCGTGAGCCGGTCTTTAAGCGCCCAGCCCACGATCTCGCGGTTAAAGAAGTCCAGCACGATGGCCAGATACAGCCAGCCCTCCTCGGTGGCGATGTAGGTGATGTCCGCACCCCACACCCGGTTCGGTTCGCGCGGGGAGAAATCGCGTGCCACCAGGTTCGCCGCCACTGGCAGAGCATGCTTGGAATCGGTGGTGGCCTTCCAGCGGCGCTTGTGGCGAGCCCGGATGCCGTGATTGCGCATAAGGCGCTCCACGCGCGCCTTACCGACCCGATGGCCGTGATCGCGCAGCTCCTCATGGATGCGCGGGGAGCCGTAAGCGCCCTTGAATTGGGCGTGAATCGCACGGATCAGCACCAGCAAGCGCGCATCGGTGAGCCGTTGCAAACGCTTGCCCCCGCTGCGCCAAGCCTTCAATCCGCTCAGGCTCACTCCCAACACATCACACATCACGCCCACAGGCCAAAGCCCAGCCTGCTTCTCAATCCAGGCGTACTTCACAGTGCATCCTTGGCGAAGTACGCCGTCGCTTTTTTTAAAATCGCATTCTCCATCTTCAACCGGGCATTCTCTGCCCGCAACCGCGAGAGCTCCATCTGCTCCTCGGTCACCTTGCTCGCCTTCTCGTTGAGCCGCCCCCGCTCAGCCGCCTTCACCCAGTTGCGTAGCGTCTGCTCAATGAGGCCCAGTTCCCCAGCCACCTCGGGCACCGAGCGCCCGTTGTTGACCATGGCAACGGCCTGTTCTCGAAACTCCGCCGTATATTCGCGCTTCAGAATCCGTTTCATCTCTTCCTCCGGTAATAACCATCCTACAATGCCACCGTTGGAAGGCGAAATTCGAGGGGAACCTCACTATCCGAGCGTTGCCTTGGTCCAAAGCGTGTTGGCTTATCCCAAGGGCTTGGTATTCTCGTTCATCTTTTTGTACGTCATTGCGCCTTCGCGTCTTTGCGTCTTTGCGTCAAGGTTCTTCCGTTTTTAGGGCACTTTCGGTACAACCATGATCGCGCCGTTCTGTGTCCCAGAGGTCTGCACTCCTTTGCGGCCTTTGCTTTGAACGCGCTTGATGCCGCGCGATGCGTGGCACTGGAAATCCAATCGGAAGTCGTCTATAAATCCGTTGGCCTCCGCAACGGGAGGACATCATCATTCAACAACTAAATCGGGGGAGCTATGTCTGAGCAAACGTCGCGACGCGGATTCCTGAGATCGTCGGCCCTGAAACTGGGGGCCGGAGTGGCCGTGCTTGGAGTCGCCGGTTGCAGCAGGTCCGGCCCGGGCGCGGGGCCGGGCGCGAGCAAACTCAACGAAGTGCTCAAGCGCGGAACCGTGATCGTCGGCACCGGCAGCACCAACCCGCCATGGCACTTCGAGGACGAGCAAGGCAACCTGCAGGGTTTCGACATCGAGATGGCGCGTCTGCTCGCCAAAGGCCTGTTCGACGATCCTGCCAAGGTGCAGTTCGTGCGCCAGGCCTCCGATGCACGCATTCCCAACCTGCAGACCAGCCAGGTCGACGTCGTCTTTCAGTTCATGACGGTCACCGCGCAGCGCGCGCAACTGGCGGACTTTTCGATTCCGTACTATCGCGAGGGCGTCGGGACGCTGCTGCGCAAGAACAGCCCGCATGCCGGCGCGCGGGATCTCGCCAAATGGGGGAAGAAGGTCAAGGTTTCCATTTTGCAGAACGTCTACGCCGAAAGCATCGTTCACGCCGCGATACCGGAAGCGCAAGTTCTGCAGTTCGACTCGGTCGCCAACGCCATCCTGGCGCTCGATTCCGAACGCGTGGACGCCGCCGCGATCGACGATTCGACGGTGCGCTGGCTGGTACGCCAGAACCCGGAGAAATACAAGGCTGGCAATTACGGCTGGTCGCCGCAGACCTATGCGGCCGCGGTGCGCCCGGGCGATCCGATCTGGCTGAACTTCGTCAATACCGTTCTGCACGAAGGGATGACCGGCGTCGAGTTCGATGCCTACGCTGCAGCCTTTAAGAAATTCTTCGGTGTCACGCTGGCCCCGCCGCCAACGGGCTTCCCGGTGGAATTTGGAGTCAGATACTAGAACATCACCACCTCGCCCCGCCCCTCTCCACTCGTGGAGAGGGAGGAAAGGTCAAGATGCGGAGAGTGTGTGTGAAAAGCAAATGCGGCCACCTTGGCGTATCCGTACGGCGATGTCCTTTCCTTCGCCAAAATAGAGCATGTATCAGTTCAACTGGCGCCCGGTCTTCGACAACTTCGACCTGCTGCTGAAGGGGCTGCTGCTCGGCATCGGCGTCGCCTTGCTCGCGCTCTTGATCGGAAGCTTGCTGGGACTGGTCGCCGCATTCGGCCGCGCCCGCGGCCCGCGTTCGATACAGCTGCTGGTCGCCGGGTATGTCGAGGGCGTACGCAATATTCCGCTGCTATTGATCATCTACTTCGTGTACTTCGGCCTGCCGCTGATTGGCATCAGCGTGCTGGACAATCTGTGGTCTTTCGTCTTCGCGCTGGCGATCTATTCCGGCGCCTATCTCACCGAGATATTCCGTGCCGGCATTGAGGCTGTCGACAAAGGGCATATCGAGGCCGGCAAGGCGATCGGTTTGAACCGTTGGCAGCGGATCCGCTTCGTCACCGTCCCGCTCATGTTCCGCATCGTGCTGCCGTCGCTGGGCAACACTTTCATATCGCTGTTCAAGGATACATCGCTGGCCTCCGCAATCGCGGTTCCCGAGCTGACTTACGGAGCCATTCGCATCAACGTCAATACCTGGCGCGTGATCGAGGTCTATTTGGTGGTGGGATTACTGTATCTCGCCACGTGTTATGCCATCGCCGGCGGGCTGCGGCTGCTGGAACGACGATTGGCAATGGTTCGCTGATGTTCAGCCACACGGGGGGCGGCAAATGGATGTCGTGATCACGAGCGGGCCGTTGATCCTGCGCGGGCTGCTGATCACCCTCGAGGTATCGGTCGCGGTGCTGCTGCTCGGCACGTTCATCGGAGTCGTTGGCGGACTCTCGCTGCTCTACGGGGCGTGGCCGCTGCGCCTGATCGCGCGCATTTACGTCGACGCCATGCGGGGCATCCCGCAGCTGGTGCTGATCTTCGCGATCTTCTACGGCTTTCCAGCCCTCGGTCTGCAGGTTTCGGCGATCGTTGCCGGGATACTCGCGCTCAGTGTTTTCTGCGGGGCGCACGTGTCCGAAGTGATACGCGGCGGCGTGGGTTCGATCCCGCGCGGTCAAATGGATGCCGCGCAGGGAATCGGGCTTACTTTCGCGCAGCGGTTGCGGTACGTGATCTTCCCGCAGGCTCTGGGTCGGATTCTGCCGGCTTGGGTCAATACCGCGGTCGAGGTGGTGAAGGCCTCTTCTCTGGTGTCGCTGGTCAGCGTGGTCGACCTGATGATGGCAATTCAGCAGGTCGTGGGCCGGACGCGCGAGGCCTTGCTGTTTTACGCGGTAGCCGCACTGCTTTACTTCGCGATCAACTACACCATCTCTGCCATCGGCGTGCGTCTGGAAAAACGCTACGTCTACAGCTGAAATCCAAGCTCAGAACAAGATGCCTATGACCGGCAAGGTTGTCGTGATCCAGGATCTCGTCAAGCGTTTCGGCGCACTGGAGATCCTCTGCGGCGTGGACCTGGAGGTTCCCAAAGGCGAGGTGGTGGTCATCGTCGGCCCGAGCGGTTCCGGCAAGACGACGCTCTTGCGCTGCATCAATTTCCTCGAGGAGTACCAGGGCGGTCGCATCCACGTGGATGGCCGGTTGGTGGGCTACCGCGAGAGCGGCGAGGGCCTCGTCAGGCTGCCGGACAGCATCATTGCAGGCATGCGCGCCGACGTCGGCATGGTGTTCCAGAGCTTCAATCTGTTCCCGCACATGACGGCGCGGGAAAACGTGATGCTAGGCCTTGCCAGGGTGCGCAAGCTGCCGCCTCGCGAATCCTCGGAGCGCGCAATTTCATGGCTGGAACGTGTGGGCCTCAAGGACAAACTGCACGCGTATCCCGCACAGCTTTCCGGTGGTCAACAGCAGCGCGTGGCGATTGCCCGCGCAGTGGCCATGGAACCGAAAGTAATGTTGTTCGACGAGGCGACCTCTGCGCTTGACCCGGAACTGGTCGGGGAAGTGCTGGGCGTGATGGAAGATCTCGCCCACAGCGGAATGACCATGTTGGTCGTCACCCACGAGATGCGCTTTGCGCGCGAGGTCGGGCATCGCATCGTGTTCATGGACAAAGGCGTGATCGTCGAGCAAGGCGCGCCGCGGCAGATTTTCGAGCAGCCGCGATCGGATCGGCTGAAGGCATTTCTCGGTCACTTCACAAAGACGATGTAACCACCGATAACAACGAACTTGCAGAGGAGAAAGACCATGGCGAAGCAACGAATTTCAACGACCACCGGCGCGCAGCCGGTCGGCGCCTATTCGCAGGGGTTGCGCGCCGGCGACTTCGTGTTCGTGTCCGGCCAGGGGCCGCTCGACCCCAAGACCGGAAAGGTCGTCGGCGACACCATCGAGGAGCAGACCGCGCGCGTGCTGGAAAACATCAAGGCCATCCTCGAGGCCGGCGGCGCGAGCATGGCGGACGTCGTCAAGGTTAGTGCACACTTACGCGATATGTCGCTGTTCGAGCGCTACAACCGCGTGTATGCGGGTTACTTCCCCGATCCCAAGCCGACGCGCACCACGGTCGGCAGCCAGTTGCCCGGCATTCTGGTGGAGATTGACGCCATCGCTTACGTCGGTAGTCGCTGAACATCACCGACGTGCAGAACGACTCCCCTCGGCGCAGGGCGCGCCGGCGCTTTCAACAGGCCTTGACCTGGCGCAATTCCGCACCGCTCCGGCCGCGGATGATTTGTGTGCCATGACGATCCAGTTCGACACCCGCTTCGATGCCGCGCGGCAGCTTGCAAGAGCGCTCGCTCGCTACCGCGGCCGCAACCCGCTTGTGCTCGCAATCCCGCGCGGAGCGGTGGCTATGGGTAAGGTGCTCGCCGACGAATTGGGCGGCGAGCTTGACGTGGTGCTGGTGCGCAAGCTGCGTTCGCCCTTCAGCCCGGAGTTCGCGGTCGGTGCCGTTGACGAATCGGGTTGGGCTTACATAGCCGACCACGCCGCCCGCTCGGGTGCCGATGAGGCGTACATTGAGCGCGAGAAAAGCGCGCAGCTCGAGACATTGCGCAAACGCCGGGAGCAATACACGCCTGCCCGGCCGCCGATCGACGCGAAAGACCGGATCGTAATCGTAGTGGATGACGGGCTGGCAACCGGCGCAAGCATGATTGCCGCATTGCATGCGGCTCGCGCGAAGCTACCGCAGCGCCTGATCTGCGCCGTGCCAGTAGCGGCACCCGATAGCCTGGAGCGGGTCAGGCCGCTTGCCGATGAAGTCGTGTGCCTCGACGCCCCCGAGGAGTTCTATGCAGTCGGGCAGTTCTACCGCGATTTCCCCCAGGTCGAGGACGAGAACGTCATCGCCATCCTGGCGCAGCGCGCGAATGAGCGCGCAGCAAGCGAGCCATGAACGCGCGACAAGGCGAATCGACGGTGGCGATTTCCGCCGGCGGCGTCACACTGGAAGGCGCGCTGCACCTGCCAGTGCAGCCTAAGGGCATGGTGGTGTTCTCTCATGGAAGCGGCTCCGGACGCTTTTCGCCCCGCAACCAGTATGTGGCTGCGCATCTGCACAAGCTCGCAATGGGGACGCTGCTTCTGGACTTGCTCACGGAAGTCGAGGACCGCGACTACGAGCGGCGATTCGATATCGACCTGTTGACACAGCGGCTGGGCCACGCTGTGCGCTTCGTGCGCAGCCATGCTGCCACGAAGACACTGCCGGTCGGTCTTTTCGGCGCGAGTACCGGAGCGGCTTCCGCGCTGCAGGTCGCCGCCGTGATGCCGAAGGACATCAGCGCCGTGGTCTCGCGCGGCGGGCGGCCGGATCTGGCGGGCGCCGCGGCGCTCAAGCAGGTGCAGGCGCCGACGCTGCTCATCGTCGGTGGTCTCGATTTCGGGGTCATCGAGCTCAACGAGTCGGCGCGCGATGCGCTTGTGCATAGCGCGCGGGAGCTGGTGATCGTTCCCGGCGCGACGCATCTGTTCGAGGAGCCCGGCACGCTGGATGAGGTCGCGCGCCTGGCGGGACAGTGGTTCGTTCGTCATCTGACTCCGATCCCGACCCGACTCGATCACGCGCAGCGGTGATCGGTATCCAACCCGGGACCTGGAGTCGTTATCAGTTAGCGGCGCTTCTCCAGTGTTATGCCAACGATTTCGACGATGACCCCGGCGGCGATCGCGAGCACGCCGCCGAGCGTCTCGGGGGCAGCGAACAACATCACGGCACCGAGCACGATGAGCAGCGCGGCAACCACTCTTCTGGGTTTCATAAGCTGCCGTGAGATGCCTTGGTTGCCATGATTTTGCTCCGTCTGCTCGTACGCGCTACGCCTTGCAAGGTTTCTTCATCGCAGAGTCTGCAGATAGGCAATGATGTCGTCCCGCTGGCGCGGATCGTGCACGCCTACCGGCATAATTGTCCCGTGTACCGCATCCCAAGGAGACGCGAGATAGCGGTTCAGCGATTTCTCGTCCCACACAATTGCCGCTTCGTACAGCTTCCGCGAATAAGGGGTACCGGCGACGGTTCCCGCCCTGCGACCGAGGACCCCTACCAAGGAGGGGCCCACGTTTTGCACCGTTTCCTTGTCGCCATGGCATCCGAAGCACGTGCGCTGGTACAGCATCCTCCCCAGGGCGGCATCGCCTGCCGCAAACGCCAACCGCGAGCAGCTCATGAATCCGCTCATCGCCAACGCGGCAAGCACAGAGACATACACGACACGCATATTTCCCACCCCTTTAGCTACGCAACTATGATTTCTCTCCGGCCGTGGCTCGCCCGCATGTTGCCGTTGGTAACTGACAAAAACCCTGCGAAGGGACGTCCAGCGCAGCATTGAACTTGCTCGACAGGTTCTGATACGCAATCAGCCCGGTGAGTTCGACGATGGCGTCCTCGTCGAAATAGCCCCTGAGCCGCGCCATCAGCTCGTCGCTGACGCGCCGATCGCTCATCGTCATCGCCTCCGCATACTCAAGCGCCGTGCGCTCGGCCTCGGCGAAAACGGCGCTCTCCCGCCAGTCCGCCAACTGCTCCGCCTTCTCCATCGAGCCTGCCCGGCGGGCAAGCGTCATGGAGTTCAGATCCACGCAGAATCGGCACCAGTTGATCTGCGACACGCGCACCGTGATCAGCGATCGCAGCACAGGGCTGAGCGGCGAGCGGCGCCGGTCCAACGCGCCGTACAACAGCGCAACGGCCAGGAACAACAGCGGCGAGCGCGCCCACAACAGCGCCGGTTTAAGGACCTGTCCGTACTTGCGTTTCTGGTTCCAGAAAAACGGCCGCAGGTACCACCCGTATTCGGAGATGCGCTTGTCGGCGACCCTCAATGCCTTGCTCCTCGATTGTCCCAGACGAACACCTGAGAAGACGATACGACTACGACCGCCGCCGATCTTGATCCTGGTCAATCCCGAACGACCGGGTCCGGCCTACAAGATTTCTTCAGAGGCGCCGGATAGTGCAAGCTGGCGTGGACCATACGCATTGTCAGCATGGACCGATCCGGTTCAAACATGATCACTGAACAGATGCCACAGGATGGACCCGCTCGGGGCCAGTCCGGGCTGGTCGAGGCGCTACGCAATCCGGCGTGCTATTCGCACCCGGTGGGCCTCATACGCATCATCGAGACACACATCTCGTACGTGGTCCTGACCGGCACGTTCGCCTACAAGATCAAGAAATCGGTCAATTTTGGCTTCCTTGATTTCACGACGCTGGAGAAGAGGCGATTCTTCTGCGAGGAAGAGCTGAGGCTCAACGCGCGGCTCGCGCCGGAGATCTACCTCGACGTCGTGCCCATCAGCGGGACACAGGAAGCTCCGCGGCTGGGCAACGGCGCCGACGTCATCGAGTATGCGGTCAGGATGCGCGAATTCCCGCAGCAGGCGCTGGCAGACCGGGTGCTTGCCAGCGGCGATCTGACATCACGCCACATCGACAACCTGGCCGCACGCGTTGCCGAGTTTCACCTCCGCACAGAGTGTTCCGGCGAGAACGATGGCTACGGTGCCCCCGAAATGATATTGGCCTTTGCCAGACAAAACTTTTCTCAGATCCGTGCTCTTCCGCTACAGGCGGCGCAGCTGCGGCTTGTCGATGAGATCGAGGCCTGGAGTAGGCGGGAGCATTCGCGACTGTGCGAGGTCTTTGTACAGCGCAAACGCGAAGGCAGGGTGCGCGAATGCCACGGCGACCTTCACCTCGGCAATATCGTGTTGATCGAAGATGCGCCGCGGCTGTTCGATTGCATCGAATTCAACCCGAACCTGCGCTGGATCGACGTGATGAACGAGGTCGCGTTTTTGGTCATGGACCTCCAGGGGGCCGGTCGAAATGATTTTGCCAGGCGGTTCCTGAATGCCTACCTCGAAGCCACCGGCGATTATGCCGGCCTGCAGGTGCTGCGTTACTACTGCGTTTATCGGGCAATGGTGCGTGCGAAGGTTCTGCTCATGCGCGCCGGGCAGCAGGGGTGCACGCCGGAGGACCGCGCTTCCACGACGGCACTTTGCCGCCGCTACCTCAGTGTGGCGGCGAGTTATGCGCAGCCGTCTCGCGGCTTTGTGCTCATCACCCACGGCTTTTCTGGAAGCGGCAAGACCACGTTGTCACAGCCGCTGCTCGAATTGAGCGGCGCGATCCGAGTCCGGTCCGATATTGAGAGAAAGCGGATCCATGGCCTTGCGCCGAAGGAACGCGCCGGGTCCGGCATCGCCGAGGGCCTGTATCGCCCCGATGCGACCGAGTCGACCTACAGGCGGCTCCTCGACCTGGCGCGGATCATCGTCGAAGCCGGAAATGGAGTTATCGTCGACGCCACCTTCCTGCAGCACTGGCAGCGGGAAATGTTTCGCGCCCTTGCGACACGCGCCGGGATCCCATTCCTGATTGTGGACTTCACTGCCGGCGAAGCGCAATTGCGCGAGCGCATCCGCGCCCGGAGCGAGCAGGGTGATGACGCTTCCGATGCGGACCTGGTGGTACTCGAACATCAACTGAGGACGAACGAGCCGCTACGCGGCAGCGAGCTCGAATCGGTATTCGCCTACGATGCATCCGCACCTGCCGACCGGGCCGAGCGATGGCAAACATGGGTGCCATTATTGCAGCGGCTTTCGCTCACAACTCCGCCCGAATGCCTTCCGGCGACCGGTCACTAGACCCCCTCGTCAGCCCTTCACACACACCAGCGGCTCGAGCCTCGCCACTTTGCTCGCAAGTCCCGCATGCTCCGCGGCATCGACGACTTCGCTCACGTCTTTGTACGCGCCGGGCGCTTCCTCGGCAATGCCGCGCATCGACCGGCTGCGGATCAGAATGCCACGCGCCGAGAGATCATCCACGACTTTTCGACCGCTCCACTTTTTTGTCGCCTCGTGCCGGCTCATCGCCCGGCCGGCGCCATGACAGGCGGAACCGAATGCCTGCTCCATTCCTGACGTGGTGCCCGCCAGAATGTAGGAATTTGTGCCCATGCTGCCGCCGATCAGCACCGGCTGCCCCGCCTCCATCAGCACGGCAGGCAATTGCGGATGTCCGGGACCGAATGCGCGTGTCGCCCCCTTCCGATGGACGAAGAGCTTCCTGCGTTTTCCGTCGACTTCGTGCTCCTCGACCTTGCAGGTGTTATGCGAGACGTCGTAAAGCAGCGGCATTTTCGCCTCGGAAAAGATTTCGCTGAACGCTTCACGCGTGAGCTGGGTGAGGATCTGGCGGTTGGCCAGCGCGCAATTGATCGCCGCGCGCATCGCGCCGAGGTAGCGCTGCCCGATCTCCGAGTTGATCGGCGCACAGGCGAGCTCGCGGTCGGGCAGAGCGATTCCGTAACTTTTGGCGGCGACTGCCATTTCCTTCAGAAACTCGGTCCCGATCTGGTGGCCGAGTCCGCGCGAACCGCAGTGAATGCTGACAACAATTTCGTCTTCGCGCACGCCATAGGCTTTCGCGGCCGTCTGATTGAAAATCTCGGCGACCCGTTGCACTTCGAGATAGTGATTGCCCGAACCCAAAGTCCCCATTTCGTCGCGTTGCCGCTTCTTTGCCTGCTCGGACACCGCCGAGGTCTTCCCGCCGCGCATCTGCCCACGCTCCTCGGTACGCTCCAGATCCTCGGGGCGGCCGTAACCCCGCTGCACCGCCCACGCCGCGCCACCGGCGAGCATCGAGTCCATTTCCGTTTCCGACAGGCGCAGCCGCCCGGTGCTGCCGAGCCCTGCAGGGATGCGCCTGTAAAGTGTGTCGGCGAGCCGGCTCTGCAGCGGCTTGAGGTCTTCGAAAGTCAGGCCGGTATGCAGGCAGCGCACCCCGCAGGAAATGTCGAATCCCACCCCGCCGGCGGAAACCACGCCGCCTTCATCGGGATCGAACGCCGCCACACCGCCGATGGGGAAGCCGTAGCCCCAGTGTGCGTCGGGCATCGCATACGAGGCTTTGACGATCCCGGGCAGCCTGGCGACGTTGGTTACCTGCTGGTAGACCTTGTCGTCCATCGCCTGGATCAGTTCGCGGCTCGCGAATATTACCGCCGGCACGTGCATTCCGGCCTGCAGGGCGATTTCCCACTCGTAATCCGATTTGCGGCTGAACAGCGAAAGATCCATGGCTCACCGCTACTTCAGACGTCGACGACGCATTGTGCGATCCACGAGCCATCGGCCTGCTGCCGCACCGCCAGTTCGGTGAACGTCGCCCCTTTTACTTCCACCGTCGGCCGGTGGCGGGCGACATCGAGTTTCTCTCCCCACGCGCTGGCGTGCAGCCGCGTTCCCGCGATCGCCACCTCGAATTTCGAGTAAAGCAGCAAATCGGTGCCCATCGAATAGATCAGCGAGTTCAGCCAGTCCGCCAGCAGCAACTCCTCGTCCGGCGCTTCGCATTCGAACTCCCGCTTCTCTACGGGACGCACCGCGGCCGGATCGGTCACCACCGCGGTCAACGCCAGCGCGGCCTGCTCGAACGCGGTCTGCATGTCGGCGCCGATTCCGCGTACACCGATGTCCGCCTCATGCGCAAAGTGCTCCCACCAGCCCGATTGTCGATTCATTTCCCGAACACGGCCTGATCTGGGTCAAGTGGCAAGAATGCCAGTGGGTCAGAATAGCTTTGTATTTTGAAGGAAGCGCTTGACATGGCCAGTGGAAAGATTTGCAGTTGAGGGGTAGTGTGCGCGCGTCGGGACACGTCCGTGAAGTCAAGACTCGAAAAAGGATCGTACGAGTACCTGGTGCGGGTTTCCTGGACTCGTTAGACGCATGCCCTGGAGCGAGTCTCACTATCCGCCGGCGATGCACAACCTCGAGCCCCGGGTCCGGTCGAAGGCAATCGAGATCGCGAATGCATTGCTTCGGGATGGGCACGACGACGGGTTCGCCATCCGGGTTGCGATGGCCCGTGCGCACGAGTGGGCGCAACATCACGCGGCCCCGCCGTCCAGGCTTGGCCGTTTCTAACCAGGGCTAAGAGCGAATGCGTACGCCGCAAGTGGAGATTGCCTATGCGCCAAGGGGCGTTGGGCTTGCCTACGCGGTTGTCTACGTCAAGAACGACCCCGATATCTGCGGATGGTGGATCGGCGCGATCGGCGCCGACGTAGCCTCGGCGTATTTCCGGCTGGAAAATTTCTACACCCGGGCCGGCACCGCGCTGTACACCACCGACGGATCGGATCTCTATGGCGGGTGGCGTTTCAATCTCACTTCCGGTCGGGCGCAGCCGATCGATCCCATTCCCGTGGATCCCGATCTGGCGCACGAACTCGAACAGGTGCAGGATGCTTTCGCCGCCGAGTGGCTGGTGTTCGAGACTGACCGCAATGCCGAGCGCGACGCCCGGGACTATCGCGATGCCGAGCTTTCTCATGGGCGGGTCAATATCCGTTTCGCCAAACTGAGCAAGCTGGAAAAAAAAGACCCCTTGTGGCGGTACTACTCGCGCGATTTCGAATCTGCCGTGGCCGATTATCTGGGCCGGCGCTGGCCGCTGGATTACGGAAAAATCTGACCGGCGAGTTCGGCTCCGGCCTCAGCCATTCATGCCGGTCGTAAACGCCACCGTCGCGGCAATTTTCGAGGAGATCGCCGACCTGCTCGACATTCAGGGCGCTAACCCTTTTCGCATTCGCGCATATCGCAATGCCGGCCGCACGATCGGCGGCCTCGGCACCGACGTCAGGTCGATGGTCGAGCACGGCGCCGACCTGAAAGCGCTGCCCGGAATCGGCGAGGACCTCGCGGCGAAAATCACCGAGATCGCCCAGACGGGGAAGTGCAGCTTTCTCGAGCGGCTGCGCCGCCGAGTTCCGCCGGGGGTCGTCGATCTGCTGAAGATTCCGGGGCTCGGGCCGAAACGTGTGCGAACGCTCTACCAAGACCTCGAAGTGCAGACCCTCGAGCAGCTGTTACGCGCGGCCCGCGATGGACGCGTCCGCGAGTTGCCCGGCTTCGGCGAGAAAACCGAGACCCGCATTGTCGAGGCCGCGCGGGCCCGGCTTTCCAAGGCGCGGCGTTTCAAGCTTGCGGTCGCGGCGCAGTATGCCGAGCCGCTGCTAAGCCATCTGCAGTCGGTGCGCGGCGTTGACGACGTGGTGGTTGCCGGCAGCTTCCGGCGCATGCGCGAGACGGTTGGTGATCTGGACATCCTGGTGACGGCGCAGCCGTCGAGCAAGGTGATGGAGCGCTTCGTCGGCTACGAGGAAGTCCGCGAAGTGTTGAGCCAGGGCGGCACCCGCGGCAGCGTCGTGCTCAACAGCGGGTTACAAGTGGATATCCGTTTGGTGGCAAGTGAAAGTTATGGCTCCGCGCTTCATTATTTCACCGGCTCGAAAGCTCACAACATCGCCATACGCAAACTGGCTCTGGCGAAGGGACTGAAAGTCAACGAGTACGGCGTTTTTCGCGGCTCCAAGCGCGTGGCCGGTGAAACCGAAGAGTCGGTCTACGCCAGCGTGGGCCTGCCTTACATTGCGCCGGAATTGCGCGAGGACCGCGGCGAGATCGAGGCGGCGCGCGCCGGCCGTCTGCCAAAGCTAATCGAGCTTGCCGACCTCAAGGGCGACCTGCACGCGCACTCCAAAGCAAGCGACGGCAACAACACTATCGAAGAAATGGCCCTGGCCGCCAAGGCCCATGGCCTGGGCTATCTGGCGATCACCGAGCACTCGCGGCGGCTGACTGTCGCCCGTGGCCTCGACCCGGTCAGGCTGTCGCGGCAAATCGACGAAATTGACGTGCTCAACCGGGATCTTTCCGGCATTACTCTGCTCAAGGGTATTGAAGTGGACGTGCTCGAAGATGGCTCGCTCGATCTGCCCGATGCAATCCTCTCCCGCCTGGACGTGGTCATCGCCGCCGTACACAGCAAATTCGATCTTTCGCGTGCGAAGCAGACCGAGCGCATCATCAAGGCAGTGGACAATCCGCTGGTGAACATCCTCGCGCACCCGAGCGGAAGGCTGATCGACGATCGCGAACCCTACGACGTGGACATGGCGAAGGTGATCCGCAAAGCGCGGGCCGTGCGCTGCCACCTGGAACTGAACGCCCATCCCGAGCGGCTGGACCTGCTCGACACCTACTGCCAGATGGCCAAGGCCGAAGGCGTCCTCGTGTGCGTGAATTCCGACTCGCACAGCGTGCACCAGTTCGACAACCTGCGTTTCGGCATCGGCCAGGCTCGCCGCGGCTGGCTCGAGAGGCAGGAGGTGCTCAATACGCGGCCCCTGAAGCAGCTGAAGGCGCTGCTAAAACGCGAGCGCTGAGGCCTGTTCCGGCCGGGCAGCTTTCTACATCGGCATTTCGCCCGCATCGGGGCCGGCTGGCCGCCCTGCCGGAATCTCCGCGATCATGCAGTCGGTGGTCAGAATAAGTCCGGCGACCGAAGCCGCGTTTTGCAGCGCATTGCGGGTAACTTTGGTCGGGTCGATCACGCCCATCTCCACCAGATCCCCGTATTGGCCGCTCGCCGCGTTGTAGCCGAAGTTGCCGCTCGCCTCCGACACCTTGTTGAGCACCACTGACGGCTCGGCGCCGGTGTTGGCCACTATTTGCAGCAGCGGTTCCTGCAGAGCGCGCAGGACAATCTTGATCCCCGCCGTCTGGTCGTCATTGTCCCCGCTCAGATCGGCAAGCGCCGCGCGCACGCGCACCAGCGCCACTCCACCGCCGGGCATGATGCCTTCCTCCACCGCCGCCCGCGTGGCATGCAGCGCGTCTACCACCCGTACCTTGCGCTCCTTCATTTCGGTCTCCGTCGCCCCTCCGACCTTGATTACGGCCACGCCGCCGGACAGTTTCGCCGCCCGCTCTTCGAGCTTCTCGCGGTCGTAGTCGCTGCTCGCCTTCTCCGCTTCCGTGCGCACGCGCTTGATCCGCTCCTCGATCGCTTTCGGTTCACCCGCGCCATTGATCACGGTGGTATTTTCCTTGTCGACCTCGATGCGCTTGGCGCGTCCGAGGTCGGTGAGCTTGGCATTCTCCAGCTTGATTCCGAGTTCCTCGGCAATGACGGTGCCTCCGGTAAGCACCGCGATATCCTCGAGCATGGCTTTACGCCTGTCGCCGAAGCCGGGAGCCTTGACCGCGCACACCTTGATCACGCCGCGGATCATGTTTACCACCAGTGTGGCGAGCGCTTCACCTTCCACGTCCTCGGCGATGATCAGCAGCGGCCTGCCGGCGCGGGTGATTTCTTCAAGTACCGGCAGCAGTTCCTTGATCCCGGAAATCTTCTTGTCGTGGATCAGTATGTAGGGATCTTCTAGGATCGAAGCCTGCTTCTCCGCGTTGTTGATGAAATAGGGAGACAAGTAACCGCGGTCGAATTGCATGCCTTCGACGATCTCCAACTCATTGGAAAGCCCGGAGCCGTCTTCCACCGTGATGACGCCCTGCTTGCCGACCTTGTCCATAGCTTGCGACAAGATCTCGCCCACCGAGCGGTCGTTGTTGGCCGAGATGCTACCGACTTGCGCGATTTCATTGCTGGTAGTGCACGGCTTGGACAGCTTCTTCAGTTCGGCCACCGTCGCGGCAACCGCGGAATCGATGCCCCGTTTAAGGTCCATCGGGTTCATGCCCGCGGCCACGTACTTCATGCCTTCGTTGACGATCGCCTGCGCCAGCACCGTGGCCGTGGTGGTACCGTCGCCGGCGACCTCGGAGGTCTTGGACGCCACCTCGCGCACCATTTGCGCACCCATGTTCTCGCAGGCATCCTCGAGCTCGATGGCTTTCGCCACCACCACGCCGGAGTTCGCCACCAGCGGCGCACCGAAGCTCTGCTGCAGAATCACGTTGCGGCCCTTGGGCCCGAGGGTGACTTTCACCGCGTCGGCAAGAATATTCACTCCAGCGCGCACCTTCTCGTGGGCCGCGTGATGAAAAATGAGTCTTTTGGCAGTCATGATATGTGGACCTCCCTGGTGAAATGCGCTTCGTATCGGGCAACGTCAGGAAACGCCCAGCCGCGAAGCCAAGTAAGCGGTTGCGCCGTCCAGTGTGGCGAGCTTGGGGTAATCGGGCTCCGGCACGTCCACTCCGAGCTTGTCGTGCAGTCGAATGACGACGTTGAGGAAATCGAAAGAATCGATATCGAGCTGGTCGCGCAGCGGCCGGTCTCCGCGCAGCGTGTCGTAGTCGCCTTCAGGGGCGATGGCTGACAACACCTCGATGACCACGCGGCGGATTTCCTGTGGCGTCATCACAGCGTCTCCGGTTCCTGCAACAGGCGCGCGAGCGCGGCGAGAAAAGCGGCGCCGCGGTGACCCACACTTGCCCGATGATCCGCGGAAAGCGTTGCGTGCAGCGTACGCCGCGCTTCGATCCTGTCATCAATCACCCAGGGCCGCGCGCCCACTTTGCCGAAGCCGGCGAGTGCAACTTGCGGCGGATAGATGACGCCATAGACCGTGTCGACGCCCTGCTCGCCGAGATTGGTGACCGTCACAGTGGCGTCGGTAAGCTCGGAGCTGCGCAGCGCGCCGCTGCGGGCGCGCTGTATCAGATCCGCGAGCGCCTCCATGGTTTCGGTGAGGCTCTTGCGCTCGGCATCGTGAATTGCGGGTGCGATCAAGCCCCCGCCGCGCAGCGCAATGCCGACCCCGAGGTGCACCGCGGCCGCGGGCTTGAAGCGGCCTTCACTCCAGAACCCGTTCAATTCCTGAAAATCCTTGAGCGACAGCGCCACCGCGCGCAGCAGGACGGCGGCGAACAGCACCCGTCGCTGAACCGGCCGTTCACGGTTGCTGCGCTCAAGCCAGTCGAGCGCAATCGAGACGTCGATGGTCGTGCCCAGGTAATAGTGCGGAATCTCGCGCTTGGACTTGGCCATTGCGACGCCGATCGCCTGGCGCATTGCCGCCGATTTATCTGCGGGCGCGGCCCGCAGAGTATCGGCAGCGCGCTCGACGTCTGCAATCGAGACCACGCCGTCTGCGCCGCCCGCTCGAATGCGGTCCAGATCGACCCCAAGCTCGGCCGCCCGCCGGCGGGCGGCCGGCGAGACCTTTTCGCGGCGAGCCGCTTGGACTGGCGCTGGCACCGCGACCGGAGCCGATGGCACCGCAGCCGGCGGCGGCGCGGCGACATACGGTGCAAGCGGGGCCTCGTTTTCTCCGCGCAGCAACGCCAGTACATCGCCCACCGGTACCTTGGTTCCCGTTTCGACGACGAGCTGGTCGACCACACCGTCGTCCCAGATTTCAACGTCAACCGCGCCTTTCTGGGTCTCGACGACCGCGACCACATCGCCGCGCTTGACCTTCTGGCCGGGCTTCACGTTCCACTCGACCAGCGTGCCGTGCTCCATGTCGGCGCCCAGCGAAGGCATGCGGAACTCACGCATGGCTGAGCAACTCCGCTGCGGCGCTGGCGATGCTCTCGGCCTGCGGCAGCACCGCATCTTCGAGGTGCTTGGCGTAAGGCACCGGCACCTCGCGGCTGCACACGCGCGCAACCGGCGCGTCGAGTTCGTAGAAGGCGCCTTCCATGATGCGCGCGCTCACTTCGGCGGCAAGGCTGCCGCTGCGCCAACCTTCGTCGATCACCACGGCGCGGTGTGTGTTGGCGACCGATTCGAGAATGGTGTCGCTGTCGAGCGGGCGCAGCGATCGCAAGTCGATCACCTCCGCGCTTATCCCCTGACCCGCAAGCAGGTCGGCCGCATGCAAGGTCTTGCCCAAGCTGCCGCCGTAAGTTACGAGCGTCACATCGCTGCCCTGCCTGCGCACCGCCGCGAAGTCGATGTCCACTGCGCCGGCATCCGCGGCAAGCTCGCCTTCCAGGCCGTAGAGCAAGACGTGCTCAAAGATGATTACAGGGTCAGGATCTTCCAGCGCAGTCCACAACATCCCGCGCGCGTCCTCCAGCGTGGCAGGAGCAACGATGCGAAGCCCGGGAACATGCGCGTACCAGCTTTCCAGGCTGTGTGAATGCTGCGCAGCAAGCTGCCGCCCGCCGCCCGTGGCCATGCGGATGACCAGCGGTACATCGATCTGGCCGCCTGACATGTGCCGCAGCGTGGCGGCGTTGTTCACGATCTGGTCGAGCGCGAGCAGGCTGAAGTTCACCGTCATCACTTCGACGATGGGCCGCATCCCGGCCATTGCGGCGCCGATGCCGGCGCCGACGAACGCGGATTCGGACAACGGCGTATCGCGAATGCGGTCTTCGCCGAATTCTTCGAGCAGACCCTTGCTCACCGCGTAAGTGCCACCGTAGCGCCCGACGTCTTCCCCCATCAGGAACACGCGCGGATCGCGCTGCAGCGCTTCGCGCAAAGCGTTGCCCACGGCTTGCCGGTAGGTGGTTCGCGGCATGTCAGCTGCCCTCCCGCAGAACGCCGATCGCGGCGATGAACTCGCCGAGTCGAGCCGCGTGCTGGGGCGAACCGAGCTCGTGCTCGCTTGCGGCAAGCGTGGTAACCAGCGCTTTGCCGGCCACGGAAGCGATGTCCGCAAACGTGTTGCCCGGATCGCGGCCACCCATGGTGCAGAATGCCGCCAGTGCTCCAATCTCACTGCGATGACGGGAAACAAAGCTGCGTACCGGAGAGGATACGTGGCCGACCCATACCGGCGTTCCGATTACGATCACCGAGAAACTACCCAGGTTCTGATCCACGGGTTGAATCTGCGGCAGGCGCCCGGACAGCGCCTCGAACCCGGAGCACAAATACCCGAGTGCACCGCGCCGCGAACGGGCTTCGGCTATCTCGACTATCGGACAGCCGATACGTTGCGCGATCTCGGCGCCGACGCGGCGTGTGTTTCCGCTCAAGGAAAACACGACTACGATCGCCGACTTCATGCGCTTGCCCTCTTGGGTCTCGCTTTGGTGTCTCGACGCACAGCCCGCGCATACACGTCGCGCTCAAGATCCTCGACCGGCTCCAGCGCGCCGGCCTCGGCGAAGGCGACCGCCTGCTCGATTTCGCGCGCGACTTCCGTCTCGATCCTCTGCAGGCCGGCGGTGTCAAGTTCCCCGCGACCGCTCAGGCGATCGGTGAACTTGCGGATCGGGCAGTCTTTCTTCCACTTCTCGACCTCGGACTTGTCGCGGTACAGCTCGGGGTCGAACATGGAATGCGCGCGAAATCGATAGGTGCGAAGTTCAAGAAAGTAGGGAACGCCCAGGCGGCATATTGTTTCCGCCGCCTCCTTGACTGCGGCGTCGACCGCCTCTACGTCCATCCCATCTACGGCTGCCGCCGCAAGGTTGTAACTTGCCGCCTTGGTGCACAAATCGGTGTCGGACTCGGAGCGCCAAAGCGCCGTGCCCATCGCGTAGAGATTGTTCTCGCAGAGGAATAGCACTGGAAGTTTCCACAACGCAGCGAGATTGAGCGTCTCGTGAAACTCGCCTTCGGCAACCGCGCCTTCGCCGAAAAAGCACGCCGTCACGCGCTGACGGCGTTGCAGCTTGTCGGCCAGGGCCAGTCCCGCGGCGATCGGCAGCCCCCCGCCGACGATTGCGTTGCCGCCGTAGAAGCGGCGCGAAACGTCAAACAAGTGCATCGATCCGCCCCGCCCGCGGCTGCAGCCTTCCTGCTTGCCGAACATCTCTGCCATGATGCGGCCGGGCGGCACACCGCGCGCCAGCGCGTGGCCGTGTTCGCGGTAAGTCGCGACCACCGCATCTTCTTCGCGGAGCACCGGCATCGCTCCTGCGGCCACCGCCTCTTCGCCGATGTAAAGATGAAGAAAACCGCGGATCATGCCGGCGCTGTAGAGCTCGGCGCACTTTTCCTCGAAGCGGCGGATTCGCACCATCTGGTGCAGGCGAGCGAGGGCTTGTTCGCGTGAAAGACTCACTTGTCCGCCTCCAGCGTCGAAGTGTCTCCTTCCGGCAGTCCAAGCTCGCGGGCTTTCAACAGGCGGCGCATGATCTTCCCACTCCTGGTTTTCGGCAGGTTGGCGATGAAGTCGATCTCCTTGGGCGCCACTGCCGTCCCCAACCGCTTGCGCACAAAAGCGAGCAACTCACGCTGAAGCTCGGGACTCGGCGCAAACCCCGGCCGCAAGGCGACGAAGGCCTTGACGACTTCATGCGCCACCGGATCGGGCTTGCCGATCACGCCGGCTTCGGCCACCGCCGGGTGTTCCATCAGCGAACTTTCCACCTCGAACGGGCCGATGAGGTGCCCGGATGACTTGATGACGTCGTCACCGCGCCCCACGAACCAGAAATAACCGTCGGCGTCGCGCCTGGCGAGATCTCCGGTCAGATACCAGCCATCGGCAAAACACTTGCGGTAGCGCTCTTCCTCGCCGAGGTAGGCGCGGAACATCGACGGCCACCCGGTGCGCAAGGCCAACTCGCCTTGGACATCCGCTTCGGTCACTGTTACTACACCGCCTTCAGGCAGACGCTGCACGATCCCGGCTTCAATTCCGGGCAGCGGCCGTCCCATCGATCCCGGCTTGATCGGCATTGACAGGTAATTGGCGATCATAATTCCACCGGTTTCGGTCTGCCACCAGTTGTCGTGGATCGGCAGGCCGAATGCCTCCTGGCCCCAAAGCACCGCCTGCGGATTGAGCGGCTCGCCGACGCTGGCGATGAAGCGAAGACTCCGATAGCTGCGGCGGCGCGCGGTTTCGCTCCCGCCCTTCATCATCATGCGCACCGCCGTGGGCGCTGTGTACCAGACGCTTACCTTCTCGCGCGCCAGGATGTCATACCAGCGCTCAGCGTCGAAATCGCTCTCGTCGACGATGCTGGTGATGCCGTTGGCGAGCGGCGAGACGATTCCGTACGAGGTGCCGGTCACCCATCCGGGATCGGCGGTGCACCAGAAGATATCGTTCGGATGGAAGTCCAGCGCATAGCGCCCGGTTACGAGATGGGCGACGACGGCCTCGTGGACGTGCAGCGCGCCTTTCGGTTTGCCAGTCGTGCCGCTGGTGAAATGCAGCAAAGCGGGATCGTGCGGGTCGGTCGGCTCGATCAGATAATCGGGCGACGCCTCGCTGATCGCCTGGTTGAAGTCAACGGTTCCTGGCGGCAGCGCCGGCGCGCCGGGCTCCGATACGATCAGGACGTGCTTGAGCCCAGGCAGACTTTGACGCCATCCGGCAATCTTTTTTGCGTAGAGTGACGCGGTCGTAACCAGCACCCTGGCATCACCGATTTGCATGCGCGTCTGGATCGGCTCGGGTCCAAACGCCGAAAACAGCGGACTGGCCACACAGCGCGCCTTGACCGCGCCCAGCACAGCCACATACAACTCCGGAATTCGCCCGGCAAGCACGAACACCCGTTCCCCTTTGGCAAGGCGAAGGTGTTTCAGAACGTTGGCGAACCTGTCAGTTAGCGCACGTAACTGCAGATAGCTGAAGTCGCGGACTTCGCCATTCTTGCCCAACCATCGGATCGCCAGTTTGCCCGCCGCGGCGCCTAGCGCGTGACGATCCACCGCTTCGTGCGCGATATTGAGGCCCCCCGCGGGCAATCCATCGACCAGGCTGCGCGCCCTCAGCCATGAGAAGGCGTTGCAAGCCTCGTCGTAGCGCTCGAGATTCGGACTTACCCCTGCGTTAATACGGGGCTTTTCTATGATGCTTGCCACTGAGGACCCTCTCGCAGCCGCACGTTGGTGCGCGCACTCGATCGCTGCGCCAAGTTGACAACCAGCGTCCGCCTATTGGCCGACGTCCATGCAGTTTCGGCGATCCGTTGCAAATGCGGTTGACCTAAGTCAATGGGAAATCCGGCTAGCAGGCAGGAGCCGCCTTTCCCGCGTCACCTGCCTGTTGTAGGCTTCATGATGTTCGGTTACCACAATAAAAAGTCAGGGAGGATCATGGGCAAGGCCAAGAAAGCGGAAGGATTGCGCAGTCAGCGCTGGTTCGGGCCGCAAGACCTGCGCTCGTTCGGCCATCGCTCGCGCGCCCTGCAGATGGGCTACACGCATGAGGACTACAAGGGCAAACCGGTCATCGCGATCATCAATACCTGGAGCGACGTCAACCACTGCCACTCGCACCTGCGCGAGCGCGCCCAGGATGTGAAGCGTGGCGTATGGCAGGCAGGCGGCTTCCCGCTGGAGATGCCGGCGATCTCCCTGGCAGAGGTGTTCCAGAAACCCACCACCATGATGTACCGCAACTTCCTGGCGATGGAGACCGAGGAGCTGCTGCGTTCCTATCCGGTGGACGGTTGCGTGCTGATGGGCGGCTGCGACAAGACCACGCCCGGCTTGCTGATGGGCGCGATCAGCATGAACCTGCCGGCGATCTACGTTCCGGCCGGGCCGATGCTGCGCGGCAATTGGCAGGGAAAGACGCTCGGCTCCGGATCGGACGTGTGGAAATACTGGGACGAACTGCGCGCCGGCAACATCACCGATCGCGACTGGCGCGAGATCGAGGAAGGCATATCGCGTTCCCCCGGCACCTGCATGACGATGGGCACGGCCTCCACCATGACCAGCGTTGCCGAGGCGCTGGGGTTCAGCCTGACCAACGCTTCGTCGATTCCCGCGGTCGATTCCAACCACGGCCGCATGGCCGAGTACAGCGGCAGGCGCATCGTCGAGATGGTGTGGGAGGACCTCAAGCCGCGCGACATCCTCAGTGAAAAGGCCTTCGACAATGGGATCAAGGTGCTGATGGCGCTGGGCGGTTCGACCAACGGCCTGATCCACGTGATTGCAATGGCCGGCCGCGCCGGCATTCATATTCCGCTCGAGCGCTTCGAAGAAATCGGCCGTCACGCGCCCTACCTGGTCAACATGCGCCCTTCGGGCAAGTATCTGATGGAGGATTTCTATTACGCCGGCGGACTGGTCGGGATGCTCGAAGGCATGCGCACACTGCTCGATACGGACGTGCTTACCTGCACCGGAAAGACGCTCGGCGAAAACATCGCCGGAGCGAAAATCCATAACCCGGATGTAATTCGCACGCCGGGAAATCCCATGCAGGCCGAGGGCGGTCTGGTGGTACTGCGCGGCAATCTCGCACCGGATGGCGCGGTCATCAAGTCCACTGCCGCGGACCCGAAGCTGCTGAAACACGCCGGCCGCGCCATGGTGTTCGACGACTACAACGACATGGCGGCGCGGTTCGATGATCCGAATCTGGACGTGGACGCCGACTCGGTGCTGGTGTTGCGCAACGCCGGCCCGCTCGGCGGACCGGGCATGCCCGAATGGGGCATGCTGCCGATCCCGAAGAAGCTGCTCAAGCAGGGCGTGCGCGACATGGTGCGCATTTCCGATGCGCGCATGAGCGGCACCAGCTACGGCACTTGTGTCTTGCATGTGGCCCCGGAATCCTGGGTGGGCGGTCCGCTGGCGCTGGTGAAGACCGGCGACATTATCGAACTCGACGTGCCGGGAAGAAAACTCACGCTGAAAGTGAATGACGCGGAACTGCAGAAACGCCGCGCCGCATGGAAGCCCCATCCGCCGAAGTTCCAGCGCGGCTACGGCAAGATTTTCGCCGAGCACATCAAGCAGGCCAACCTCGGCTGCGATTTCGATTTCCTCGAAGGCACCGCGCCGACTGCCGAGCCGGAAATCCACTAGAAATCGACCGACGCCCGGGTTTCGATCCGGACCAGCGGGGTCTCCTCTGCTTTCACACGTTCAGGAATATCCTCGCGTTTCCGTCCGCCGACTGTAATGTCGGCGTCTTGTCGCATCACGCAGCCTATCCAGGAGGCGCGGGCCGGAAGATTCAATTGACGACTTCCTTGATTTCGTTAACCTTGTTCGACCTCCACGCCGCCTATTCCGCGTTACGCCGGCAAATAACCCGACTTAACGGGTACTGTGTATAATAACAGTAAGCGAGAACTCCTGGAAAATCAAGGACCTTCCCGCAGCTTAACCGGGCAGGTGTTGAGACATACGGCGTTTAGGCCGTCGAATTCACGTTAGCCGCCCAAGCGAAACACGAACAACCGAGGAGGTTCAAATGCGATACGTCGATGGATTTGTCCTGCCCGTACCCAAGAAGAATTTAAAGGCCTATCTCCGCATGGCTCGGATGGGAGAGAGATTGTGGCGAAAGCACGGCGCGCTCGACTACAAGGAATGCGTCGGTGACGACCTCAAGACGGAGTGGGGAACGCCGTTTGCGCGGGTGATGAAGTTGAAACCCGGCGAGACGGTGGTGTTCTCTTACATCGTTTTCAAGTCGCGGGCTCATCGCGATCGCGTCAATGCAAAGGTAATGGAGGCAATGCCCAGCATGGGTGGGCCAGAGGATATGCCGTTCGACATGAAGCGCATGGTCTACGGCGGATTCAATGTCTCGGTCGGCGGCTAACAACAGCATGCAGCGGACGGAGAACCTCATCCGATAAAGTGGACACCTCGACCTAACGGAAGAGGAGGTCCTAAGCCTGTACCGGTTTTCAGACACCTTTGAACTAGAGTTCGGTTGCTTCTTGGGCAGTTTCCTGACCTCGTTTTGCAAATTCACTCGGGGTCAGGTGGCCGAGTGATCCGTGTGGCCGATGCTGCTTGTAGTCCTGCCGCCAGGCTTCGATTCGAACACGTGCGTCGTCGATGCTCACGAACTCGTTGGCGTTCAGACATTCGTCCCTCAGGCGCCCGTTGAAGGACTCGATGAAGCTGTTGTCCGTGGGCTTCCCGGGGCGCGTGAAGTCAAGCTTGATACTGCGGCTCCAGGCCCATTCGTCGAACGCTTTGGAGGTAAATTCCGTACCGTGATCGATCGTGATGGTTTGCGGCATTGATCGCGTTTCGCAGAGCACCCTCAAGGCCTCGACCACGCTCTGACCCGTCAGCGAGAAACTGGCCTCCAGCAACACGCTCTCGCGGCTCCATTTGTCGATGACCGTGAGCACCCGAAACTTCCGTCCGTTGAACAGTTGGTCATGCACAAAGTCCATGCTCCACGACTGGTTCGCTCCCGTAGGCGCAGGCGCCGGGCCCCGATGCAGGCTGATCCGCTTGCGCCGGCGCACGCGCATCCTCACCTGCAGCCCCTCCAGGCGATAGAGGCGGTAGACCCGGTTTCGCCCTGCCCGCCAACCCTCACGCCTGAGCAGGATGTGAATGCGCTGGTAGCCAAACCGCGGCCGGCTATGCGCCAGTTCGCGAATACGCGCTCTCAGCGCCGAGCGATCCCGGGCTGCGCTCTTGTAGTACCAGGTGGAACGTCGCAGTAGCGCAAGCCGGCACGAGCGCTTCTTGCTCAGCTGGAATCGTTCGTGGATCCAGCGCGCAATCTCGCGCCGTCGCGACGGCTTCAGATCTTTTTTTTAACCACCTCCTGCAGGATGTGCCGATCCAGCGTCAATTCGGCCACCACGCGCTTGAGCCGGGTGTTCTCGTCCCTGAGCTGGCGCAGCTCTCGGAGTTCCAAAACCCCCAGGTTGGCGTACTTCTTCTTCCAGACGTAGAACGTCGCCTCGGCGATCCCAATCTGCCGGCACACATCCGCAACCGGCATGCCCCAATCCGCTTGCCGCAGCGCGAAGGTAATTTGTTCTTCCGTGAACCTCGACTTCTTCATCGCTTCTCCCGCTCCCAAAAGAGCCCGCGAAGCGCCCTTACTCTACTTCTAACCTG
Organism: Betaproteobacteria bacterium; assembly: GCA_052387775.1. Classification (GTDB taxonomy): domain Bacteria; phylum Pseudomonadota; class Gammaproteobacteria; order Burkholderiales; family JACQAP01; genus JACQAP01. The sequence goes on from JBQTIV010000033.1 coordinate 51,475, forward strand.
TGCCGAAATTCTGGTACAACGTCA
>JBQTIV010000034.1:0-6352 GCA_052387775.1 Betaproteobacteria bacterium
CACCGTGAGCAGCGAAGCGGGTGCGAGCATGGTCGACGGATCGCGTTGATAGCGCTTGATATCGTACTCGACGCCCAGTTCCTCGAGCAGCCAGAGCACGCGCTGCGAACGCGAATTGTTGAGATGGTGAACGATGATCATCGTTTTGGCTTTTCACAGCAGGTCTAGCGCACCCCCTTTCTACCACGAAAGTCTCCAATTTGTATGGATCGCAAACCCGTAGACGGCACCGCACTTTCCCTCATGGTGATGTGCTGTTTCATCTGGGGCTTCAATCACGTCGCGGCCAAGCTGGCGGCGCCCGACATGTCACTCGTGATGCAGGGTGGCGTTCGCTCGGCCATTGCAGGCTTCTGCTTGCTGGTATGGGTGCGCATTCGCGGCATCCCGCTGTTCCAGCGCGACCACACGTTTTGGCCAGGCCTCCTCGCCGGTGCCTTGTTCGCCGGCGAGTTCCTGTTCATCTTCGCTGGACTGGCCTACACCGGCGCAGCGCGAATGGTGGTGTTCATCTATCTGGCGCCCTGCTTGGCCGCCTTGGGGCTGCACTGGTTCGTGCCAAGCGAGCGGCTGCGACCGTTACAGTGGGCAGGCGTGCTGTGTGCATTCGGCGGGATCGCCCTCGCTTTCGGTGACGGGTTTTCGGCATCGCGCAGCTCGCTGATGGGGGACGCATTCGGTGCGATTGCCGCGGTCCTGTGGGCGGCTACCACGGTCGTTATCCGCGCCACCAGCCTCAGTTATGCGAGCGCCAGCAAGACGCTGTTCTACCAGCTCATGGTCGCGGCCTTGACGCTGCCGGTCGCCTCGCTGCTGATGGGGGAGCCCGGGGTCGTCGCCATCACGCCGATGGTCGTCGCCAGTCTTTTTTACCAAGGCGTTGTCATAGCCTTTGCCAGTTATCTGGTCTGGTTCTGGCTGCTGACCCGGTACTTCGCCGCGCGGCTTTCCGTGTTTTCCTTCCTGACTCCGCTGTTCGGTGTCATCGCTGGCGTTGCCGTGCTGTCCGAACCGATCACGCCAGCTTTCATCGGTGCGGTGGTGATGGTCGGGGCGGGAATCTATCTGGTCAACGTGCGATGAACCGCGGGTAGCTCGCAATACCGCGAATCGGATGACCGGCTACAAAACCCGTCTCCAGCATGCCCCTTGGCGTATGATCAACTTAGTTTTTTCGTTGTCCCAATTCTGGTAATTCGATAGCAATGCCTCTCTGGAGGACCGCATGAAATACGGAGCTCGAAACAACGTTGTCGGAAAGATTGCTGAAATAAAAAAGGGTTCCCTCATGGGTCAGGTCAAGGTCAGCGTCGACGGCCCGATCGACATCAGCTCAGTCATGACGCTGGACACTCTCGCGGAACTTGGCGTGAAAAAGGGGGACTCAGTGCGCGTACTTATCAAAGCGGTAAATGTGATTTTGGTCCGGGAGTAGACAAAGGCTGCGCGGACACCGTGTCGCGTGATTCAAGCGGGTCTATAATCCGTCAAGCTTGTCGCGCGCACCCGCTTCGCCGGGATGATCGCGCCTTTACTCACGAATCAGATAGTTGGAATCACGATCATGGGATGCTTGCTCAAACAAGGCGGCGGACTGTACCCGAGGCTGCGCATCGGCGCGGTGCTGCTGGCTGCCGGCGAAGGCCGGCGCATGGGTGGCGTGGCCAAGCCGTTGATACGGTTGCAGGGCGTGCCGCTGATCAGCCGCCAACTGGTCGCGCTCAGCGGTGCCGGTGTCGACGAGGTGGTTGTGGTGACAGGCCACGCGCGCAGCGCGGTCGATGAGCAAGTGCAGAGCTTTCCGGTGACGCTGGCGCACAACGAGGCGCACGCCCGGGGACGGGAAAGCTCGGTGCGGGTGGGGCTGGCCGCGCTCAGCGGCAGCTTCGATGCGGTATTCATCGTTCCCTCTGACCAGCCGTTGATCTCGGCCGGCGATTTGACCGAGCTGATCGGAGCGTTCAAAAAGCGCCCGGCGGGCCATATCGTGGTGCCGGTTGTAAATGGGCAACGGGGCAACCCCATTTTGCTAGACGAGGTGGCGCACGCGCAGATTCTTGCCAGCGCCATGAACCTGGGTTGCCGCCACCTGATCGAACGCCAACCCGAATTCGTGCATGCGCACGAAACCGCCAACACCCGCTTCATCACAGACCTTGACACCGTGGATGACGTGCATGCGCTGGCACAGCGCACCGGCTGGCGGCTCGAATTGCCGGCGCTGGAGGCCGTCGAGTAGGCGCGCTTGCCGCAGGCAGTGCGCCAGTAACTCGATCGCGCCAGGCGCCCTGCCTTTGGCGGGCATGATTCGGCAATTAGCGCAAACAGCACTTGTTTTGTTGCAGTGCGGAAGTCCAGTATTAACGAAAAGTAAAACAACATGACTCGGGGAGGAACGACCCATGATTCCACGCGAATTCGAATATCACGCGCCGCGATCGCTGCCGGAAGCCATCGCATTGCTGAAACAATATGGAGACGAGGCCAAATTGCTCGCCGGCGGCCACAGCCTGCTACCGATGATGAAGATGCGCTTCGCGCAACCGGCTCATCTGGTCGATCTGGGGCGCTTGGCCGACCTCAAAGGCATCCGCCAGGTGGGTAATGCGATCCATATCGGGGCGATGACCACGGAGAACGAACTCATCTGGTCGAAATTGCTGCAGGACAAGTGTCCGTTGCTGGTCGAGGGCGCGCGGCTCATCTCCGATCCGCAGGTGCGCTACAAGGGCACGATCGGCGGCGATATTGCCCATGGCGACCCCGCTAACGATCATCCCGCGCTGATGCTCGCGCTCGGTGCTTCGTTCGTGCTCAAGGGCAGCGGCGGCGAGCGCGTGGTGGCGGCGGATGGATTCTTTCAAGGCACTTACAGCACCGCGCTGAAGCCAGGGGAAATTCTCACCGAGATTCGCCTCCCGGTCCCGGCGGCGGGAACGGGGTGGTGTTACGCGAAACTGAAGCGCAAGACCGGCGATTTCGCCACCGCGGCGGCGGCCGTCACGCTGCGCATGAAAGGCGACACCGTCCAGGAAGTTTCGATCGCGCTCACCAACGCCGGCGCCACTGCGCTGAAGGCACGCAAAGCCGAGGATTCGCTGCGCGGCAAGGCGATGAATGACGCTTCGATCGCGGAGGCTGCCAGGCTGGCGATGAGCATCTGTGATCCCGCCGTAGATCAGCGCGGCGATACGGAATACAAGACGGCCATGGCCGGCGAAATGACTCAGCGGGCGTTACGCACTGCACGCTCGCGCGCCACCCACTAATTCGACTGCGAGGATAAAAACATGGTCAAGAAACAGGCGGTGTCGTTCAAGCTCAACGGCAAGCAAGTCGACGTAGTGGTCGAGCCGCGCGAATTGCTCATCCATACCCTGCGCGAGAAACTCCAGCATACCGGTCCGCACATAGGCTGCGAAACCTCGCACTGCGGCGCGTGCACGGTCGATCTCAATGGCATGTCGGTCAAGTCCTGCACGGTGCTCACGGTGCAATGTGAGGGCGCAGAGATGCTCACCATCGAGGGTTTCGAGCAGGGCGGCGCACTGCATGCGCTGCAGGAAGGCTTCACGCAGGAACACGGACTGCAGTGCGGCTACTGCACGCCGGGCATGATTACCCGTGCTTACCGGCTGCTCAAGGAAAACCCCAGCCCGTCGGAAGACGATATTCGCTACTGGATGGCGGGCAATCTTTGCCGCTGCACGGGCTACCAGAACATCATCAAGGCGGTGCAGTACGCGGCGAAGAAGATGTCGTCGGCGCGCACCTGATAATTACCTACTTACCGGAGATTCCGCCATGACTGCATCAACCGACACGCTCGAGCGCGAGACTAAGCTTCAGGGACTGGGCAGTTCCAGACTGCGCAAGGAGGACGCCCGCTTCATTCGCGGCAGGGGAACCTACATCGATGACATCAAGCTGCCGGGCATGTTGTTCGGCGCCATGGTGCGCAGCCCCTACGCCCATGCCCGCATCAAGTCGATCAACAAGGCCAAGGCGCTGGCCGTACCGGGAGTCGTGGCGGTGCTGATCGCGGATGATCTCAAGCCGGTGAAACTGGACTGGATGCCGACGGTGGGCGGCGACGTGCAGGCCGTGCTCGCAGACAAGAAGGTGCACTTCCAGATGCAGGAAGTGGCGTTCGTCGTCGCAGCTGACCGCTACAGTGCCGCCGACGGGGCGGATGCGGTGGAGGTCGAATACGAGGAACTGCCCGCCATCGTCGATCCGCACAAATCGATGGCGAAAGACGCGCCGATCATCCGCGAAGACATCGCCGGCAAGGACGAAGTCGGCCATGGCAAGCGCACCCATCCGAACCATATCTTCACCTGGGAAGCGGGCGACAAGGCTGCGACCGATGCGGCCTTCGCCGGCGCTGCCGTCACCGTGCGCGAAGAAATCCTCAACCCGCGAGTCCACCCCTGCCCGATGGAGACCTGTGGTTGCGTAGCCTCGTTCGACAAGGTCACGGGCCAGTTGACGGTCCACGTTACGACGCAGATACCGCACTTGCTGCGTACCGTGGTTGCAATGCTTTCGGGACTACCTGAGAGCAAGATCCGTATCATCGGCGGCGACATCGGCGGCGGATTTGGCAACAAAGTCCCGGTTTATCCGGGCTATGTGGTGGCCATCGTGGCGTCGATCGTGACGGGGGTGCCCATCAAGTGGATCGAGTCGCGCATCGACAATATTTCGACGACGGGTTTCGCGCGCGACTACCACGGCGTTGGCGAACTCGCCGCCGACAAGGACGGTCGCATCAAAGCGCTGCGTTTTGCGGCCCTGGCCGACCATGGGGCGTTCAACTCGCACGTGTCGGCCAGCGTATTGCCGGCCGGCCTGTTCAGCATCTGCACCGGCTCTTACGACATTCCCAAGGCCTATTGCCGGGTCGATGCGGTCTATACCAACAAGGCGCCGGGCGGCGTGGCCTATCGCTGTTCGCTGCGGGTCACCGAGGCGGTGTACCTGATCGAGCGCATGATCGACGTTCTGGCGCAGAAACTCGGCCTCGACAAAGCGGAAATCCGCAGGCGCAACTTCGTCAAGAAGGAACAGTTTCCTTACACCACGAGCCTTGGATGGACACTCGACAGCGGCAACTACCACGCGGCGCTGGAAAAAGTGTTGAAGGCCGTCGACTACGACGGCCTGCGCAAAGAGCAGGCGGCGAAACGCGCCAAGGGTGAGCTGATGGGCATCGGTGTCTGCACCTTCACCGAAATCGTCGGCGCCGGACCCACCAAGGTGTGCGACATTCTCGGCATCGGACTTTTCGACAGTTGCGACATCCGCGTCAACCCCACTGGCAGCGCCATTGCCCGGCTGGGCACGATGAGTCAGGGCCAAGGGCACGCCACGACTTATGCGCAAATCATCGCCACCGAACTCGGCCTGCCCTCGGAGGAAATCCAGATCGAAGAGGGCGACACCGACAAGGCCCCTTACGGCGCGGGCACCTGGGGCTCGCGTTCCACGCCGGTGGCCGGCGCTGCAGCGGCGATGGCTGCCCGCAAGATCCGCGCGAAGGCCATGAAGATCGCGGCGCACTTGCTCGAAGTGGGCGAAGGCGACCTGGAATGGGAAGTTGATCGCTTCAAGGTCAAGGGCAATCCGGCGATGACCAAGACGATGAAAGAGATCGCAATGGTCGCCCACACCGGTAACCTGCCTGCCGGCATGGAAAAAGGCCTGGACGCAACCGAGTACTACGATCCGCCGAACCTGACATATCCGTTCGGCGCGTACGTGTGCGTCGTCGATATCGACCGCTTCACCGGTGAGACCAAGGTCCGGCGTTTCTACGCGCTGGACGATTGCGGCACGCGGATCAACCCGATGATCATCGAAGGCCAGATTCATGGCGGTCTTACCGAGGCCTTTGCGGTGGCCTTTGGCCAGGCCATCCCTTTCGACGAGAACGGCAACCATCTCGGCAACAGCCTGATGGATTACTTCCTGCCGACAAGCATGGAAACGCCGCATTGGGAAACCGATCACACGGTCACGCCTTCGCCGCACCATCCGATCGGCGCCAAGGGCGTAGCGGAGTCGCCCCATGTCGGCGGCATTCCGTGCTTCTCCAACGCGGTGGTGGATGCCTTTGCACATCTGGGGGTGACGCACATGGACATGCCGCATACCGCCTTCCGCGTTTGGCAGCAGTGCAAGGCGCTCGGAATCAACAAGAGATAGTGCGCCCAGCCGGACAATCGGCATGAAGGTTGAGATCGACAAGACCTACCCCATGCCGTCCTCGGCCGAGGTTGCGTGGGAATTCCTGCAGAACCTCGAAGCCGTTGCCGGGTGCATGCCCGGGGCGAAGATTACCGAACGC
>JBQTIV010000035.1:0-5919 GCA_052387775.1 Betaproteobacteria bacterium
TATCCCGATAGCGGGCGGCCACAGCATCGATTCCGTGGAGCCGATCTACGGCCTGGTGGTGATCGGCCTCGTCCACCCGGGACAAGTAAAACGCAATGCCGATGCGAAACCCGGAGACACGATCATCCTCGGCAAGGCACTCGGCATCGGCGTCTGCAGCGCCGCGATCAAGAGCGACAAGCTCGACGCCTCAGGCTTCGCGGCAATGCTTGCGAGCACCACCCAGCTCAACACGCCCGGCCTCAGGCTTGCCGAACTGGAAGGCGTCCATGCGCTGACGGATGTCACCGGTTTCGGGCTGGCCGGACACTTGTTCGAGGTCTGCAAGGGCTCCGGAGTGGCGGCGACGCTGCATTGGGATCAGGTGCCGCTGCTCCCCGGTGTGCTCGATCTGGTGAAGGCCGGGTTCAAGACCGGCGCCTCGACCCGCAACTGGCAAAGCTACGGCAAGAGCGTGGACCTGGGCGGCCATGGCGACCTCGAGCGGACGCTGCTTACCGATCCGCAAACCAGCGGAGGGCTGCTGGTGACCTGCGCGCCGGACGCGGTGGAACGGGTGCTCGATGTATTTCACAGCGAAGGCTTCGGGAGCGCCGCGGTCATCGGCGAAATCCGCGCCGGCGTTCCCCGCGTGAAAGTTCTTTAACCTTGGGCTCCATCGGGGCCATACAGTACAGAGGAGACACCGATGTTCGAATGGATTGCGAGCCCGGAGGCGTGGATTGCGCTCGCCACACTTGCCGCGCTGGAGATCGTGCTGGGGATCGACAACATAATATTCATCTCCATCCTGGTGGGGCGCCTTCCGGCGCAGCGGCGCGCCTTTGCGCGACGGGTGGGACTGAGCCTGGCGATGATTGCCCGTCTGGGGCTGCTGTTCGCCATATCCTGGGTTATGGGACTGACCGAGCCATTGTTCACCGTATTCCTGCTGGGACAAGAGATCTCCGGCCGCGACTTGATCCTGATCGGTGGCGGCCTGTTTCTGCTGGCCAAGGCGACGCACGAAATCCACAACAGCCTGGAGGGCGTCGAGGATACCGGTCGCCCCGTGCTCGCCGCGGGCATGGGAATGACGCTGGTACAGATTGCCGTGCTGGATATCGTGTTCTCTCTGGACTCGGTGATCACGGCGGTCGGCCTGGTCGATCAAGTTTCCATCATGGCGATCGCCATCATTGCGTCGGTGGGGGTGATGCTGGTGGCCGCGGAGCCGATCGGCGTCTTCGTCGATCGGCATCCCACCATCAAGATCCTGGCGCTGTCTTTCCTGATCATGGTCGGCGTGACATTGATGGTCGACGGCTTCGAGGTGCATGTGCCGAAGGGGTACCTCTACTTCGCCATGGCGTTTTCGGTGGCTGTGGAGACGCTCAACATCCGCATGCGGCGAAAGAAAGCCGAGCCGGTCAGGCTGCACAAGCCGTTACGCGAAATCGAATAGGGCGGTTGTCTGCCGCAGAGTGAAAAGGGTGTTGTTTTTTGCACCGGCAGATTTACCGGTCAAGTGCAACCGTCGCGCGCCAGGATTTCCGGATACTGCTGGCCGAAAGCGCGACCGGCCTCGTCCCCGAAGCCGGTCGCCATGGTGAGCGTGCACGGCCGCGCGGGCCGGGAAAGGACTAGGAGGTGGCGCGGTACTTCTTGTAGTAACTCATCACCCGCGGCACGTAGGTCATGGTTTCACTGTACGGCGGAATGCGGTTGCCGTGTCTTACCACCGCGTTCTCTCCGGCGTTGTATGCGGCTACGGCAAGCTGGAGATCGTTGTTGAACAGGCGCACCAGGTCGCGCAGATAGCGCGCGCCACCGTGGATGCTCTGTGCCGGGTCCAGCCGGTTCTTCACGCCGTAGCGCTTTGCGGTGTCGGGCATCAGTTGCATGAGTCCAGCGGCGCCCGCTCGCGACCGCGCCAGCGGGTTATAGCCGGACTCCGCGGAAATCACCGCGTGGATCAGTGCCGGCTCGAGCTTGGTGAACATCGCAGCTTCGTGGATGTGCCGGGCATAGCGCGAACGCGCTTCATTGTTGTAATAACGCAGTTCGCTTGCCAGCGTTTGCGAGATTGGATCCGGTTTCTTCTTCTTTTCCTTCAAATAAACTTTGTAGCGGCTGTCGTGCGGCACGTTGGTGAATTGCACCACGCCATCGGCATCCACGTAGCGGTAGATGTCGGCCTGCACAATTCCGGCAGAAACCGCCAAAACCAGAAAGAGGAGGAACCGGATACCCATGATGACTAAGCACGCAGCAACTTCCGGGCCAATTATCCCGAGAAAACCATGGGTTAGCACAGCAACGGAGCCTGCCTCTTGGCCCGCGGCTCCTGCTAATGGTTCTGGCTAACCTGCTTCGGCGGCACTAGCACGGTCGCGAGCGCGGCGATCACCAGCAGCAATGCCGCATATTCCTGCCACTGCGGCCGTTCTCCCAGGATCAGCATGCCGCTGAACAGGCCGACGATCGGGATCATCAGCGTGGAGAGCGCCGCAACGTTGGGGGGCACGTTGGTGGCGATCTTGTACCATGCCCAGTAGCAGAAAATGAAGACGAACAGCATGTTGTAGCCGAGCCCGATCGCAGCCCCGACGCCGATCGGCCGCCACTCACCCCAGTCGAGAACGAGCGCCCCGACCATGATCGGAATGCCGCCGATCAGCAGCTGCCATGCCGTGAAAGAGGTCGTCGGCATATCGGTCGGATAGCGCCGCATCAGTACCGTGCCGACCGCCCAGGAAAAAGCAGCGCCGAGAACCAGTACCGCGCCGACCGGCGCGGCTTCCATCGCGGTGAATTCGTCGCCGATCAGCAGCGCCATGCCCGCCATGCCTAAAGAAACGCCGAGAACTCGGCGCGGTGTCAGTTTTTCGTCAAGTACGAACCTCGACAGCAGTACCGTCCACAGGGGCATGGTGTAAGCGAGGATCGCGCTGCGCCCGGAGGGCAAAAGCGTCAGGCCGTAGCCGATCAGCACGTTCCACATCGTAACGTTGGCTATCGCCGTAACTGCAAGGCGCGGCCACTGCCCCGCCGGTACGCGGGTTGGCTGGCGACTCGCGCGCGCAATGATGAAAAGTCCGACGGCGCCGGAGGCGACACACAGGCCGCGAAACGTCCACACCGGGAGATCGGCCAACGTCAGTTTCATCATCGGCCAGTTCAGCCCCCAGCCGAGCGTGAGCAGCACGGTCAGGACCCACATCGAGCGGGGAAGGGTGGTCATAAATCAAGGATAAAGGAGGAAGGAGGAAGGATGAAGGGCAAGGATGAAGGCGGAAGGATGAAGGATGAAGTTAAAGCGCGGCGGAGTTTACAGGAATGAGGAACGAGGATTGAGGATCGAGGATTGAGGATTGTGCGAGACAAGAGTTCTGCACTACCTCGCGATTTACTCAATCCCCAATCCCCAATCCTGCGCTGAGCGCCGCGTGCCGCGTGCTAACATCGCCGCTATGAAACCCAGCAATCCCGTGATCCGTTTTCTGATTTTCTGGGGTGTGAACACGCTCACTCTTTGGGTGGCCGACGATCTGTTCGACGGCATGTCGTTGCAGACTGCGCAGTCGCTTTTCATTGCCGGCCAGGTTCGCGGCAAGGTCAATACTTTCCTGAAACCGCTTCTGGTGATCCTGACGCTGCCGCTGTCGGTGGTGACCTTGGGCCTGTTCGTGTTGGTGATCAACGCGCTGCTGCTGTTGCTGGTGGCCTGGCTTGTGCCAGGTTTTTTCGTCGCCGGGTTCTGGTCCGGGTTTTTCGTTGCGCTGTTTGTTTCGGTGTTCAGCTTCATCCTGAATTCGCTTCTCGGTTACAACAAGGTCACGATCCGGCGGCTTGGATGAATGGCGCAGGGGCGCGTTTTTCGCCGCCACCTCTCGCTGCGCACGAGAATCCGGCGTAAACGGAAAGCCCCCGGGTGCGGTAAGCTAGCGTAAGGCGCAAAAAAGAACAGGCCGGCATACAAAGTAATCATTAAAGGAGGAGCAATGAAAACGACCAAACTTGTCGCCGCAGCGACGGCGCTGCTAGCGCTTTGTCCGGTTGGCGTCACCGCGCAGAGCTGGAGCCCGCCGGCACCCGAGGTGCGCTGTCCGTCGAAGTGGGGGGCGGGCGACGAGCGCGGGGCGGCGAATCTCATGAGCCCGGAACTGGTGCTGCGCGCCTCGCGGCTCATCAAGACGGGTGAAGTCATCGAACTCGGCCGCGTCCTGGCGATGGACATGGCCTTTTTCGGCACGCGCCGATTCGACATCCACAGCAAGCGCACGGGCGGCCCGATGGGGACCAACAAGCGCTACACCAACGAAGAACTCATCATCACCGAACTCGGCCAAGTCGGCACTCAGTTCGACATGTTCTCTCATCAGAGCATCGACAACAGTCACTACAACTGCTTCAAGACCGACGAGATCTCTTCACGCAACGGCTTTACCAAGCTGGGCGTGGACAAGATCGGCGCGATCTATACGCGCGGCGTCCTCATCGACGTGGCGGCATCCAAAGGCGTGGACATGCTGCCACTGAGCTACGAGATCACGGTCGATGACCTGCAGGCGGCGCTGAAGAAGCAGGGCGTGACGTTGCAGAAAGGCGACGCAGTGCTGATCCACACCGGCTGGGGCAAGCTGTGGGGCGTGGACAACGCCAAGTACAACAGCGGTAGTCCGGGCATCGGCGTGCCGGCGGCGGAGTGGCTGGCGCAACAGGATCCGATCCTGTTCGGCGCGGATAATTTTCCGGTTGAAGTCGTGCCGAATCCCGACAAGAGCATCAACCTGCCGATCCACCAACTCGCGCTTGCCGTCTACGGCATCTTCTTGCTGGAGAACATGAAGCTCGACGAACTGGCGGCGAAGAAGGCCTATGAGTTTGCCTTCCTGGTCCAGCCTCTGAAGATCAAGGGCGGAACTGGTTCGACGGTGGCGCCGATTGCGGTAAGGTAGGCCCACCGCACCCTGACCCTCTCCCCCTGAGGCGGAGAGGGAACTTGAAAATCAACTCCGCGAAAGGCCTGCGCAGCGCACCTTCTCCGCTCCGGGGAGGAACTCCGTCGACCCGGCGAATGGGGCTTGATCTTGGGGCGGGAGACGGGGCTTGGCGCGCGCCCCGGACTCGTTAGGCGTAGCCCAGTTTGCGGGTAGGGGCGCACAAGGCTGTGTCGCACCGTATTGATCGGGGCGTTATGCGGCTGCTCCCGCAAGCGGGCCTATGGCTGACGTGTCACAGCCGCCCCGCAAGCGGGTGATTTCATCACTAACGTGTCCGCGCGTCCGGGGGATGAGGTGGTCCGCCGTGGTTGCGGTGATCGAACGACGGTAGTCAGCCGCTGATCTTTCTGAGTTCTGCGGTTTTCGGGGCCCGACTTGGCAGTACGCCCTTTAATTTCTGACGCACTTCGCGCAGCAGCTTTTCCGTGGTCGGCCAGTCGATGCAGGCGTCGGTGACGGAGACGCCGTACTTCAGCTGCTTCAGGTCGGCCGGGATGGACTGGTTGCCGGAGTTGATATTGCTTTCCAGCATCACCCCGACGATGGAGCGGTTGCCTTCCATGATCTGGTGGGCGCAGTCACTGGCAACCAGCGGCTGCAGGTTGTGGTCCTTGTTGGAGTTGGCGTGGCTGCAGTCGACCATGATGTTGGCGGGCAGCTTGTTCTTCGCCAACTCCTTTTCCACCACTGCGATCGTTACCGAATCGTAGTTCGGGCCCTTGGCGCCGCCGCGCAGGACGATGTGGCCATAGCGGTTACCCTTGGTGCGGATCACCGAAACCTGGCCGCCCTGGTTGATGCCGAGGAAACTGTGTGGCCGCGACACCGACAACAGCGCGTTGATAGCGACCTGCAGCCCGCCGTCGGTGCCGTTCTTGAAACCGACCGGCGTGGACAGGCCGCTCGCCATCTCGCGGTGCGTTTGCGACTCGGT
>JBQTIV010000036.1:0-46462 GCA_052387775.1 Betaproteobacteria bacterium
TGGGGTTCGCTCATGGGCGAGAAGCGGATCGTGCGTTCCAGCTACGGCAATGCCCGCCCGCGGCGCGACTTCCCGTGGATCGTGCGCGAATACCTCGATGGACGGCTGAAGCTCGACGAACTGATCAACCGGCGCATCAAACTGGAAGACATCAATGACGGCTTTGCGTCGCTTGCCCTCGGCGAAGGCATCCGCACTGTCGTCATGTTTGATTGACTGCAAAAGAACTTTGACGCAAAGGCGCAAAGACGCAAAGGAATAATAGGGAGAGCTTCAATAATTGAGTCAGATAATGTGTGCCAATGGCATGCACTTTGAAACCCTACTTTTGGTTGGGACAGTAACTGAACAACAATCTCTGATATCTACGCCCTTCTTTGCGTCTTTGCGCCTTTGCGTCAAGGTACTTGATCTAACATGCCGATTGAAACATTCAGACATCCGCCGATGCAACCGGGCTGGATCGATGCGCCGCACCGGAAGGCGGAGCTTGGAGACCTTAAGCTCGAATCCGGCGAAGTGATTCGGGATTTCCGCCAGTCGTACGTCACGCATGGTGAACTCAACGGCGACAAGTCCAACGCCGTGTTGGTCTGCGCTTCGTTGACCGGCAATCATCATCGGCTGGATTTTTTGATCGGAGAGGGCAGGGCGCTCGATCCTTCGCGCGACTTCATCGTGTGCGCGGACCCGATCGGAAACGGCTTGTCCACTTCACCCTCGAACAGCGCCCGCCAGCCGGGGATGCAATTTCCCCGCTTTAGCGTTCGCGACATGGTGCATGCGCAGCACCAGTTGCTTTCCGGGCAACTCGGCATCGCCCGGCTGCGCGCGGTGGTGGGCGCTTCGATGGGCGGGATGCAGGCACTGCAGTGGGCTGTCAGCCATTCCGGCTTCATGCACGCCGTCGTGGCAATGACGCCGATGGCGAAAACCGCGCCCTGGGCGGCATTGGTCACCGAAACGGCGCGCGCCTGCCTGATGGCTGATCCGGCGTGGACCGGCGACGGATTCAGCGCGGTACCGGAGCGCGGCTGGCGTGCCTACACCGGATTGATGACTGCGCTGCTGTCGCGCACGCCGATGGCGCTCGCCGAATTTCTTCCGGACTGCGCCGAAGCGCACCTGTGGTTCGAGCGCCTGTTTGCGCAGAACCGTGGCCTGGGATTTGACGCCCACGACTATCTCTATCAGTCCTGGGCCTACGAAGCGCACGATGTCGGCGCGACAGCGGGCTTCGCCGGTACCGCGGGCGCGTTGGCCTCGGTCAAGGCGAAAACGCTGGTACTGGCGCCGCCTCTGGACCTGTTCAATCCGGTGCAATCAGCGCGCGATGCCGCCGCGGCAATTCCTGGCGCCCGCTTCGTCGAGATCCCCTCAGTGCAGGGGCACCAGGCCGCTACCAGCCTGAAACCGGAAGATGCGACATTCCTCATTCGAGAGATTCGCGACTTCCTGACGCAAGCACAAAAAAAGATAGGTACGAGGGCCGAGTAAAAAAGCAGACATTGCGCAACTGGGAATCTATAATTTTCCCTTCACCCTTCACCCTTCACCAATCACCTTTCCGAAGGAAAACCATGATCGTCGATCACCGCACCTACGCAGTAAAGCCGGGCAAGCTGACCGAATTCGTGAAGCTATATGAAAAGGAAATGTTGCCGCTGCAGCTCAAGTACCTCGGCCACTGCGTCGGCTGGTACGTGAGCAACGACATCGGCCCGTTGTCGCAGGTCGTGCACATGTGGGCTTACAAGAACCTGGCAGACCGCGAGGAACGGCGCGGCCGGCTGGCAAAGGACCCGGGATTCGCCCCCTACCTCGCCAAGGCGACGCCGCTGCTGGATAGCATGGAGAACAAGATCCTCCAACCGGCGGCGTTTTTCACATTGCCGGAAATGAAAGGGCAAGGATGAAAAGGCAAGGATGAAGAGCAAGGCGGAAGGATGAAGGCGGAAGGATGAAGTAAAGTGCCGGGACTTTTTCGGGCGCTGCGGCCGCCAGGCACTGGGCGTTCACTCAGTCCGCAGTCCTTGTCCCTCAGTTCTGATTTTGTTGTAGATTGAGTCGATCGGGAGGTGAATATGCATTCGACTACGAGCATCGTCGTTGCCACGCTGCTGGCGTTCGCGAGCGGACTGGCACTGGCGCATCACGGCCGCACTCAGGACCATCTGTTGCACGGCACGATTCTAAATTACGGCGTATACGGCACTGGTTCCGCGGCGTTCTTGCAACGTGCGGCGCACGCTCCAGGCGGCCCCGCCGGGATCGAGCTTGTCGAACAGACGGCCATCCCGACGGCACAGCGGGGATTGCGTTTCGGTTTCTGTGTCAGCGTCACCGGCGCGCTGGAAGACGGTGATCTCGATCTCGAGAAAGTGATTTCACATCCGCCGGTAATCGCCGCCGATGGTACCGTCTCGACCGGCTACGAACAGGAAATCGAACTGACCGCCAGCGGCGGTGAGGCGATCGCCTGTCTCGGGCACACGTTGGAAGGCGAGGCGGAGGCGGTACCGGGCAGATGGATCGTGAGACTGATGGCGGCCGACCAGGTGATCGCCGAAAAAATCTTCGATCTGCGTTGACACCAGAAGCAGCTGCCTTATGCAAGAGTTCATCCGTTTTTCCCCGAGGTGGAGATCATGACAAGAAGATTCGCGCTGATCCTGACCGTCCTGCCCATCGCGTTCGCAGTGCCCACTGCACTTGGCGAGGGAACGGACGAGCTGTGGGAAATCACCATGAAAATGGAGATGGCCGGCATGCCGGCGATGCCGGCACACACCACCAAAAGCTGCAAACGCAAGGGCGACCGCAACCCCGACCTCGACAAGAGCAACGACCGGTCCGATTGCAAGGCGACCGACGTCAAGATCGCGGGCGCGAAAACGACCTGGAAGATGGTCTGCACCAAACCTGACCCGATGACCGGGACCGGCGAAATGACCCATACGGGCGACAAGTTCGACGGCATCATGAAAATGTCCGGCCAGATGGAGGGCCAGCCCTTCAACATGACCCAGAACATGTCGGGAAAGAAAGTCGGTAGTTGTACCTACGAAGACCCGGCCAAGAAGGTCAAGGACATGCAGGCGCAGAACCAGGCCATGATCGCCAAAGAGTGCGACAAGCAGATCGAAGAGTTGAATCCCTTGTTGTTCTTCGGCGGTGCGAATCTTCCACCGGAGTCGCTGCTTTGCAAGGATCGCAAGACCGACTTCTGCGCGCGTTCCGTGAAACTGGCGCAACAGATGCGTGAACCGGCGGCTTTCGCGGAAGCCAACGGTAAGTACCGGGATTGGCGCGAGGCTATGAAGGCCTGCGGCAACGATCCGACGGCGGTAGCGAGCGCAGCGTGCAAGACGGGCGTTGACAAGAAGAACTGGAATTTCGTGGCCGAATACTGTCCCGCCGAGGCGAAGGTGCTGGCGCAGAAGCATTGCGTTGGCTTCGATTACACGAACGCGATGGCCTCGGAGTACGTGGAAATATGCAGGAATTTCGGTGCGGATGTCGCGAAGGAAACAGTAGCGGCGCCGACACCGGGGGCGGCAGCTACGCCAGCGCCTGCATCCGAGGGCGCGAAGGATGCCAAGCAGTCCACCACTGCCACGGACGCAATCAAGGAAGGTGCGTCGAAGCTCAAGAAACTTTTCAAGCCCTGATCGCCGCGCACTGAGGCTGCTGGTGCGGCACGCGGCGGCTGCCCTGTTCTGCTGGGCGCTGCGCGGCGTCGCTATCGCCGAGCCCAATCCTTTTCCCGAGGTGGCTGCGGCGTACCTGGTCCAGATCGGCGAGCGTGACTTGTGGGCGGCCGATGCGGACAAGCGACTTGCGCCGGCAAGCCTCACCAAGATCATGACCGCGCTGCTGGTGCTCGAGGATTATCGGCCGCGCGAGACGGTCACCGTCAGCGGCGCTGCAGCCCGGGAAACCGGTGCCCGTCTCGGATTGCGGCGCGGCGAGCG
Source organism: Betaproteobacteria bacterium (assembly GCA_052387775.1). Lineage (GTDB taxonomy): Bacteria > Pseudomonadota > Gammaproteobacteria > Burkholderiales > JACQAP01 > JACQAP01. The sequence goes on from JBQTIV010000036.1 coordinate 3,975, forward strand.
CTTGCCGGTCGAAGCGCTGCTCGCCGGGACGCTGGTCGGCTCGGCTAACGACGCCTGTCATGCGCTGGCCGAACACTACGCGGCGACGGTCGCGGACTTCGTCGAGCGCATGAATCGCCGCGCGGTCGCGTTGGGCCTCACCAATACCCGCTTCGCCAATCCCTGCGGATTCGATGCGCCGGATCACTTTTCCAGCGTGCGCGACCTTGCGCGCCTGACCCATGCCGCATTGGCCCATCCGGAATTCGCGGCCGCGGTTGCAAAACCCGAGGTGCGGCTTGTCTCGACCGACGGCAAACGGATTTATCGAGTCCGCAACAAGAACGCGCTCATCGGCAACTATACGCCGGCGATCGGAGTGAAGACGGGCTACACCAGCAACGCTGGCAAATGCCTCATCGTGCTGGCGGAGAAGAATGGCGCGCGCGTGCTGTTGACGATGCTGGGCGCGCGGGAACGCTGGTGGGACGCGATCGGCATCCTCGAGCAGGCATTCGACGCAGCGGCCGATGTTGCCCGATAGCCGACTGGCAATCATCGTCTGCGCTGCGGCCTTGGCGGCTGATTTCAACGCCCTTTTCGGCAGCTTTCAGTTCGACGACTACAACGTCATCGTCCACAATCCGGCGGTCCATTCGGCCGCGGCCTGGTTCGAGTCCATGCCGGGAATCCGGCCGCTGCTGAAACTTTCGTACACGCTGAACTGGATCGCCAACCCCTCGCCCTTCGGATTCCATCTCGTCAACGTTGCGGCGCACGCCGCAAATGCAGCGCTGGTGTACTTTCTATTCTGCGCGCTGCGCGACCGGCTGCCTGCTTCAGGGGCGCGCTGGGCACCGTTTCTTGGCGCGCTCCTGTTCGCGCTGCATCCGCTGCACACGGAGGCCGTGACCTATGTTTGCGGCCGCTCCGTGTCGTTAATGGCCTTGTTCTACCTGGGCGGCGTTCTTGCCTATCTGCGCGCCGATGCGTCGCCCGCACCCGGCAAGCTGCGGGTAATCTCGGCGGCGCTGTTTGCCGCGGCACTGCTGACAAAGGAAACGGCGGTGACGCTGCCGCTGGCGTTATTGCTGTGCGATGCGGTCGATCCACACAGCCGCCGGTTGGGGGATATGCTCCGGCGCCAGTCGGCGCACTGGCTGGTGCTGATTGGCGCAATGGTGGTCATGATTGCGAGCCCCACCTACCGGCACCTGTTCGAAGTCAGTCTGTCGACGCGAACCCTCGCGGAGAATCTGCTTTCGCAGATCGATGCGATCTGGTACCTCGGTGCCCAGTTGCTGATGCCGTGGAGAATGAATGTCGATCCCGATCTGGCGGTGGCTGCGTCATGGACGCCGTCGCTGTCATTACGGGCCGCGTTGCTTGCAATTGCGGTCGCGGCAGGATTCGCCAACCTGCGCCGCAGGCCGTGGCTTGCCATTGCGCTTCTGTGGTTCTTCATTCATCTGCTGCCCACCAATTCGGTGCTGCCTCGGCTCGATCTCGCCAACGACCGCCAGCTATACCTCGCCTCGATCGGAGTCTTTCTGCTGGCGGCGGTCGCGTTGCAGCGGCTGCTGGAGCGCGCGCCACACCGCTCGATGGTCAATGCGCTGGCCGGCATCATGCTGCTCGGCCTCGGCTACGTGACCGTGCAGCGCAACGAAACGTATCGCTCGGAAGTCACGTTTTGGGAGGACGCGGCGGCAAAATCGCCAGGCAAGGCGCGCGTGTTCAACAATCTCGGCTTCGTCTATCAGCAGGCGGGGCGGCGTGAAGAGGCTGAGCAAGCTTACTTGCGCGCGCTGGAACTCGATCCCAAGCATCCACGCGCTTACTGGAACCTCGAAAACCTGCGCGAACGCCGCTGAGCGAGGGGTCAGCTCCTGCCTTCGCTTGATGCCCAGTTCTTCATCAGCATGTTGGACGGGAAATTCTCGTCCACCAGCTTCCTTGCGGTTTCCGCTCCCGCGACCGGCAAACCCTTCGAATCGAGCACGCCGATTTGCTGCAGCACCGAGGCCTGGTCCCAGTAGATGTGCTCGTGGTAGATCTTGTCGCCGCGAAAATTGACGATCGCCACCAGCGGGATCTCGACGTACTTGCCAGTGGGCGCAATGCCCGGGAGCATCCAGTCGATCTCGATGTCGTGGGTGAAACAGAACAGCATCTCGTCGACCAGCCGGTCCGCCCCGATGGTGCGCGAAATTGGGATGAGCTTGGCGTCTTTGGGCGTTTTCGGGATGAAGTGATACTTGTAGAAGCGTTTCACATGTTCCTGGCCGACGCCGCCGGTGAGGGTCGGGACGTGATTGACGTAGGGCTCGGCCACCATGGTCTTCATGGTCGCGTCCACGTCGCCGGTGCCGAACTCGTGCAGGGTGTGCTGTTCCCACAGCGCCGAGAGGTCGTAGTGCGGACCCATCACCTTGCGGAACAGCGCGATTGAGCGCGAATGGGCCATCATCGAGGCGGGGCGGTCGTAATGCATTCCGCCGGTGCGCGCGAACGCGTGGTCCACTCCGGGATAAACGTAGATGTCGATTTCCGGGCGACCCTTGAACGCGGCCTTGATTTTCTCGACGGCCTCTGGCGGCGCGTACTTGTCGTTGGCGGCGAAGTGCAACAGCATCGGCACCTTGATCCTGGCGGCCTCTTTCAGGTGCTGATCGATGGCCACGCCGTAATAGCCGACCGCACAATCCACACCGGAGCGCGCCGCCGCGAGATACGCCAGGCGTCCGCCGAGACAGAAACCGAGCGCGCCGACCTTGCCCGCGACTTCCGGCCGGGTGCGCAGCACGCGCACCGCCGCGGTGATGTCTTCGATGCCCTTGTCGGCGTCGAAGCGCTGCAAATAATCGAAGGCCTTCTTCCAGTCGGCCTCGGTGTAGCCCAGCTCCACGTTACTGTCGAGACGCCAGAACAGGTCGGGCGCCAGCACCACGTAGCCCTCCTCGGCGTAGAGGTCGGCGACTGCGCGGATGTAGGCGTTGATGCCGAAAATTTCCTGGCACAGCACGATGCCCGGACCCGTGCCCGCCGCGGGGACGGCGAGGTAGCCCCTGAACGCGCCGCCGTCCGCGGCCTTGATTTCGATCCACTGACCGGGCATGTTCCTCTCCTGTATTTGTTGTGCTTTGTGACAGGCGATCACTGTTACAGAGCGGCGCATGCGCTGTCAATTGCGCCGCCGCTCGGCGAGCGCGTGCGCCGAAATGCGATAATTCCGCCCGCCCGAAACCCGGACGCGATCTCAAGAGCATTGATGCAGTGGTCGAAACTTGAGCATTCGCGGCAGACGGCCGCATGAGCCGGAACGGGAGGCAATCTGATCAAAACGACGCTCCTATTCTTTGCGACCGCGGTCGCCGAAATTGTCGGCTGCTACCTGCCCTACCTCTGGCTGCGCAAGGACGGCTCCGCGTGGCTGCTTGTCCCCGGTGTCATGAGCCTGGCGCTTTTCGCGTGGTTGCTGTCGCTGCACCCGCTCGCCGCGGGCCGCGTGTATGCGGCTTACGGCGGCGTTTACGTGGCGGTCGCGATCCTGTGGTTGTGGCTGGTGGAAGGCCATCCACCGGATCGCTGGGATCTGATCGGCAGCGCCGTGGCGGTGGGCGGCATGGCCGTCATCATGTTCGGCCCTCGCGGGTAGAATTTCCCTACACCTCAACGCAACGACGCAAAGTACGCAAAGAAACGCAAAGAAAACCGGGAACGAATCCTTGAATCAGCGATAAAAACGCATCGGGGTCAAAAAACACATCGGGGTCAAGTTGACCTGTCCCGGGTTTCTCGGACAGTTCAACTTGACCCCGATCTGGCTCCTGGTTCGCGTGACGAAATGCCTAGGCGGGTCCTTTGTTGGCAGCTTCCGCGCTGGCCCTCTTGGTGTTTTGCTTCCTCAGCTTCTTCGCTTGCTTGGCAGCCTTGGCGAGGTCCTTCTTGGCTCTTTGCTTCCTTCGCCTGCTGTGCAACATCTTGGTGTGACTCACTGGAGCCCCCGGGTCGATGAATTGTCAATTGGCATGATAGATTGACCCGATTTTGCGCTCTTGACCAGCCCATGTCGGAGAATTCGCGGCATGGCAGCTCGACAATACCTTCTTGATCCCGAGTCTAACGTGACCTTCAGTGCATGGACTTCATCATGTCCTGCGACTGCATCGTCTGCTCCATCATCATGTTCATCATGTCGATGCGCTTTTCCAACAGATGCTGCCGCAATCTCTCCCCTTCCGGCATCGGTCCGCCACCCTTCGGCCCGCCAGCCACCATCCCCATCTTCATCTCATCGCTGGTACTGCGCATGTTCTTCATCAGTTCGCGCATGGTCTTGGTGTGTTCGTCCATGAGTTTGCGTCGTTCCCTGGCGTCCGTCGTCGCGTGCATCTTGTCCATCAGCTTCTGCATGTCCTTCAGATGGGATTCCATCTGGATGTTGTGTATCGTCATCCCGTCCAGGTATTCGGGCCGGATCACGTTGGACGACATCCCCTTCGTCCCTTCCTTGTAATGCTCTTCCATCTGGTCTGCGAAGGCGGGCGCTATGGCCATTGCGCTGACCAGCAGGGTGACAAGTATCGGCTTTTTCATAACATCCTCCACCTGTAACTTCCCGCTAAATCGAAGTTAATCGAACGCCCCGATCGGCGCCCCCACGGGCGTTCTGCGGCGGAAGGTCTATCGGCGCGCGGTCTTCGCAACCCGCTTCCCGTTGCACGCCCGCAACATCATTTCGCTTGACGCGGTTGGCGTGAAGGATTGCGTAGCGACCAACAAAATACCCTACGCGCTAGGCGCCGACGGCATTTGATGCAAATCAAGCTCCGCGATGATGTGAATCAACGAAGAACGCGTGAGGGACCGGCGTAACGATATGCCGCTGCCACCAGCGCGACCAGCAGCAGTGCGGCGAGCAGATTGTGGCTCAGCGCCGCGGCCAGCGGGTAATCGAAGCGGGTCAAGACCCATCCGGTCATCGCCTGTGCGACGGCCAGTGTGAAGGCGACGCCGCCAACGGCGCGACCGCTTCCCCGCACGCCGGGGTGAAGCACAAGCACGCCTGTTGGCAACAGCACCAGCAGGCCGCAAGCCAAGTGCAGGGTTGCAAGAAACTCCCCGCCGCCCGTGCGAAGTGCGGGGACCGCGTGAATGCCGCTGATCAGTGCTCCCAGGGCCACGCCCGCGAGCGCCAGCGCGAGCGCAGCGCCGGCTGCGATGGCGAGGCTCCTGGAGCCATCGGCGGTTTCTTGCGCCGGCGCGGTGCGCAGTCGCATCCAGTACAGCAGCGCCAGCAGAGTCATGCCGCCGAGGAGGTTGCCGAGAGTGACGAGCGGTGCCTGCGAGGTCCTTGACCAGCGGCCGAGCACCGCCAGGAATACGGTCAGCACCACCAATGCGACAGACAGGACGATGTCCGAGCGCACGCGCGGTTGCTGAACCGAGGACAGATAGGCGATCAGCAGCACCAGAGCGCCGGCGATGGCGGCGCTCAGCCTGTGCACAAGGCGCGTCGCCCTTACTGCCGGCGGTTGCGCGTGGGTCGAATCTTCGCCGATGGCGCGCTCGGTGCACGCCGGCCAGGCGGGACAATCGAGCCGAACCGAGGCCTGCCTGAGGTAGGCGCTGCTGGCTACGATCACCAGCACCAAGAACACCGCTGCGGTTGCGACGCGACGCAGCCAGTGACGCGGCGTGTCATGCACTTCGGTCGGGTTCATGGTGGCCGGATTGTGCTTTCGGGAAGACCATCGGAATTTCGCTGTTTCCTTATAGGCGAAACCCGAGGGACGGATCAATCGAAAACGGGGAATTCTTGATCGGCGTCAAAGATGGTCCGTGGCGCGGTGACTATATTGAGCCCGCGTTCAGAAGAGGGGATATGGCCATGAATACTTCATTCGTCCGCTTTGTGCTCCGCTGTTCTGTGATCGTTGCCAGCAGCATGGTGTTGATGTTGGCCCTGATGGAGGTTGGCACCGCGGACGAACCCGCAGGCGCCTGCGCCAGCATCTCCGATCACTACGCAAAGGCGAGCTTGCTGCAGTCGGCGGTGCGTCCCCTCGCAATCATCGCCCGCTTCTGCGACTCCTGATAGCGGTTTTTCAGGCGGTCCGCAGTTCGTGTCCAGCCCAGAGCGCGGCGCTCAACAGCAGCACCGCGCCCCCTTGGTGAGCGGCTGCAAGCGGCACGGGCACCATCCACAGCAAAGTGGCGATACCAAGGCACACCTGGATGACCAGCATGACGAAAAGCAGATGGGTCGCGAGGCGCGCTCGCGGGGGCATCGGGACCCGCCAAGCCACCAGCCAGAATGCCGGCACTAGCAACATCAGCAGCCAGGCAATCATGCGATGGTTGAACTGCACGGTCGCCATGTTGTTGAAGAGATTCAGCCACCACGGTTCGAGCATGAAAATTTCCGGTGGTACGAATTGCCCGTTCATAAGCGGAAAGGTGTTGTAGGCAAAGCCGGCGCGGATTCCGGCGACGAAGCCGCCGGAAAGCGCCATCAGAAAAATCACAGCCGCAAGCGCCAGCGCGTAGCGGCCGAGCCGCAGGCGCGCCTCGTTGGCGGCGGCACGGCCCGGTGGCTTCAGCAGGCCGAGCGCGATCCACAACATTGCGGCATAGATTGCGAGTGCCAGGCCTAGGTGTGCGGTCAGCCGGTACTGGCTTACGCGCGGGTTGTCCACCAGGCCGCTCTTCACCATGTACCAACCAAGCGCCCCCTGCAGCCCGCCGAGGACGAAGATGCCGGCGAGCTTCGACGCCAGCGGCCCGTCAATTTTTTGGCGCAGCAGGAAATAGAGAAAGGGCAGAAAGAACGCCACGCCGATGGCGCGTCCGATCAGCCGGTGAAAGTACTCCCACCAGAATATGCCCTTGAACTCGTCGAGCGCCATGCCCTTATTCACGCGCAGGTACTCGGGCGTGGCCTGGTATTTCAGGAATACCTCTTCCCAGTCCGCCTGCGACAGCGGCGGAATCGCTCCGACCAGTGGTTTCCATTCGACCATGGACAGGCCGGAGTGAGTGAGCCGGGTGACGCCGCCCACCACCACCATCAGCAATATCAGCAGGCAACAACCGGCCAGCCAGCCGGCGATCTGCCTTCGGGTCGCTTGATCCATCGCAATCAGGCCAAATTCATAGGAGGGGTCGCTGCGCGCCCGGATCCCATATTAAAGGTGTGAGCCTGCAGCCGGGGGGGCCGGCATTTTTTCTTGATAAGGATCAATTGTTCTCGTTTCTCGGGCGGGTAACTTCCCACCGTCAAGCCCGCCGTGCTCGCATGGCGGGCGTTATCCAAGGAGGACGACACCATGACCACTACCACTGATTCCCTCAACCCGGGCTCCGACGCGGACGGCGGCAAAATGCCGATCATGCAGCAGGTTCTGGACAACCCGTTTCTGCTGCTGTTCATCGGCGTCACCGTGCCGACCGTCTTTTACATCCTGTGGGGCGTGATGGAAATCATCACCATCCCGATCGCCAAGTAGCCTTGACGACGCAATCACTTAGGGAGAGACCCCATGAGTTCAATAATGCCGCCGAGCAGCCGGGTCTGGTGGAATCAGCCACTGGATCGCGTCGAGGGCACCTGGATCGCGATCGCGCTGATCTGGTGTCTGGCCATGTTTTTCATGATGCCGTACTGGCACATTTTCGGAAAGCAGAATCTGTCCAACGAGGCTTATCGCATCACCGCCGAGGCCTATAGCAAGAAGACCCAGGAAATGGTGGACAAGTTTACGGTGCGCACCGAGACCGAGCTGAATGTGCCGGTGGTGCATCCGCCGGCGGGCAGCGACGTCTACCTGATCGCGCGCCTTTGGCAGTGGTGGCCGATTCTCGAACTGGAGAAAGGCCAGGCCTACCGCCTGCATCTGTCCTCGATGGACTACATGCACACGTTTTCGCTACAGCCGGAAAACCTCAACATCCAGGTCGTGCCGGGCTATGAGGGCGTTTACACCATCACCCCCACGCGCACCGGCAAATACTCGGTGTTATGCAACGAGTTCTGCGGCATTGGCCATCACACCATGGTGTCGAACCTTTACGTCGTCGACAAAGGCCAGGGCAGTGCCGGCGGCGAAAGTGCCAAAGACAATGGTGAGCACGAGGACGAGCGAGGGGAGAAATAACATGGCAAACGCGGCGACATACCGAATCTGCCCGGACACCGGGCTGCAGTTCCACAAGTCGTCAGAAACGCTGATGAAGGTGAACGCCGTGGCTGGCGTGCTGTGCCTGCTGGCCGGGGGCATCCTCGCCCTGGTGGTGACACTGACGCGCTGGCCGGCCGTGCACCTGCTGTCGGCCGACATGTTCTACCTGGCGCTCACGGCGCACGGGATCGACATGCTGGTTTTCTGGATCATTTTCTTCGAGATAGCGATCCTGTATTTCTGCTCTTCGACCTTGCTCAGATGCCGGCTCGCCACCCCGCGCATGGCCTGGCTGGGCTTCGCCCTGATGGTGATTGGCGCGATCGTGACCAACGTCTCGATCTTCCAGGGCGGCTCGAGCGTGATGTTCACCTCCTACGTGCCGATGCCGGCCGCACCGCATTTTTACCTTGGCCTGATCCTGTTCGCGGTGGGCGCCTTGATCGGCTGCTTCGTGTTCATGGGAACGCTGGTGGTGGCGCGCGCAGAGAAGACCTATGAGGGCTCGATCCCGCTGGTGACCTTCGGCGCGCTCACGGCGTGCATCATCGCCATCTTCACCATTGCCTCGGGCGCGATCATCCTGATCCCGACCTTCCTCTGGTCGGTCGGCTACATCCACCAGATCGACGCACTGATGTACAAGACAGTCTGGTGGGCGTTTGGACATTCGTCGCAGCAGATCAATGTCGCCGCCCACGTCGCGGTCTGGTATGCGATTGCTGCCATCGTCTTCGGCGCCAAGCCGATGTCGGAGAAGGTGAGCCGCGGCGCTTTCCTGCTCTATATCCTGTTCCTGCAACTGGCGAGCGCTCACCACGTGCTGACCGATCCGGGCATCAGCTCGGAGTGGAAGATCTTCAACACCAGCTACGCGATGTACCTGGCGGTGCTGGCGAGCATGGTGCACGGCCTGACCGTGCCCGGCTCGATCGAGATCGCCCAGCGCGAAAAGGGCCTGAACCGCGGCCTGTTCGAATGGATCCGCAAGGCGCCGTGGGGCAACCCGGTGTTCTCGGGCATGTTCATTTCGCTGGTCGGTTTCGGGTTCCTCGGCGGCATCTCCGGTGTGATGATGGGCAGCGAACAACTGAACCTGATCACCCACAACACCGTTTACGTGCCTGGCCACTTCCATGCCACGGTGGTGGTGGGTACCACGCTGGCGTTCATGGCGCTGACTTACTTCCTGATTCCGACGCTGTTCAGGCGAGAGATGATCCTGCCATCACTGGCAAAGTGGCAGCCTTACCTTTTCGGTATCGGCATGTCGCTGTTCTCGGTGTTCATGATGGGCGCGGGCACTCTCGGAGTAGCGCGCCGCCACTGGGACATCGCTTTCACTGGCACGGCCATGCCCTACGAGTATCCCGGCACCGCTTACCTGATGATGGGGCTGATGGCGCTCGCCGGACTGGCGGCAATCGTCGGCGGGGTGATTTACCTGTTGATCACGGTGGGCTCGCTGTTGTGGGGCCGCCGGCTTGACGCGAAGGACAACTACGGCACCAAGGTCAGCCCGCACCGGCTGCCGCCGGTGGCCGCGGCGATCCAGGGCCACGGCGGCATCGGTTTGGGCGGATTCGCGGCCCCAGGCACGTTCATATTCGCGATGGTCTTTCTGGTTGCCTTCGTTTTGTACTACTTCGTGAATTGGAAGTACCTGTCACAGATCTGGCTTCTTGGGTGACCCGCAGGGGCGGCCGGCAGCGGCCGCTCCATGGAAAAGGCGAAACGCGCGTCGCGCGGAAGGGGAGGCGGTCGTGAAGACCATACTCAATGTTTTCAAGCTGAGAATCGGCCTGGTCATCACCTTCACCGCGCTTGCCGCGGCGGTGATCACTCCGGGAACGCCTTTGCCCGGCTGGAAGATGTTGATGCTTGCGCTCACCGTCCTGGTGGCGTCGGCGTCCGCCGGCGCGTTCAACCAGTACGTGGAGCGCGATATCGATGCACGCATGGCACGCACCCGCAATCGGCCTTTTGTTACTGGCGCGGCCGTGCACGGTGCCGGCTGGGTGTGGCTGATCATGGCGCTTACCGCGGGCTCGGTACTCGCCGCCGGCTGGGCGCTGAACCCGCTAACCGCGCTCTATGTTTTTCTCGGCGCGTTTTTTTACGCGATCGTCTATACCGTCTGGCTCAAGCGCCGCACCTGGTTGAACATCGTGATCGGGGGCCTGTCCGGTAGCTTCGCGGTGCTTGCAGGCGCAGCCGCAGTTGCCCCCGGTCTGCCGGCGGAGCCCTTGATTCTCGCCATCGTGCTGTTCCTGTGGACCCCGTCGCACTTCTGGAGCCTGGCTATCGCTTATCGAGATGAATACGTGGCGGCGCAGGTGCCGATGCTGCCTGCGGTGATCGGTGCCGCGCGCAGCGCGCGGGTAATCCTGGCCAATACCGTGCTGCTGGTCGCAGTGTCGCTCGTGCCCCTGTTGTATGGCAGCGGCTGGGTCTACTTCGGGGGCGCGGCGATCGGCGGCGCCTGGTTCATCGTGAAGGCCGTGAATTTGGTGCAGGAACCCAGCCGCAAGAATGCTATGGCGAGCTTCTTCGCCTCACTTGGGCAGCTGTCATTGGTCCTCGGTGCGGGAATGATCGAAGCCGCTTTGCGCTAGAGCATTGTTTCGGGTTAAGCGCTCAACGCAGAGGACGCTGAGGACGCGAAGGAAAGACAGGGGAAAAAAGCATTCGATAGCGAATACCTTCAATTGGCGAATAAGCTGCAAGAGCAGGAATTGGCAGCAGAGGTGACGAACACTCACTTCGCCCTTTACCTCACATTGCCTTTCCTCGTTTTTGTTTTTCCTCCGCGTCCTCAGCGTCCTCTGCGTTGAGAGTTTGTCTTAGGATATTCATCACATGGATCGAAGGCATTCCCGTTTGGTCGTGGCTGCGTCGCTGTTGATAACTTCAATCGCTGCTCATGGCGAGGACGCCGCCCCCGACACCACCAAGGCGCTCGAATTGAGCCAGAGCGTGATCGGCGCGCGGATCACCGACTACGCTTTCACCGACAGCCGTGGGCGGCCGGTAAGGCTGTCCGATTACCGTGGCAAGCCGCTGCTGGTCAACTTCGTCTACACCGGATGCAGCCAGGTGTGCCCGACCACGGTTCGCTTTCTCGGTAAGGCGATCCGGGAAGCACGCGGCGCGTTGGGGCCGGATGGCTTCGCGATCGCCACCATCGGCTTCAACCAGCCGTTCGATACGCCGCAGGCAATGCATGCGTTCGCCACGCAGCACGGCATTGCCGTTCCAGAATGGGATTTCCTCAGTCCCGCCCCCGACACGATTGAAGCGCTCACGCGCGAATTTGGCTTCACCTGGTACGCCACACCCAAAGGCTTCGACCACGTTACCCAGGTTACGGTGCTGGATGCGGAGGGGCGCATCTATCGCCAGATCTACGGCGACAGTTTCGATATTCCGATGCTGATCGAGCCGCTGAAGCAACTCATTACCGGCACGCCTGCGCCGGCGGGCGACTGGCGCGCGCTCCTGGAGAAAGTGCGCTTGTTTTGCACGGTGTACGACCGTTCCAGCGGGCGCTACCGGCTCGACTATTCGCTCTTCGTCGAGATCTTCGTGGGACTCACTGTCCTTGGCGCAGTAATATTCACTTTGCTCGGAGAATGGCGCAGACAAAGAGCGGCGGCGAGTGACAAGTGACGCGTGACGAGTGACGCGAGGCGAGAGGCGTGAGGGGTGAGGCCAAGAAGCGGTGATTGGGTGATTCAGTAATTGGGTGATTGAAACCAGTCACTCAATCACTTAATCGCTTAATTACCCATCTCTCATCACCCTTCACCCTTTACCCTTGACGCCTCACGGCTCTCCATGAGCAATCATTCCCGCAAGCAAAGCCATGCCGTTCGCTTGAAGGTGACAACTTGATCCGGCGCCTGCAGTTCGCCGGCCAGTGGCTGTTCATGCACCTGGAAAACGGCTTCAACCTGTTCTTCGGCCAGGCGCTCAATCCGCTCTATCACCTTGGCGCGATCACTTTCTTCCTGTTCTGGGTGGCGCTGGCGAGCGGCGTGTATCTCTACGTCTTCTTCGACACCGGCGTGAATGAAGCCTTTGACTCGGTCGAGGCGCTCACGCACGGGCAGTGGTATCTCGGCGGCGTCATGCGCAGCCTGCACCGCTACGCCGCCGACGGCATGGTCATCACCATGCTGGTGCACATGGTCCGCTATTTCGTGTTCAACCGTTACCGCAGTTTCCGCTGGTTCTCGTGGGTGACCGGGGTGTTTCTGCTCTGGTTTACCTACGCCTCGGGCATCAACGGCTACATGCTGCCCTGGGACCGGTTGGGGCACCTCGTCGCCACCGGCACCGCGGAGTGGCTCGACTGGTTCCCCCTGTTCGCCGGATCGCTGGCACGCAATTTCGCATTCGAAGGCAGCGTCAACGACCGGCTTTTCTCGCTGCTGTCGTTCCTGCACATTGGCGTTCCACTCGGCCTGCTGATCGTGATGTGGGTGCATACGCAGCGTGTACCAAGTGCCACAACCAATCCGCCGCGCGAGATCGCACTGATGCTTGGTGTCGCGCTGCTGGTGTTGTCCGCGCTGAAACCCGCAGTGAGCCAGGGCAGGGCCGACCTTGCCATGGCGGTTGCGCAAGTCGGGCTCGACTGGTTTTACTTGCTGCTGTACCCGCTGATCTATGGCTGGTCGGCCGGCGCCGTGTGGGCGCTGGTGCTCAGTGCCACGCTGCTGCTTCTGCTGATGCCATGGCTGCCGCCGCAACGCAGACCGGGCCTCGTCCGCGAATTCCGCATTTCGTTTCAACCAGGCAATTTGTCGGCAGTTGCGCGTGCCGGCGAGACGCTGTTGGAAGCCGGACTACGCCGGGGAATTGCACTTCCCTATGACTGTCGCAATGGGGGCTGCGGCGTGTGCAAGGCCGCGCTCGTGCAGGGCAGCGTGGATTACGGCGTTTACCAGAAATCGGCGCTGTCGGATGCCGAGCGGCGTTCAGGCAAGTTGTTGCTGTGTTGCGCTTGCGCGCAATCGGACCTGGACGTGGAGCTGGAAGAAGAACGCGAATGGCAGGCCAGCGTCGCAAACATGAGCCGGCTGTCGCCCGACGTGATGCTGGTGAAACTTAAACTGCATGGATCGACACCGCTGCAGTACCGCGCGGGGCAGTACATCAATATCATTCTCGACGGCGGCGAGACGCGCAGCTTTTCATTTGCAACTGCGCCGGGGACGAGCGAGCTCATCGAGCTGCACGTGCGTCTGATCCCCGGCGGGCGATTCACCACCCACGTGTTCACGCAGATGAAGGCAGGCGACCAGCTGCGCTTCCGTGGGCCGTTCGGGTCGTTTACCATGCGGGAAGAAAGTCACCGTCCGATCATCTTCGTTGCCGGCGCCACCGGTTTCGCGCCGGTCAAGAGCATGCTCGAGTATGCTTTCGAACGCGGCACGCGGCGCCCGATGGTGCTGTACTGGGGCGTGCGCTCGCGCAAGGATCTTTACATGGCTCAATTGCCCATGCGCTGGGAGCGCGAACACCCGAATTTCAGCTTCGTGCCGGTACTCTCCGAGGCGAAGCCCGAGGACCACTGGAGCGGGCGGACCGGCCTGGTACATCAGGCAATCCTCGAGGATTTCCCGACCTTGCAGGGTTACGAACTCTATGCCTGCGGCTCCATGCAGATGGTTCAGAGCGCCCATCCGGAGTTGATTGCTCACGGGCTGCTGGAAGAGGCGTGCTTTTCGGATGCCTTTACCTACTCGACACAAGTCGCCTCCGGCTAATCGAGGATGCGGATGAACGCCACCAGCAGATTTCTCGGCCAGGCAGTGCTCTATGGATTGTTCGCCCTGGCGATCGGCTACTTCTCGACAGCGCCGGCATACATCCATCTCGCGCCCGGTGAGGCGTTGCTGAAGCTGTCTTTCAGCCACGGCGCGCAACGCCTCGGCGAATGCCGCGATCGCAGCGACGAAGAATTGGCGAAACTGCCGCCGAACATGCGCATCCGCAAGGTCTGCCCGCGCGAACGCGCGCCGGTAATAGTCGAGCTGATGCTGGATGGCGCCCGCTTGTACCGTGAATCACTGCCGCCTTCGGGCCTGTCTCGCGATGGCTCGGCATCGGTTTACCGCCGCTTCGTCGTGCCCGCCGGCACGCACCGCCTGGCCGCTCGGCTCTCGGATAACGCCAAGGGTGCATACAATTATTACAGCGAGCAAACCGTGACGCTGGCCCCCGCGCAGATCCTGGTGGTCGAGTTCCATGGCGACCGCGGTTTTCAGTTCCTCCGCTGAGGCTCGACCAGGCCTTGGTGCGGGTCAACTCGGAATCGCGGCGCAATTGCCGGAATGACATCGAGCGTCACCTTGCCGTCCCAAGATGAATTCGAACTCCCGGACCCAGGCGTTAAGTGCTACTCGCGCAGTCGAGGCCGTGTTCGATCGTGTCTTCGGTGCCCGCGACAATCCTCTGCGCCATCTAGGCGCGCTGGGTTTCTATTTCTTCTGGGTGATGGTGGTGAGCGGTATCTATCTGTACGCCTTCTACGACACCGGCGTGACCGACGCCTACAACTCGGTCGAGCGGTTGACGCACGATCAGTGGTATCTCGGCGGAGTGATGCGCAGCCTGCATCGCTATGCTGCGGACGCATTTGTCCTGGTGATGGTGTTGCACCTGGCGAAGGAGACCGTCAATGCGCGCTATCGCGGCTTCCGCTGGTTTTCCTGGCTGACCGGCGTGCCGCTGCTGTGGCTCGCCTACGCGTCCGGCATCGGCGGCTACTGGCTGGTGTGGGACGAGGTCGCGCAGTTCTCGGCGACCGCAACCGCGGAATGGCTCGACTCGCTGCCGCTATTCGGCGAACCCCTGGCGCGCAACTTCCTGACGCGCGCGGCGGTCAACGACCGTTTCTTCTCGCTGCTCTCGTTCCTGCACATCGGCATCCCGCTGCTGCTGCTGCTGGCGATGTGGGTGCACATCCAGCGCGTGAGTTTTGCCGACGTCGCGCCGCCGCGCCGCCTTGGCTGGGGCACGCTGGCTGTGTTGGCTGCGCTGTCCGTGGCGAAACCGGCGGTGAGTGTGGTTGCCGCGGATCTCGCCACCGAACCGGCGCAAATCGCGCTCGACTGGTTTTATCTGTTCGTGCATCCGCTGATGTACCAGAGCTCGCCGGCAATCACTTGGGTGATCGCGTTCAGCGTGACGGCTCTTCTGGTGGCGGCGCCGCTGCTGCCGCAGCCGAAACCGGCGCCGGTGGCGCAGGTGAGTCCGCCCGACTGCAACGGCTGCGGCCGTTGCGTGGCCGACTGCCCTTTCGCCGCGGTGCGGCTGATCCCGCACTCGCTCAAGGGGACCTACAAGATGCAGGCGCAGGTGGATGCGGCACTGTGCGCCTCTTGCGGCATCTGCGCCGGTGCGTGTCCCTCGTCCACTCCGTTTCGCAGCGCCGGCGAACTGGTGAGCGGCATCGACATGCCGCGACTGCCGATCGATGCGCTGCGCCGGCAATTCAACGCTGGCCTCGCGCAACTGTCCGGGCACGCCCGCACAGTGGTGATCGGCTGTGACTGCGCCGCCGATGTGAGCAGTGTCGCGGCCGCGGGCGTGCTGGCGATCAGCCTGCCGTGCATCGGCAACCTGCCGCCGGCGTTCATCGAATTTGCACTGCGCCGCGGCCGGCAGGGCGATGGTGCGGACGGCGTGCTCATCACCGGCTGTCGCCAGGGTGATTGCGCCTATCGGTTGGGAAACGAATGGACAGAACAGCGCCTCGCCGGAACGAGGGAGCCGCATCTGCGTGCGCACGTACCGCGGCACCGTGCGCAGATCGCCTGGGCCAACAGCGGCGAAGAAATGGATCTATTGCGTGCGCTCGCGACGTTTCGTGTCGGGCTGTTGCCGAAGGCTGCGGGCGCACTGTGATGGGAAGCGATCGCCTGTGTAACGGAGGCCGGCGATGAAGATTCCGACATCCACGGGCACCGACGCGCTCGGACATCGTGCGTGGCGAAATCGCGCCTGGTGGCCGGCGCTGCCGCGGGTGGTCTACGTGCTTGCCGTGCCGCAGGATGGGCGTCGCCGGCTTGCGCTCGGCTGGTTGTGGCTGGGGCTCGCTGCGCTGGTCGGCGCCGGGGTGTTCTCGCTGCTGCTGGTGGCTTCGCGCACGCCCTACGTGCAGAACGTGTTTCCGCTGGTGGATTTTTTCCGCGTCGCGCTGGTGGTGCACGTGGACCTGTCGGTGCTGGTGTGGTTTCTCGCCTTTGCCGGCGCATTCTGGAGCCTGAACTGCACGCCAGGCTGGCTGCGCCTGGGGTGGGGCGCGCTGGCGATTGCGGCGGCGGGTGCGGCGCTGATGACGGTCTCGCCGTTTGTCGGCGAGCCACGGCCGGTGATGAGCAACTATGTGCCGGTACTGGAAAGCCGGCTGTTCCTTGGGGGGCTGTTGGTGTTCGCGGCCGGCGTGGCGGTGCTTACCCTGCGTAGCCTCAGCGCGGTGCCGCTGATCGGCGCGCGCCTCGACGGCGCGGGGGTGCTGCGCTTCGGCTTGAATGCGGCCGCCGTATCCACCGCGGTCGCGATCGCCGCGTTTGCCTGGTCATGGACTGAGCTGCCCGCGGCACTTGACGGCAAGGCTTATTACGAACTGCTGTTCTGGGGCGGCGGCCATGTGCTGCAATTCACCTGGACGTTGCTGATGTTCGTTGCCTGGCTGTGGCTCGCCAGCGAGTCGGGTTGCGCGCTGCCGCTCACGCCGCGGGTGGCGCTGCTGTTGCTCCTGGTGGCGCTCGCATCGGTGTTTCTCACCCCGGTGATCTATCTCGCTTACGAGGTCACTTCCGTCGAGCATCACCGGGTGCTCACCTGGCTGATGCGTTTCGGCGGCGGGCTGACCATCCTGCCGATCGGGATTGCCGTGGCGGTCGCATTGGCGCGCGCTGCACCGGCGCAGGCTGACGAGCGGCCGTTGCGTGCCGCGCTGATGATTTCGCTCGCGCTGTTCGCGTTGGGCGGGCTGATCGGTCTTGCCATCGACGGCTCCAACGTCAAGGTGCCCGCGCATTACCACGGCAGCATCGTCGGTGTGACGCTCGCGTTCATGGGGCTGGTCTATCTGTTGCTGCCGCGGCTGGGTTTCGCCGCGCCGCCGCCGCGCGCGGCCAACTGGCAGGTCTGGCTGTATGGTGCCGGGCAGATATTGCACATTGCCGGGCTGGTCTGGTCCGGCGGCTATGGCGTGCAGCGCAAAGTGGCTGGCGCCGCGCAGGGCCTGGACGGAATCGAAAAAATCGCTGGCATGGGCCTGATGGGCCTGGGCGGCCTGATCGCAGTGATCGGCGGTCTGCTGTTCCTGGTGATCGTGTTGCGGGCTCTCGCCCGCGGGCCGGTGCGTTCACCGACTGGTGCCGAACGGTAGACCGGGCAGCGGTCGCGGGAACGGATGCCTCGATCGTGGCAATAGCCGGCTGAGGCGATCTGCGGTGCGCCTGTCGTGATCATGAAGCTTCAGCCAATGCGGTGCAGGCCGTTGATCAGCGAGAAAGTGAGCAGCGCAATCGTGAGCATGATGCCGAAATAGATCATGTCGCGGTGCTTGAAGCGCGCACCGCGCGCCCGCTCGGCCCGATCGAGCAGCCAGTCGGCGAGGAAGTACAGCCCGACCGCGATTACCGTGAAATAGACAAGGTCCAATTCAGCGCTTTGCCTTCAATGGCGACGGATAGAGCCGGTAGCAGGGTCGCCCTTGGTGAGGCGCGCCCCCGGGGCGTGGAGGGAGCGACGATTGTGGAGCCGCCCCGGGGGAAGCGGGAATCAGGGGATACCCGCTTGTCCTCATTGACCTGAACGGTTCTCTTCGACCGGGTAAACAGCCTTTGTCGATATTCACGGACCACACTAAGCCGGCGATTCCCCGGGAACCTTGATCCAGATTAAGGAGCCTAAATATACGGTCGGCGGCCACGATTCTTGATGTGCATCAATAAAAGCAGACAAAGTCAGGTCGACCGGGCCGAATTCCTTGCCGTCGACGATAGCGTGGGCTAGCGTGCCGATCGCAACACCGGATGCCGGTATGCAAAGGAGGCCGGCAGGCTCGCTCGCGGCATGAAACACCGAACGCAGAGACGCAGAGGACGCAGAGGAAAACCAAAATCGAGGAAGAACGTGCGGGTGCCAAACGCAGTTCCGTCGCCGAAGTGAGCACCGATAACGGGTTTCAACTTTCAAATATTTTTCTTGCACTTGATTTTCCTCCGCGTCCTCTGCGTCCTCCGCGGTGAGGGTTGAACCTCGTCGCCTTTGAGATTTTGACCCTGTGAAACTGCTGCTGATCAATCCGAAATACCCGGAAAGCTTCTGGAGCTTCAAATGGGCGGTGGATGAAGTACTTCCGGGCAAGCGCGCGATCAATCCGCCGCTTGGCCTGGCCACGCTCGCCGCACTCAGTCCGCCGCACTGGCAGGTGACCATCGTCGACGAGAACGTCGAGTCGGTGCCACTCGATCCGGATGCCGAACTCGTCGGCATCTGCGGCATGGGGATGCAGTTCGCCCGTCAGAAGGAGCTGCTCGGTTTCTACCGCCGGGCCGGCTATCACGTGGTGGCCGGCGGCAGCTTCGCCTCGCTGTGCCCGGAGCGCTACGCCGATATCGCCGACACGGTGGTGGCGGGCGAAGCTGAGTACATCTGGCCGAAATTTTGTGCCGATTTCGAAACCGGCGCGGCGCAACCGCTCTACCGCGAAACCGGTTCGGTGCGATTGGAGGATTCACCGGTTCCGCGTTTCGACCTGCTCAGGCTCGACAGATATACCACCGCGACCCTGCAGTTTTCCCGCGGCTGTCCCTACCTGTGCGAGTTCTGCGACATCATCGTCATGTTCGGACGCAAGCCGCGGCACAAGGGCGTCGAGCAGGTTGGGCGCGAGCTGGACGCCTTGCGTGCCGTCCATGTCCACAACGTGTTTTTCGTCGATGACAACATGATCGGCCACCGCGCCGTGGCGAAAGAATTATTGCGCTATATCGCCGATTACCAGCGCCGGCACGGCCGCCCCTTCACCTTCGGCACCGAGGTGTCGCTCAATCTCGCCCAGGATCGCGAACTGCTGGCATTGTTCCGCGACGCCGGTTTCGCCTGGGTCTTCGTCGGCATCGAGTCCTCCGACCCGCAGACGCTGAAGGACACCCGCAAGACACAGAATGTCCACGAAGACGTGCTCACCTCGGTTCGGAGAATTTATGAGTACGGTATCGACGTTTTGGCTGGCTTCATCGTCGGCTTCGACAACGATTCGTTGGAGACCTTCGAACAACAGACCCGCTTCATCCTCGATTCGGGCGTACAGGCGGCGATGGTCGGACTGCTCACCGCCTTGCCGAAGACACCGCTGTACCAGCGGCTGGAGAAGGAGGGGCGTTTGCGCATGGGAGTGAGCGGCACCGACAACACCAAGCCGGCCACAAATGTGGCGCCCAAGCGCATGGCATACGACGAAATGATCGACGCCTATGAGCGGATGTACCGCCGGCTGGTGTCGGACCGCGCGATCGCCGAACGCGTGCGCAGCAAGCAGCGCTTCATGCCACAGCCCGTGTACGGCGGCGAGTATTCGGCTTCGCAGCGCTTTCGCATCGTCTGCCGGCTGCTGGTAAGGGGCGTGCTGCGCGGAGGCCCGTCGCGCCTGTGGCATTTCTTGCGATCGCTGCCGCTTGCCAGCCCGCGCAAACTGCCGCTGGCGATGGTGGACTGGATCGCCGGGCTGTCGATGCGCAATTTTGTGGACCGCCATTTCCCTGCGGAACCGGCGAACTCGGGCCGAGTGGAGAAGCTGTTCGCGAGGATGAAACGGCTTGAGAGCGTGCGCCTAGCGCACACACGCGTCGCGTTGACATTGCACCGGCTCGCTGTGCCCGATCTTTCCATCCGCTTGCGCGGCGGACTGCCGCGCGCCTTCTTTTCGGAAGTCGGCCGGCGCCTCGACAAGCTGATGTGCCGGACCCGCTCCACGCTGACGCTGCGCATCGAAAGCCTGCAGGAACACGAATTGCCGGACCTCAATGACCTGCTGGCGCGCCTGGCACGCTACGGCGACCGGGTGTCCATCGTCCTCGACGAGCGGGTGCGAAAACTCGTGCGCATCGATTCCTCGGTGTTTCATATCGTGCTCGAACCGGATACCGCAGCTACGGCGTGAACGGCAAGAGAGCGAAGCGCATCGAGCACAAAGGATTTTTTTTCTTGTTGCACGTTGTGGTGTCGCGGTCTGCACACCGTTGGCATGTATCCGCGGCGCGCCGGCCGCTACGGCCTTTTGCGGCCGCTGACCATCGACGCGATCAGGTTTTCCCTGTGGGTGAAGCTGGAGAGTATTACTCCCGCAATGTGCAGCAGCACCAGCGCCAGCGTAAAATCGGCGAGCACCTCGTGCGCCTCGACGATTGGGCTTTCCTCGCCGCGTTGCTCGCCATTGCCGTTGCCTTCCTGCTCATGCTCGTCCGGATCCGTCGTCGCGGTGGCGGTCGGCGTCGCCTGCTCGTGCTGCTCTTCACCGATGATTCCGGTCACGGTCGTCGCCGCAAGCATGGCGAGCAGCAGGACCACCATCGCCCCGCCAGCTGGGCTATGGCCGAGATAGCGCTTGGGATGCATCAACACGATGTCGCGCAGGTTGCGCAAAACCCCTCCCGGTCCGCGAACGAAATCAGAAAAGCGTGCGTGCTCAGAGCCGATGAAGCCCCAGAGGATACGAAAGATCACCAGGGCCAGGACGACGTAACCCATCCATTCGTGAATCTCGGGGCCTTCTTCGCCAGTGAAGTATGCCGTGAAGAAAGTGGCGACCAGTGCCCAGTGAAAAAGCCGCACCAGTGGGTCCCAGACCTTAATCAGTTTATCGTTTGCCATGGGTTGTCATTTCAAAAAGTTCGTAAACTACGCTCAACGCGCGCGTTCAATGACTTGTACCGCTGGAGCGCGTGATCTTGTTGTGCACGTTATACTTGCCCGATGGCTTCTTCATCGGCAGGCGCTTGACCTCTTCCAGCGTTTTCGCGTCGTAGATCACCAGCGCGCCGTCCATGTCCCACACGCTTGCCAGTGCATAGCGCCCGTCGCGGGTGAACTCGACGTGCGCTGCCGTCTTTCCCGGCGACGGCGTGATGTCTTTCACCACTTCGAGCCTGCGCTTGTCGATGACCTGCAGCGTGTCGCGGCTCTTGCCGTTCATTCCGTCCACCCAGGCGTAGTCGCTGCCCTCGTGGCTGCGCAGGAAAAACCCCGGGCCATTGGTGGGGATCTGCTTCACCACTTTCCAGTTCTTCATGTCGATGACGCTGACCATTGCCTCTTTGAGATTGGGCGTGGCGAGCAGCGTGCGGCCGTCGCTTTCCCAACTGATGCCCGAGGCAAGGTGCGGCAGCCCCGGCAGTTCCACCGAAGCAGTCTTGCGGCGCACGTCAAGGTTGACTACCTGGCCGGCGCCGCCGGCACGCGAGGCGCCGATGAGCCAGGCGTAAGTAGCGTCGAAAAAGAAATCGTCGAGTGGCTCTTCGAGAATCGTTCGGCGGGCGTTGAGCTTTCCCTCCATTGCGATGCCCTCGCCAAGCTGATAGTCATGCACCAGGCCCTCGTAAATCGGCGGGGCATTGTCGTCATAGCTCACTTCCCAAACTTCCGCGATGTCCTTGAGCGCGACCACAAAGCTCTTGCGCGGTGCCGCGTCGTAGACGGCCGAAACGCGCGAACCCTGGCCTTTTGCGTCGCTCACTGTTAATACCTTGAGCGGATGGAGGTCGCGCGCATCGAGGATCACCAGCGTCTGCGGCAGCACGTTGCCGACGGCGAGGTAGCGGCCGTCACTCGATGCGGCGAGGTTGCGGGTGTTCAGCCCGGCGCGCACTTCCGCCACGGTCTGCAGGCTCCACAAGTCGAACCGGCTTACCCAGCCGTCGCGGGAGACAAAGTGCACGAAGCGCCCGTCCGGGGAGAATTTCGGCCCGCCATGCAGCGCATAGCGGGTAGGGAAGCGTTTCAGAGGCTCGAAGCGCTCGCCGTCGAGAATGGTGGCGTGGTGATCGCCGGTTTCCACCACCACGAACAAGTTGAGCGGATCGGCGTCGAAGGCGGGTTGCTGCGGCAGCGCGGCAGGATTCACATGCTGGATGCGCGAAGCGCGGATGTCCTCGAGTCCCCAGGACAAGGTCCCGCCGAGTGGGGTGTAGAGATAGGCGGCCAGCGATTCGATCTCTTCTGCGTTGAGTTTGTCGGCGAAGCCGGGCATCTGCGTGGCGATGCGCCCGGCAGAAATGGTTTTCGCTGCGTCGGCGCGCTTCAGTCGTTCCAGGCTCTCGGGAAGCAACGCAGGGCCGGTGGCGCCAAGGCGCTCGGCGCCATGGCAGGCGGCGCAGTGGCGTTCGTACGCCGCTGCGGGTTCGGCGGCAGTGTTTGCACTCAGTGCGGTTAGGGAGACGATCGCAGCCGCCAGTGACCCGCAGTGGATCACGGCATCGTCTCCCTGATGGCGTTGCGGCGCGGCCGATGGTAGGCGGTCACGGTCAAGCGCGGCCGCGAAGTCCTGGCGCCGATCTCCGTGTCGGTGAGATAGCAGCCGGGATCCTCCTCCCAGGGGTCTGCGCTAAGCTGCCATGCCCGCGTGCGCGTGTTGCCGCCGCAAATGTCGAAGTAGCGGCATTCCGCGCAGCGTCCCTTGACCTGGCGTGGGCGCTGCTTGAGGCCCTTCATCAGCGGGTCCGACACATCTGACCAGATCTCGGAGAACGGGCGTTCGCGAACATTGCCCAGGGTGTAGTCCCACCACATGGTGTCCGGATGCACGTTGCCCAGGTTGTCGATGTTCGCCACGTTCACGCCGGAAGCATTGCCACCCCATTGGGCAAGTTTGGCGCGAAGATGCGCCTCCCGGTCCGGGAATTTCCGCCGCGCCCAGAGCAGCAGGTAGACGCCGTCCGCGTCGTTGTTGCCGGTGACGAACTCCTTGGCCAGACCGCGTTCCTGATAGTCCCAACATGCATCGAACAGCAGGTCCATCATGCGGCGCGTGGTGTCGATGAGCGCATCGCGCGCACGGTTGTTGTTGCCGCGCCCGGCGTAATTCAGGTGCGACAGGTAGAACTTGTCGATCCGCTCGACTTCGAGCAGCCGCAGCAGTGCCGGCAGGTCGTGCGCGTTGTCCTGCGTGAGCGTAAAGCGCACGCCGACCTTGATTCCCGCCTCGCGCGCCAGGCGGATGCCCTCCATGGCGGCACGGAACGCCCCTGCTTTGCGACGGAAACGGTCGTGAGTGCCCTCGATACCGTCGAGGCTCACGCCCAGGTAATCGAAGCCGGTCGCGGCCAGCACGCCGATATTGTGCGTGCCAATCAGGGTGCCGTTGGTGGAAAGTCCGACATAGAATCCCATTTGCTTCGCACGACGCGCAATGTCCGGCAGGTCCGCGCGCAGCAGCGGCTCGCCGCCGGAGAGGATCAGCACCGGCACCCCGAAGCACTTCAGGTCGTCCATCACCGAGAAAATTTCCGCCGTGGACAGTTCTCCGGGAAAGTCGACGTCGGCAGAAATCGAGTAGCAATGCTGGCAGGCGAGATTGCAGCGCCGCACCAGGTTCCAGATCACCACCGGTCCGCTCGGCTCACGCTTCGGGCCGAGCGCGCTCGGGTGGGCGATCTCCTTCATAAACTGCGATACGCGAAACATCGATTACTCCGAAATGCAATGCTCACCACGAAGACACGAAGGCACGAAGAAAACCGAAGGCGAGTGAGAAATGCGTTGAACAAGGCGGTGAACGAGGAATCGACGCGTGCTCGAACCACTGGGGAAAAAGCATGGTTGTCGGCGTCACGGCAACCACTCGGACCTTTCCCCATTGGCCACTTCGCCTTTCTTCGTGCCTTCGCGTCTTCGTGGTGAACGCATGATTCTCAAACCAGTCGCAGGCCGGTTTTCTTGAGAATCCGGCTGCTAAAGAGGACCTCGTGGGCGCGAGCGGCCTCGCCGAGGACTTTGGCGATTCCAGCCACCTTTCCTTCGACTTCGGCGCGGCTGCGCCCATGCACCATGGCGAACAGGTTGTAGCGCCATTCCGGCATCCTGCGCTCGCGCAGATAGCAGTGGCTGACGTAATCGAGCGCGCCGACTTGCGCGCCGAGCGCGCCCACTTGCGCGTCATCGACATCCCATACGCTCATGCCGTTGGCGATGTACCCGAGGCGGTAGTGGTTTGGCACGCCGCCGAAGCGGCGAATGATCCCGCTGCGCATCATCCGCTCGAAGCGCTGCATCACTTCATCGGGCGTCAGGCCCAGCTGCTCGGCGAGACGATGATAGGGCTGCGGCGTGAGCGGCAGCCCCGCCTGGGTGGCGAGAATCAGGCGGCGGTCGGTGGCATCGATCGGTGCGGGCGCGGGGCTCATGACATCACACCGCAAGTTTCAGTCCGAGGAAGTATTCGCGGCGTTTCGGAAAGTCCAGAACGGCCACGCCGGTTTCGCGCTCGATTGCGGCAATCACGGTGGCGATGTCCTCCGGCTTCTCGGTGGCGAGCACGAACCACATGTTGAGCCGATGTTCACGCTGGTAGTTGTGCGCGACTTCCGGGTGACGGTTGACGATCGTCGCGACGCGATCGAAATCGGCCGCCGGCACCTGCATCGCAGCGAGCATGAACGCCCCGCTACCACGTTCCACGTCATACAGCGGCCCGAATCGGGTGAGCGTGCCCTCGTCGAGCATGCGGCGGACGCGGAATATGAAGTCTTCCTCGGTAGTGTCGAGCGCGCGCGCCGCGTCGAGGAACGGACGCGCGCTCAGCGGGAAGCCGTCCTGAAGCGAGTTGACGATGGCGCGGTCCAGCTCATCCATGCACACGCTCCGTTTGCGGCGCATAGCGCGAGCCGCGTTGCTTGAAGCGCTGGCTGCTAAACAGCACGGCGAACGGATGATCGGCCAACCCGCAGGTCTCGCGCAGCCATTCGACCTGCGCCAGCACGCGTTCATGACTCCTGCCGTGGATCATGCAGTAAAGGTTGTAGCGCCAGTGCGGTAGAGAGCGCGCGCGCCGATAGCACAGGCTCACGTAGTTGGTGGCGGCAAGCCTTCGGCCGGCTGTCGCGGCGATATCATCCGGAACATCCCAGACGGTCATGGCAATGGCTGTGTAACCGAGTTCGCGGTGGCGAACGATCACCCCCATGCGCGAAATTACACCGCTGGAGATCCAGTACCGCAGTGTTGCCAGAACCTCATCCTCGAGCATGCCGGCACGCGCGGCGAGTTCGGCATAGGGATCGCGGGTGAAAGCCAAACCCTCCTCCAGTGCAGCGACCAGCGCCAGTTGCCGCTGGGTGAGCGTGACCAGGCCGCCCGGGGATGCGCGGCGCGCGGCAGGGCGCGGGGTCGGCGTCTGGGTGAGCGCGAAGCCGAGATCGACGTGGTAGTCCTCGATCAGCGGCAGCCTGATCAGCGGACAATGGCATTCTGTCTCGATGCGCTGAAGCACCGCTGCAAGCGACTGCGCATCCGCAGCAGTGACGACGAACCACAGGTTCCATTCGTGAGTGCGCGCGTAGTTGTGATTGACCTGCGGATGCGCATTCACCAGGGCTGCCACTTCGGCCACACGATCCTCGGGTACCTTCATGGCGGCGAGCGTGCTTGCCCCGATGACGCCGGGCCGGAACGCGACGCCCACGCGGCTTATTTTGCCGGCACGCTGCAGGCGCGCGAGGGTGTCGATGATTCGTGCCTCGCTCGTGTTCATGCGTTGCGCAACCGAGTGGTAGGGCCGCGCACAGAGCGGAAAATCGCGCTGGTAGTCATTCAGCAGGGTCAGTTCGAAGGCATCCATTGCGGTTTCCTAAAAGCCGATGCGCCCCGCGCGCGAAGTGAAAAAGATTCCGCTCGGGTTATCCACGGCGATTTCGCTGATGCGTTCCAGGGTCGCGGTGTCGTAAATCACTACCCGATTGTCGTCGCGCGCTGAAATCCACACCGCTTCGCCGCGCGGGGTGAATTCCATGTGCAGGACCGCCCGACCGGGCTCGAGAGTGCGCACGACCGCGCCCGATTCGGTATCGATTACCTGTACCTTGTCGTTGTCCGGAAAGGCGAAACTCACCCAGACCTGACGCGCATCCGGTCGCGCGACGACGAACACCGGTTGCCCGGTAACCGCCACGCGTCCCTTCGCCTCCCAGCTCTCGGTGTCCAGCATCAGCACCTCGTGGCGGCCGATCGCGGGGACGAAGGCGCGCCGCCCCGCCACGGCCCATCCGCGCAGGTGGGGCATCTTGTACACCGGCAGTTTTTCCTCTCCCCGGCGGTAACCCTGCAGGACGCGGCGCACCCCATTTTCCGGATGCCAGAGGTCCAGCAACGCGAATCCATCCTCTCCGTAAAGTCCGGCGACGTACCAGCGGCCGTCGGGCGTCACCAGCCCGTCGTACGGTTGGACGCCGGCAGCAAATCTTGTTATGCGTGGCGCGCGCGGATCGGACGCGTCGAGCAGCCAGATCTCGCCTGCGTCGAACAGACTGAAGACGAATCGCTGCCCGGGCGCGTCCGCAAGACCAACCACCTTGGAGCGCTGCCCTGCATCGCCGTAGGTCGCGGGGATATCTGCCAGCAAATCGAGCGTCTCCGCGGAAAACAACTTGACCCCACCGGGCGCATAGTTCTGCGCGGCGACGATGCGGCCGTCCTGCGAGATCGCGCCGCCGATGCTGTTGCCCGCCTGCATGATGCGGATTTCGATGCGGGCCTGCAGCAGGTCCACTTTCGACAGGCCGCCGTCGCGCCCGAATACGTAGGCGTAACGGCCGTCGCGCGAATAAACCGCCGAGGCGTGGGACAGGTCGCCCAGATTCTCCACCCTGCCGATCTGCGCGCGCGCGCTGGTATCCAAGATGCGAACGCTTCCCGCGGCGCGCTCGATGACGATACCCAGGTCGCCGGTGCCGCGCAGCTGCGCCGATGCGCTCGCGCACAGGCTTGCACCGGCCAGCGCCCATCCGAATGCAATTAGCGGACTAATGCTCATCGGGGAACCCGTTGATCAGTTCGTTGACGATCCACTCGGCTTCGGGCGGGGACATGAATCGACTCCAGGGCGGCATGGCCGTACCCGGGCGTCCGTAGAGAATCACCGACTTGAGGTTCTCCACGGGTTTGTCTTGCAATGCGCCGGGCAGCAGCGCCGGACCCAGGCCGCCGGCGAGCGTCAACCCGTGGCAGGAGCCGCAATCGTTGCGTACAAGACGGATCAATTCGCCCCGCCGCGCCCCGTCCAAGGCTACATCGGCCCTCGCGGCTGGCGCGCTAATCAAGAACAATGCGGCCGCGAAGACGGCGAATCGAAGTGCGGTTTGGTCGATCATTACGCATCCATGCTCCTTGAACGCAAGTATTTCGTGGATGTCCGCATGCCGCCTTGACCTGTGTCAATGCCCCGGGAGACCCAAAAAAAGCGGGGGGGAATCCCCCCGCCAAAAGGAGCAGCCTGCGGAACTGCGTTGCTGCCTGAGACCTTTGTCGCCAGCGCCGCCGGACGCCGGCTCAGTAAATGTCCAACTGAGTGTTGTAGACGTTGAATTTGCCGGTCGGCGTGATCAGGCGCTTATCCTTGATCACCGCCTTGAGCTTGCGGGTCTTGTCATCCACGACCACAATCGCGGACTCCTGGTTCTTCGCGCTCCATACCGAGAACCACACCTCGTCTCCCGCCTTGTTGTACTCAGGCTGCACGACGCGCTTGGCGCCTTCGCCCACGCCGGCCCACTCGGCGATGGGCAGAGCCTTATAGCCCTTCTCGAGGTTATTGATGTCGTACACCGCCACCGACTGGCTGATCTTCGGGTCGGGATTGAGCGGGGTGTCGACCCACAGATTCTTCGAATGCGGATGGGTCTTGATGAACAGCGATCCGCCACCCTGGCCCTTCAGCGTGCGCACGACCTTCCATGCGGAGTCCTTGTGCTGGCCGGGATCGGTGCCGATGAGTGAGATGCTCTCGTCGCCCAGATGCCCGGTGGCCCAGACCGGACCGAACTTCGGATCGATGAAATTGGCGCCCCGCCCCGGGTGCGGAATCTTGCCCACGTCGATCAGCTTCCGGAGCTTGTTATCCTTGGCGTCCACTACCGCAATCTTGTTCGACTGGTTGGCGGCCACCAGGAAGTAGCGCTTGGAAGCGTCCCAACCGCCGTCGTGGAGGAAGCGCGCGGCGCCGATCTCGGTGACTGCAAGGTTGTTGATGTCCTTGTAGTTCACCATCAGGATCGTGCCGGTCTCCTTCACGTTCACCACGAACTCCGGATGGAAGTGCGAAGCTACGATCGAGGCGACCCGCGGTTCCGGGTGGTATTCCTGGGTGTCCACCGTCATACCGCGGGTGGAGACGATCTTCAGCGGTTCCAGCGTGTCGCCGTTCATGATGGTGAACTGCGGAGGCCAGTAGGAGCCGGCGATGGCGTACTTGTCCTCGTACCCCTTGTACTTGGAGGTGTCCACCGAGCGGGCCTCCAACCCGATCCTGATCTCGGCGACGGTGTCGGGTTTTTTCATCCAAAGGTCGATGAGGTTGATTTTGGCGTCGCGCCCGATCACGTACAGATAGCGTCCCGAAGCGGACAGACGCGAAATGTGCACCGCGTAACCAGTCTTGACGATATTGATGATCTTCTTGTTGTTGCCATCGATCAGCGCCACTTCGCCGGTATCGCGCAAGGTGGTCGAGAAAATGTTGGTGATGTCGAGGTTGTTCAGCTTCTTCTTCGGGCGCTGCGCGGCCGGCACCACCACTTTCCAGGTGGCCTTCATCTCCTTCATGCCGAATTCCGGCGGCGTTGGCGGCGTCTGCTGGATATAGCGGGCCATAAGGTCGACCTCGGCCTCGTTCAGTTCGCCTGAAGTGCCCCAATTCGGCATGCCCGCCGGCGAGCCGTAGTTGATGAATACCTTCAAATATGCAGTGCCGCGCTCCAACGTGATGTCCGGCGTGAGCGGCTTGCCGGTGGCGCCCTTGCGCAGCACGCCGTGACAGCCGGCACAGCGTTCGAAATAGATCTGTCGGGACCTGTCGAACTCTTCCTTGCTCATCGGTGGAGCCTTGGGATTGACGTCCTGGTGCATATCCTCGGTGGCAAGCGGGGAACCGCCGGCCTGGTACTCCTTCTCCGGCTCGGTCATGTGCCCGTCGTCCTTGCTCTCGGCTCTTGCGCCGGGACTCGCGCACGCCAATAGCGTCGCGCACACCAGTGCGGACAGGCTGCCGTAACGTGGTTTCATGATTCTCGATCTCCTCTTGTTGATCCGATAGGATGAGCCGGTGTTGGGGAGCACCGATGCCGGTGACATCTTTCCCATGATTTGGTGAACAGGATTGCCCTTGCCGGCCGGATTTTCCTTGACGTTTGTCAAATGTTTCGACAGTTTCCATCGTTTAGAGTGGCGATCGGGTCAGGAGGACGGCAAATGGATTACTTTCCGGTATTCCTCGATATCAGGAACAAGCCCTGTCTGGTAGTCGGCGGCGGGGAGGTCGCGACCCGCAAGGCAGGCATGCTGTTAAAAGCGGGCGCGCGGGTGATGCTGGTCGCGCCGGCGCTGGGCGATTCGGCGCTTCTACTCGTGGAGCGCGGCGAGGTGCTGCACGTTCCCGCCCGGTTCGTGCCGGAACACTTGCGCGGCATGGTGCTCGCGATAGCCGCTACCGACGATGCCGCCGTCAACGAAGAAGTGTCCACAGCGGCGAACGCGTTGCACGTGCCGGTCAACGTGGTGGATTCGCCGGGTCTGTGCTCGTTCGTGATGCCCTCGATCGTGGACCGCTCGCCGGTTCTGGTAGCGATCGGCAGCAGCGGTAAGGCGCCGGTGCTGGCGCGCTTGTTGCGCACCCGGCTCGAAGGGCTGATACCGCAGGCCTATGGAAAGTTGGCGGCACTGGCCGGGGCCTTCCGGGAGCAGGCGAAGAGCCGCTTTGCCGATGTCGAGGCGCGCCGCCGGTTCTGGGAAGAGGTGTTCGAAGGGCCGATTGCCGAACTGGTGTTCGCGGGCAAGAACGCCGCTGCACGGCACGCGCTGCTCGACGTGCTCAACCGCGGTGAAAACGAGGCGCGCGGCGTCGGCGAGGTCTACCTGGTGGGCGCCGGACCCGGCAATCCCGACTTGCTGACATTCCGCGCGCTGCGGCTGATGCAGAAGGCCGACGTCGTCGTCTATGACCATCTGGTCGGCGAAGGCATCATCGATCTGGTGCGTCGCGACGCGCGACTCATCTACGCGGGAAAAGCGAGCAACAACCACGCTTTGCCACAGGAGGAAATCAATGTGCTGCTGATCCGCTTGGCCCGCGAGGGCAAGTGCGTGGTGCGGCTCAAGGGCGGTGACCCTTTCGTATTCGGACGCGGAGGCGAAGAGCTCGAAGCGCTCGCGGATGCGGGCATCGCATTCGAAGTGGTCCCGGGAATCACGGCTGCGTGCGGGGTCTCGAGTTACGCCGGAATTCCGCTCACCCACCGTGATCATGCGCAGTCGGTCACGTTCGTGACGGGGCATCTCAAGGACGGCAGCGTGGACCTTGACTGGGAGGCGCTCGCACGTCCGCACCAGACCGTCGTGATCTATATGGGAGTGGGCGCGCTTGCGCAGATCTGCGAACAACTGGTCGCCCACGGCATGGCGCCGACGTTGCCGGCGGCAGTGGTCGAGCGCGGCACGACCAGCGGCCAGCGCGTGGTGACGGCCACCGTCGGTACGCTGGCGCAGGAGGCGACGCGGGCAGCGGTCGCGCCCCCGGCGCTGGCGATCATCGGCGAGGTCGTCAGCCTGCGCGAGCGGCTGAACTGGATTGGTGAATCACCGCCAGCCGGCGACGAGGCCGGCAAAGGACCGGTCGGAATCGTGGCCTGAGCATCGCCGCGGCTCTCAAGCCGCTGCGAGCGGGAACTCCGCGTGCAGCGCGGCGACATCCGGTTCCAGAAACGCGACCCGACTGGCGGTTACGACATCGGCGAGTATGTGCAGTCATCACGTTTACGCTGCACAACCACATGCCCCCGCACTCTATCCAGCGTTCATTTCATTCTTCCAGTCTTTCTTTGCGACCTTTCCCCACTTCTTTGCGGCCTTTGCGTCAACGCTCTAGCGGTCGTTTCACAGCCAAGACGCTAGTTGGCGGCGACGGCGGGGCGGAAGTAAACCTGCTTTTCGCGGTCCACCACTTCGTACTCCTGATTCGGCACCACCAGGAACTGCTCGACCCGGCTGCGCACCGACAGCCCGCGCTCGGAGTAGCCGTGCATATGCTTCCACAGGTTGTCGAGGAACCACTTCTCCACCCTGCCGTGCCCGACCTCGAGACGCTCGTTTCCCAGGAAGGCGATCGGGATCACGCGGTGATAGCCGATCAAGTCGTGGTCCACCTGCAAGTATTCGAAGGCGATCATCCCCTGCGGCAACAGCAGCGACCGGTCGTCGATTTTGGCGATGCCGCCTTCGCCGATCGGGATGCGCCACATCACCGTCTCGCTCGCCGGCGTCGATTCGACAGCAAGGAACACGGCGATCGCCAGCACCCCGGCGGCTGCAAACGAGAGCACCAAGTCGCGCATTCTCGCCAATGGTCCTCCCGGTCCGATGAGCAGCACGCGCGCGGCCAGCGAACCGATTGCGGCCCAGCAGAAGATCGCCACGCCCAGGAAAAGTTGTTGCAACGGACCGTTCCAGGTCCAGGCGCGCAGGCCGACGAACCCGGCGATGGTAAGTGCGATGAAAATCGCCAGCCCGACGATGTCCCAGCTCCAGCGCGTCCAGCGGAACCACTTGGGCTGGCGCCACAGCCGCAGGAAATGCCAGACCTTCAGGTCCCAGGGTGTAGCCAGGCTCTGACGACAGAACGCGCACTGGGAGTCGGCGATCACAGTCTCGCGATGACAATGGGGGCACTCCATCACCATCCGCTCCTGCATGCGCAGGCGAGCGGCTGCCATCTCCATGCGCAGCCGCAGGACCGGCGCGAGAACGCGGTGTGCGAGCAGGATGACCGCCACCCAGTAGACGAAGGCGGATACGATAGCGAGCGAGGGGCCGAGCGACTGTTCGATCAGCAGGAACAGACTACGCATCATTTGGGCGCTCCGCGCGTTCGGATAAGGCCATTATATGCGGCGAACTCACTGCGATGAATGACGCCGGAAGTCGACAGTCGGACAAGAAAAAAGCGTTATCATCATGTCGGCAGATGCGCTAGACCGGCCGCTGCCGCTTATTTACGCTGGATGCGCTGCCGCTGTAACGGCGTAGTCCAGTCCCCATCGACCAAGCCCGAGCGCCATGAACGATCCCGCCGTTTCCCAGGTTCTCCCGGCAGACGAGCTGCGTGCGATCGACGCCTGGTGGCGCGCCGCCAATTATCTTTGCGTCGGCCAGATCTACCTGCTCGACAACCCGCTGCTGCGCGAGTCGATCAAGCCCCACCACGTCAAGCCGCGCCTGCTTGGCCACTGGGGCACCTGCCCGGGGCTGAACCTGATCTACGCGCACCTCAACCGGCTGATCCGCAAGTTCGACCTCAACATGATTTATGTCACAGGACCCGGGCACGGCGGCCCGGCACTGGTGGCGAATTCCTGGTTGGAGGGCAGCTACAGCGAATTCTATCCGCAGATCTCGCAGGACCACGAAGGAATGAAGCGGCTGTTCCGGCAGTTCTCCTTTCCGGGCGGGATTCCCAGCCATGTTGCCCCGGAAACGCCGGGTTCGATTCACGAGGGCGGCGAGCTCGGCTACTCGCTTTCGCACGCGTTCGGGGCGGCGTTCGACAACCCGGACCTGATCGCCGCCTGCGTGATCGGCGACGGCGAAGCGGAAACCGGGCCGCTTGCGGCGAGCTGGCATTCAAACAAATTCCTTAACCCGGCACAGGACGGCGCAGTGCTGCCGATCCTGCATCTGAACGGATACAAGATCGCCAACCCCGCGCTGCTGGCGCGCATTCCACGCGAGCAACTGGAGAGCCTGCTCCTCGGTTATGGTTACCAGCCGCACTTCGTCGAGGGTGCCGACCCCATGAAGGTACATCAGCAGGCTGCGGCGAGTTTCGAAACCGCGGTCATGGAGATCCGCGCAATCCAGGACACGGCGCGCAGGGGCGGCGCGGCGAAGTGCCAGCGCTGGCCGCTGGTGGTGCTGCGAACGCCCAAGGGCTGGACCGGACCGAAGGAAGTGGACGGCAGGAAAACCGAGGGCTCGTGGCGCTCGCATCAGGTGCCGATCCGCGACATGACCAAAGAGCACATCGCGATGCTCGATAAGTGGATGAAGAGCTACCGGCCACAGGAACTATTCGACGACAGCGGCCATCCGCGTTTTGAACTCAAGGCCCTGGCGCCGCGCGGACCGCGGCGCATGGGCGCCAATCCGCATGCCAACGGCGGCGCGTTGCTCAAGGACTTGCGCATGCCCGACCTGCGCGAGTATGCGGTGCGCGTTCTCAAGCCGGGGCAGGCCACTGCCGAAGCCACGCGGGTGATGGGAGCTCTCCTGCGCGATGTGATGAAACTCAACGCCAGCGAGCGCAATTTCCGCGTGTTCGGACCGGACGAGACCGCGTCGAACCGGCTCGGTGCGGTCTTCGAGGCGACCGCGAAAACCTGGCTGGCGCAGACGCTCCCCGAAGACGATCTGCTCGCGCCCGAGGGCCGGGTGATGGAAATTCTCTCCGAGCACACCTGCCAGGGCTGGCTCGAAGGCTATCTGCTGACCGGTCGCCACGGACTGTTCTCCTGCTACGAGGCGTTCATTCACATTGTGGATTCGATGTTCAATCAGCACGCCAAATGGCTGAAGGTGGCGGGCAGGCAAGTGCCGTGGCGCCGGCCGGTGGCATCGCTCAACTATCTGCTGACCTCGCACGTCTGGCGCCAGGACCACAACGGCTTTTCGCATCAGGACCCGGGCTTCATAGACCACGTCGTCAACAAGAAGGCCGACGTGATCCGCGTCTACCTGCCGCCGGATGCAAACACGCTGCTCACAATCACGGACCAGTGCTTGCGCAGCCGCAACATGATCAACGTGATCGTGGCCGGCAAGCAACTGGCGCCGCAGTATCTGGACATGGATGCCGCGATCCGGCATTGCGCGGCCGGTATCGGTATCTGGAAGTGGGCGGGCAACGAGGAGGGCGCGGACCCGGATGTGGTGATGGCCTGCGCGGGGGACGTACCG
Source organism: Betaproteobacteria bacterium (assembly GCA_052387775.1). GTDB lineage: Bacteria > Pseudomonadota > Gammaproteobacteria > Burkholderiales > JACQAP01 > JACQAP01. The sequence goes on from JBQTIV010000036.1 coordinate 38,375, forward strand.
ACACTGGAGACGCTCGCTGCAGTGGGGCTCCTGCGGCGGCTCGCCCCGGAGATCAAGGTGCGGGTGGTCAATGTGGTGGACCTGATGACGCTGCAACCGTCCGGGGAACACCCGCACGGGCTCGAAGACGGTAATTTCGACGCCATCTTCACCGCCGACAAGCCGATCATTTTTGCCTACCATGGCTACCCATGGCTGATCCACCGGCTGACTTACCGGCGAGCGAACCACGGCAACTTACACGTGCGCGGCTACAAGGAGGAAGGGACGACCACCACGCCGTTCGACATGGTGGTAATGAATGATCTCGACCGTTACCATCTGGTGATGGATGCAGTGGATCGGCTGCCGAAAATCGCCCACCGCGCTGCCGAACTGAAGCAAACGATGCGCGACAAGCTGGCCGAGCATAAGCGTTACATCGCCGAACACGGCGAAGACATGCCCGAGATCCGCAATTGGAAGTGGGACACCTGAAAAGGAAACAACCATGAACCTGCTTGAATCGCTGAAGAAACATTCGATCATCGTGGGCGACACCGGCGACATCGACTCCATCGCGCGAGTGAAGCCGCAGGACGCCACCACCAATCCGTCGCTGCTTTACCAGGCGGCGCAGAACCCCGCTTACCGGCCGTTGGTGGACGAGGCGCTCGCTTTCGGTATGAGGGCCCGGGGCGACCGCGCTGCCAAGGCCGAAGCGCTGATGGAAAAACTCTCGGTCAACTTCGGCTGCGAGATCCTCAAGCACGTCAGGGGACGGGTGTCTACCGAGGTGGACGCCAGCCTGTCCTTCGACATCGAAGGCACACTGGCCAAAGCACGGCGGCTGATCGAGCTGTACCAGCAAGCCGGTGTGTCGCGCGAGCGCGTGTTGATCAAAGTGGCCAGCACCTGGGAGGGCATCGAGGCGGCAGAGAAGCTGGAGCGCGAAGACATCCACTGTAATCTCACGCTGCTGTTCAGCTTTGCGCAGGCGGTGGCTTGCGCGGACGCCGGCGTTACGCTGATCTCGCCGTTCGTCGGCCGTATCTACGACTGGTACAAGAAGGAACGCAAGGTCGAGGACATCGCCCCTGGCGACGACCCGGGCGTGCAGTCGGTTACGCTCATCTATCACTATTACAAGAAGTTCGGCTACCGGACCCAGGTGATGGGCGCGAGCTTCCGCAATGTCGACCAGATCGTCTGGCTTGCCGGCTGCGACCTGCTCACCATCGCCCCCGATCTGCTAGACAAGATGGCCAAGACCGAAGGCGAGGTGATGCGCAGGCTTACGGTCGAGGCCGCGAAGGCGAGCAGTGTCGAGAGAATCGCACTGGATGACAAGACCTTCCGCTGGCTGCACAATGAGGACGCGATGGCGACCGAAAAACTCGCCGAGGGCATCCGCCGATTCCACGCCGACGCGCGCAAACTCGAGGGCTACGTCCTGACGCTGGTGGAAAAAAGCCAAGCGGCTTGAGTTGTCACGATGTGACAACCTGAGAAGCGTTGACGCAAAGAGCGCAAAGGGGAGGTGAGAGAACCCACAGATACGCTGGATACAAGGGTAACTTCAGTCTTGCAGTGCGGTTGGCGCCAATTCCATAGTGCAGCCGAGTCGTATCTATCATCTGTCGTACTCTGCGTACCTCTGCGTCCTCTGCGCCTCTGCGGTGAGAGGGAGTCATCTGACAGGAGGGAACAATGACCAAGAAATTCATCAACCCGCCCGGGCTCAAGCCGCTGGGCATGTACACGCAGGTGACGGTGGTGCAGGGCGGCAGCATAGCCTTCATCAGCGGCCAGGTGGCGGTGGATGCCAACGGGAAAACGGTCGGTGTGGGCGACATCAAGGCCCAGGCGGTGCAGGTGTTCGAGAATCTCAAACTCGCGCTCGGCGGCATTGGCGCGACGTTCGAAGATGTGGTCAAGTTCACCATATTCATCGTCGGACTGACGCAGGAGAAGCGCCAGGCGGTGATGGAGGTGCGCAGTCGCTACATCTCTCACAAGAGCCCGCCCGCCGCGACCATGGTCGGCGTGGACAGGCTGGTCGAAGCCGAGTTGTTGCTGGAGATCGAGGCCGTCGTCGCAGTCAGCTAGAAATAAATACGGGATCGACTGGCGCATCACTATGACTATGCGTTGCCCTGCCTGCGGCGCCGACAATCCAGTGCACGCTGAAGTTTGCACCCAGTGCGCTGCCCCCCTTGCGAACCACTGTACAGGCTGTGGTTCTCCCAATCCTGCGCAAGCGCGGTTTTGCAATCATTGTGGACTGCGTCTGGGCGGCCAGCCATCGGCGCAGGCACAGATAGGGGCGGGCGCGGATGTATCCGGACAGCTTGAGCGTCCGGGAGAAGGCCAGGCGGAACGTCGTCAGCTCACGGTGCTGTTTTGTGATCTGGCCGGGTACACCGCACTGTCGGAGAAACTGGATCCGGAAGAATTGCGGCGGGTCGTGCGTGCCTTTCAGCAGGTGTGCGCCGATGAGGTCCGCCGCAATGAAGGTTACGTGGCCCAGTATCTTGGCGACGGCGTGCTGATCTATTTTGGCTACCCGGTTGCCCACGAAGATAATGCGCAGCGCGCAGTGCGAACGGCATTGGCGACTATTGCGGGCGTGACCGAATTAAGCAAGGAACTCCAGCAGGAGAGTGGTTTGGCGTTGTCCGTGCGCGTGGGCATCCATACCGGTGAAGTGGTAGTGGGCGATGTCGGTGCCGGCGATACGCGCGCCCAATTAGCCGTCGGTGAAACCCCGAATTTGGCCGCACGAGTGCAGGGCGTCGCCGAGTCCAATACGGTCGTGATTACTGCCGACACTCACCATCTGGTGGCGCCTTATTTCGCCTGTCAGGACTTCGGTGTTCATAGTCTTAAAGGCCTGACCCGTCCGGTACAGTTGTATCGGGTCATGGGCGAGACGGGAACCCACACGCGCATGCAAGCCGCCGCGACCCTCGGGGTGACACCGCTGGTGGGAAGAGAACGGGAAAACCAGCTTCTGTTGGAGTGCTGGCAGCGGGCCAGGAGCGGGAACGCGCAGGTGATCCTGCTCAGCGGCGAGCCGGGCATTGGCAAGTCTCGCATGATCGAAGAACTAAAAGGACATCTGGCGGGCGAGACCTATTCGCTGCTGGAGTGTTTCTGCACGGCCTATCAACAGAACACTGCGTTTGCCTCGCTGTCGCACTTGCTGCGGCGCGCATTCGACTTCCAGCGCGAGGACACACCCCAGGCGAAGCTGGCCAAACTGCGCGCCGCGATGGAACGCACTGGCCTGGTTCCCGAGGAAGGCATCCCGCTGATCGCGCCGCTCCTCGCGGTGCCGCCGGAAGCGGGCTATACCCTGCTGGATGTGAGCCCGCTGCGCCAGCGCCAACTCACCCTGGAGACTTTGACGACCTGGCTGCTGAAGACCGCGGAAAACTCGCCCGTGCTGTGTATTGTCGAGGATCTCCACTGGGCCGACCCGTCCAGTCTTGAGTTGCTCGGCCTTGTCTTGAGCGGCCTGCGTACTCAGTCGCTGCTGGTTCTGCTGACGTTCAGGCCCGAGTTCCGTTCCCCGTGGCCGGCGCATGAAGGCGTCCATGACATGCCCCTGACCGGGCTTACTCCGGAGCAGGTCGCCGCGCTCGCGACTCACGTAGCCCACAATCTCGCCCTGCCGGCCGAGGTCCTGACCGAAGTTGTCAAGCGCACCGACGGCGTCCCGCTTTTTGTGGAGGAGATGACCAAGATGCTCCTGGAGTCGGGATTCCTGAAGGCGGCGAACGGATCCTATGAACTCAGCGGGCCGCTGCCAGCGCGTGCTATCCCGGTTACGGTTCAGGACTCGCTCATGGCGCGCTTGGATCGACTGGGCTCCGCCAAGACAGTGGCGCAACTAGGGGCGACCATCGGGCGTGATTTTCGCCACGACGTGCTCCAGGCGGTGGCGGAGGAGGGCGAGGTGGAGCTCGAACGCGACGTGGGGTTACTACTCGATGCCAACATGGTCGCGCGGGATGGTTTGCCGCCAGCGGCGACCTATACGTTCAGGCACGCCCTGATCCAGGACGCGGCGTATCAGTCTTTGCTCAAGAGCACCCGCCAGCAGTATCACCAACGTATCGCGCGGGTGTTAGTCGAACGCTTCGCCGACATCGCCGAGGCCCAACCGGAACTGCTGGCCCAGCACTTCACGGCTGCCGGCTTGAACCAGCAGGCGGTGGGCTACTGGCACAAAGCAGGCCAGAAGGCGATGGAGCGCTCGGCCAACCAGGAAGCGATCAACCATTTCCGCAAAGGCCTTGAACTACTGGCCGCTGTTCCCGTGACGGCGGAGCGGGTTCAGCAAGAGCTCATGATGCAGCTCAGTCTGGGGATGCCGCTTCTTGCGACGACGGGGTACGCGTCCCCCGAAGTGGGCGCGGTCTTTTCCCGGGCTCGTGAGATCTGCATTCAGATTGGCGCAGTGCCACAGTTGGCTCCCGTCCTTTACGGACTGTGGGCGTTCTATCTGGTGCGCTGCGAGTCAGAGACAGCTCGAGAAATCGCCGGCGAGCTTCTTGCCCTCGCGGAGCAGGCACAGGAGCGCGATCTGTTATTGGAGGCCCATACGGTCCAGGGCATTACCGACTTTTGGATAGATTTTGATCTGTCCGCAGCACGCCGACATCTGGAGCAGGCCGTGTCTGTTTACGATCTCGAACGGCACCATTCCCACGCGTTGACCTATTTTCAGGACCCCGGGGTAGCTTCCTTGGCAAACTTGACCTTTGTGCTGTGGATCCAGGGCTATCCGGAACAAGCGCTCAAGCGGACCCAACAGGCGAGGAAACTGGCCCGCGAACGAGGGCATGCCTACAGCCTCGCTTATTCATTTGCCTGGGAGGCGCCGCTGCGGCAGTTCTGTCGCACTGTCCGGGAAGCCAGAGAAGTGTCGGAGGAGGGCATCGCGTTCTGTTCTCAAAAGGGATTTCCATTGTGGTTAGTGAATGGCACGATCGTAAGAAATTGGGCGCTCGTTCAGCAGGGCGAGGGCGAGCAGGCTATTGCCCAGATTCGTCAAGCCAACGAGATGTGGCGCGGGACCGGGGCCCGGACAGCCCAACCGTACTTTCATGGGGTACTGGCTGACGCATGCAGGCATCTCCGCCAAGTCGAGCCGGGTCTTCGCGCGGCGGAGGAAGGATTGGAGTTGGTGCGCCAGTACCGGGAAAACTGGTACGAGGCGGAACTGCTTCGCCTCCGTGGCGAGTTGCGGCTCGCTCAATCGAAGCCCGATGAAATCCGGGCGGAGGTTTGCTTCCAGCAGAGTCTCGAGGTCGCCGCTCGCCAAGGGGCGAAGTCCTGGGAACTGCGCACCTCACTGAGCCTGGCGCGCCTGTGGCGAAAACAAGGCCAGCGCGACCGTGCCCGAAAACGGTTAGCGGAAGCCTATAACTGGTTTACCGAAGGCTTCGAAATGCTGGATCAGCAAGAAGCCCGGCAACTGCTGGCTGAACTGGGCTAGAGGGATCTTCAAATTCCAAATTCCGGATCCGATATCAATCAGCGAATGCGCACCGCGTGCCGCGAAGTCTCAAATTGGCTTGAAGAAAATGGAGGGTGACACTTGAAGGCTGTCCGAATATTGACTGGACGCCACAACCCGGAGTCGAAAATGCTTCTGGATCAGATGCGGCTCGAAGGGGACAGTCTGGCAGACGAAACCGTGCGCAAGCTTGTCGAAGGGGGGCCCATAGAGGTCAATGCCGCCAGCCGACTGATGCTGTATCTGTTCCAAGACGGGGCGTTTCCACGACAAGAACAGGAGCGACTTGGGCCAGCGAGCACGACAGGCTTTGGCGATGCGCCCGATTTTGGGCGCGCTTCCGCATCCGGTCCGGGTGCCGGCAGGATCAGTCAGGATTCCACCGAGGAGGAGCTCGCTAAACACCCGACGGAAAAACATTTTGACGACGTAGTCTACAAGGGGGCGGCCAGGATTCTTGCACCTTACCTTGAGGAAAGCGCCAAATTACCTCCGTGGTACAACGAGGAGCTGATCGAGCAAGGCGAGAAGCTTTTCGAGGAGCACGGCATCATCGCGTTCTCCGTCCTCGGCTGTGCCAGCCTGCCGACGGGCTACGCTGTCCCGTTGGCGGCGAAGGTTCTCGGCTTCACGCAGCAGCTTGAGAAACACGCTAAGCGCCGCTTGGCTGAAACCGTGTTTTTTCTCATGGACGTGATGGTCCCCGATCGGGTTTCCGGAGTCCCTGGTGGATTGCATGCAAACGGCAATGGGATACATACGATTCAGAGAGTGCGTCTCATGCACGCGGCCATCCGCCATCTCCTTACCGCTTCGCCGCGAGCCGCTCATGGAACCGGGAAACCTGAGCACCTGCCTCACGCATTCCTGCGTTATTCCTGGGACGTAGACAAGGACGGTATGCCGCTCAATCAGGTGCTCATGTCCGCGACCATCCTGTGTTTCTCCTATATCGCCCTGCGCAGTCTCAGACAGTTGGGAGTTCGCCTGAGCCCGCAGGACGAGCGGGCGTACCTGCACTGCTGGAATGTGGCGGGTTACGTCATCGGGGTCAAAGACGAACTTCTTCTTCCCCGGCCGGAGAGCATGGAGGACGCAAAAACGAAGTTCAACGAGATCTGGGAAGAGTATAGAGGCCGAAAACCAACACCCGACACGGTCCAATTGACCAGCGCACTGCTGGATTTCCTGGGAGAGCCATTGAGTGGGCTTGGCTATTTTAAACACGCTCCCAAGACGCTGATGCGGGCCCTGGTCGGCAGGCAGGTAACGAAGGTGCTCGGCGTAAAATTTTCCTTCGGGGAGGAACTCTTGGTGTTGCTGGTGTTGCCGATTTTGCGCTGGGCTGATTACCTGGAAGGTAAATTCGTCGGTGTAAGGAAGGCCTCCTTCGGTCTCCTGCACCGGATGATAGTGCAGATGGAAAAGGAGGAGCGCGGCGGAGATCGGCCGCCCTTCCGCATCCCTACTCGTCTCAAGGAGAAATGGGGTGAGGCGTGCAAAAGGGAGTTGGGGCGCAGCTGAACTGGCGATCGCCCGCGCGCGTGCGCTGTGCCTCCGGCTTCGTTACCCGCATACGGTCACAACCGCCAAGCGAAGAAACTCTGCGGCATAGTGCCCGACGCCACAATGCGAGTGTGCCCCGTCCATGAGGATTAGCGAGCAACAGATCGTCGAATACTATGAAGCCTGCGAGCTTGAGTACAGGTTCGTATGGAATTTGGGACAGGACGTGGCCATGCATTTCGGCTACTGGGATGAGACAACGGACACGCTCCCCCAGGCTCTGGAACGAGAAAACGAGATTTTGGCGGAGATGGTCGGCATTGGACCGAATGACCACGTGCTGGACGCGGGCTGCGGGATCGGCGGAAGCGCGATTTATCTTGCCAAGCGGTTCGGCTGCCGTGTCACCGGCATCACGTTAAGCCGCAAGCAGGTGGATTCCGCAACCCGACGCGCCCAACGAAGCGGGGTCGGCCATCTGACTACGTTCCGAACCATGGATTTCCATCGTCCCGCCTTTCCCGACCATACGTTCGATGTGGTGTGGGCCATTGAAAGTGTCTGTCATGCGGGCGAGAAAGGCGCATTCTTCAGGGAAATGGGGCGCATCCTCAAGAAGGGTGGCCGGCTGATCGTTGCGGATGGTTTCGCCAGTCGAAAAAGCTACAACAAGACGGAACAGTCGTTGATGACACGGTGGCTACGCGGCTGGTGTGTCGACTCGCTGGAACCCGTCGAAGACTTTCTGAGGTATATGCAGGAGGCGGGATTTGGCGACATCTCGTTCGTCGATGCCACGAAGAATGCGCTCCCGTCCTCGAAACGGATGTACGCGTTGTCACGGCCGGTCCTTTGGTTGGGGGCGCTCACTCGGCTGATGGGACGGAAAATGCGGGCGAGAGTCCTGAATTATGTTGCCATGAACTGCCAATATCTGGCCCTGACACAGGGTCTGTGGAACTACGGGATCATTTCTGCCCGGAAGGAATAAATCGAACAATCCTCAATTTTGGGGTCAGGCCTGCATAATTGCATTATTTATGCAATTATGCAGGCCAGACCCCGCTCTTCGCCGC
>JBQTIV010000037.1:0-8422 GCA_052387775.1 Betaproteobacteria bacterium
TCAACGTGGGGTTGTTTCTTTGCGGCAAAAAGATACTCCAACTATCCCGTCGCGCAAGCACAAAAATAAAAAGGGCTGTTTTTTCAGCCCTTTTTTTCACACTGGTCATCCACCCAGTATCCGAACACCATATATCGGGTTTGTCGTTCGCCAATCCACGACATCCAGTGGCTGGATAAAACGGATGGGGCTATGGCTACTCGTCGTCGCTTCCTGGTGCGCGTTCGAAGGCATTGCAGATACCGACTGGCCAACGCTGTCTGATTGTCCATGGTTGCTTGAGACGCACAACTTGTTTCTCTTATGGATAAAAAACGGCCGCGCAAACTGCGCGGCCGTTTTTTTGTGTTGGCTACCCCACCCGGGCTCGAACCTGGGACCTGCGGATTACAACGCTTGCGCGCTGGACTATCTCATCACCCTCGGCATGACCCGTTAGGGTGTCGGGCGCTAATGGGGGCTTATTGCTTGGGCTGCTCACCCCCTAGTCTCTGCACCTTCCCGCCTACTTCTTGCCCTTCGGCGGGCTTGGCTCAGGATTCTTCCCGAAGGACATTCCCTGAGTTCACCCGATTTTCCTTCACAGGTTTCCCTGTGATGCTGCCATTTGACAGTCCGTCGCTCTACCAACTGAGCTATCGGGGATCAAATCTCATATTTTGCGGCCCATCTAATGCTCTTGACCTGCGAGTTCGCGGGAGGCATGAGCCGCAGCTTCGCTTCCCGTACCAGCGGAAGGTCGCCTATCGGGATGATATAGACCTTTTCGTTGTCGGGGCAGAACACCCCGAAAGCATCGACCTGCCCGCGATAATCCTGACGCCTGCCGCCCCGGTGATACTGAGAGGACGCTACCGCAAAAACGATCGCACCACGATTCAGTTTGCCGGTCTTGCACTGGATCCGCGTAAACTTTCCGTCCTCCTCAACTACCAAGTCGTACCGAAAATTATCACCAAACGGCATCAAGACCTTCTTGCCATGCTTAAGCAAAGCCGCCATAACCTGCGACTGGGTGATATCTCCTACCGACTTACTATTCCGGAAACGCTTTACAGGAGCGTCCATTGCGGAATCGGGGGGTGGCCAGCGTGGAATACTGCTCGGCGCCGCTTGCCAAACAAGAATATATTAATTGCTTGGCTATTCTCGGTCAACGTATTCTTGCTGAATTTTCCAATTTTATGAAGCGGTTAAAGTGGGTGGGAGCGATCCTTGTCCTGATCGTGCTGATCCTCGCCGTAATCCCGTTCTTGGTTTCGCTCGACGATTACATCCCGGAAATTGAACGTCAGATATCGGCGAAGCTCAAGTCGCCGGTCAAGATCGAGTCGCTGCGGCTGTTCTTGCTGCCGTTGCCGCACTTGTCGATCGAGGGCATCTCGGTAGGCCGGAAACCTTTCCTGCAAGTGCAGAAAGTTCACGTTACGCCCAAATACATTTCCCTGTTCAGCGAGCAGAAAGTCATTCGCGAAATCAGCCTGCGTGGCGTGGTGATGGGCCAGCAGTTTATCGACAAGGCCTCGGCATGGGCGAGCGCGCCCGTTTCCACGGGACCGGCGCCGGTGCGCGTGGAACGGATCGAAATTCGCAACGCCAATATCAATTTCACCGATTTCAAGCTGCGCGAAGTCGACGTCGAACTGGATCTTACGCCGGAGGGCGGACTGGCGATGGCGCAAGTGCGTGCAGACGAGAGTCGCGTAATCGCGACCGTGCTGCCCCAGGGGAAGGATTTCGCCCTCAAACTTTCGGCGCGAAATTGGAAGCTTCCCGCGGGGCCGCCTATGGTGCTCAGCAGCCTGGATGCGTCGGGTATCGTCAATGCGGATGGACTCGTGCTGTCCGCGATCGACGGCCATCTCTACGACGGCACGCTAGCCGGGAAGCTGGCGGTTGGCTGGGAAAAGGAATGGACCGTCGCCGGAAATCTCGATGTCAAGCAGGTGGAGATCGGGCCGGTGGTTGCGCTCTATAGCAAGGAGACCACGATCAGCGGTCGATTGATCGCAAATCCGACAATCGACATGCGCGCGCCGTCGGCCTCGCAGCTCGCGGATGCAATCAGTGTCGAAGCGGATTTCAAGGTCGAGGACGGCGTGCTATACAAAGTTGATCTTGCCGCGGCACCGAAGGCGCTACTCGACAAGAACGCGATGAAGGGCGGGGATACGCGTTTCGACGAGTTTTCCGGCCATCTCACCGTCGATCCGGGCGGTTATCACCTCAGCGGTCTGAAGATTTCCTCTGGTGTGCTCAAAGCACAGGGCGAACTACTGATCTCGCCGAAGCAGGAATTAGCGGGGCGGATCGAGGTCGCGGTAAAAGGCGCCTCCGCCCTGGTGAGCACCCCGCTGGCGGTTTCGGGCACCGTCCGCAACCCGACCTTGTTCCCGACCAAGGCCGCTCTGGCCGGTGCCGCCGCGGGCACCGCCCTGCTGGGTCCCGGCGTCGGCACCTCGATCGGCATGAAGGCCGCGCAGCTCACCGAACGCCTGTTCACCAGGAAACCGCCAAGAAAAACAGACCCGAACAAAAGCGCGCCGGCCAAGGCCAATCCCCCTGCCGAAACTCCTGGCCGACGCTGATCGGTCAGCCGATCACGCGGGCGATGGCATCCGCAACGTAGGTAACATTGCGCGAGTTCAGTGCCGCCACGCAGATGCGCCCGCTGTCTATCGCGTACACGGAGAATTCTTCGCGCAACCTGGCGACCTGGCTCTTTGACAGGCCGGAATAGGAAAACATCCCGCGCTGGCGCATGACGAAGCCGAAATCCGCGCGCGGCGCGCGCGCGTGCAACTTATCGACCAGCTGCCGGCGCATGTCGCGAATGCGTTCGCGCATCTGGCCAAGTTCCTTTTCCCACAGCGCCCGCAACTGCGGATTCGTCAGCACCGCTGCCACGATCTGGCCGCCGTGCGTGGGCGGATTCGAATAGTTGGTCCGAACGGTGCGCTTCAGCTGACTGAGCACCCGCGCCGCTTCCTCGCTGCTGGCTGCCACCACGCTCAAGGCCCCGACACGCTCGCCGTATAGCGAAAACGATTTCGAGAAGGAATTGGCGACGAACACCGGCCCGCCGGCTTCGGCGAAACGCCTGACCACTTTGCCGTCCGTGTCGATGTCTTCGCCGAATCCCTGATAGGCGATGTCGACGAAGGGAATCAGCCCACGGGTCACCACGATTTCGATGACCGCTGACCATTGCTCGGTGGTCAGGTCGACCCCGGTGGGGTTGTGGCAACACGCGTGCAATACCACGATCGAGGCTGGCGGAAGCGCGCCCAGCGTTGCAATCATGCCGTCGAAGTCCACGCCGCGCGAAGTCGCATCGTAGTACGGGTAGTCATTGACTGTGAAAGCGGCGGCTTCGAACAGTGCGCGGTGATTCTCCCAGCTCGGCTCGGAGATCCACACCCGTGAGTCCGGCGCGATCTTGCGCAGAAAATCGGCACCAATCTTCAGCCCGCCGGTTCCTCCCAGCGCCTGCACCGTGACCACCCGATTCTCCCTGGCCGCCACGCCGTCGGCGCCGAACACCAGAGCCTGCACGGCGCGGTCGTAGACGGGCAGGCCGTCGATGGGCAGATAGCTGCGCGGGGCGGACTTTTCAGCAAGCTGGATCTCCGCGCGCCGCACGCATTCCAGCAGCGGCACTTTGCCGTTATCGTCGTAATACACTCCCACGCCGAGATTGACCTTGTCGGGGTTCGTGTCGGCATTGAAGGCCTCGGTCACGCCGAGGATGGGATCCTTGGGCGCCATCAGGACGGCGCCCAGCAGGGAGGAGGAGTGCGGCGCGTTCATCGTGATAACATCAAAATTTTGTCAGCCGCGTATTCTACCCGTGCTGGTTACTTTCCCAAACAGTCCGTTCCGCCTCTACCGGCCGTTCGAGCCTGCAGGCGACCAGCCGGAGGCCATTGCCAAGCTGATCGAAGGTCTGGGCGACGGCTTGGCATACCAGACGCTGCTCGGCGTGACTGGCTCCGGCAAGACCTACACCATGGCCAACGTGATCGCGCACACCGGACGCCCGGCGATCATCATGGCGCCGAACAAGACGCTCGCCGCCCAGCTCTATTCCGAAATGCGCGAGTTCTTTCCCGAGAACGCGGTCGAGTACTTCGTTTCCTATTACGACTACTACCAGCCCGAGGCTTATGTACCGTCGCGCGATCTTTACATCGAGAAGGATTCGAGCATCAACGAGCACATCGAGCAGATGCGGCTTTCCGCCACCAAATCACTGCTCGAGCGCGATGACGCGGTGATCGTCGCAACGGTGTCGGCGATTTATGGCATCGGCGACCCGGTGGACTACCATGGCATGATCCTGCATCTCAGGGAGAAGGAGAGCAAGAGTCAGCGCGACATCATCGGACGCCTGGCGGAAATGCAGTACGAACGCAATGAATTCGATTTCCGGCGCGGAACCTTCCGCGTCCGCGGCGATGTGCTCGACGTGTTTCCCGCGGAAAGTTCGGAGACGGCACTGCGCATTTCGCTGTTCGACGACGAAGTGGAATCGCTGACCCTGTTCGATCCGCTGACCGGGCACCTCAGCCAGAAAGTGCCGCGTTATACCGTCTATCCATCCAGCCATTACGTGACGCCGCGCAGCACCACTCTCAAGGCAATCGAAGCAATCAAAATCGAACTGCGCGAGCGCATCGAATATTTCCAGACGCACGGCAAACTGGTGGAGGCGCAGCGCATCGAACAGCGCACTCGCTTCGATCTGGAAATGCTCAATGAACTGGGATTCTGCAAGGGCATCGAAAACTACTCGCGGCACCTGTCCGGCCGCAAGCCCGGCGAGCCGCCACCGACGCTTCTTGACTATTTGCCGCTCAACGCGCTGATGATCATCGACGAGAGCCACGTCACCGTCCCGCAGATCGGCGGCATGTATCGCGGCGACCGCGCGCGCAAAGAGAATCTGGTGGACTACGGCTTCCGCTTGCCGAGCGCGCTCGATAACCGGCCGCTCAGGTTCGACGAATTCGAGAAGATAATGCCGCAGACCATTTTCGTTTCCGCCACACCGGCAGAATACGAACGTGAACACCAGGCCCAGGTGGTGGAACAGGTGGTGCGGCCGACCGGGCTGGTGGACCCCGAGATCGAGGTGCGGCCGGCCGCCACCCAAGTGGACGACCTGCTCTCGGAGATCAACGCACGGGTGAAGCGAAACGAACGGGTGCTGGTGACAACGCTTACCAAACGCATGGCGGAGGACCTGACCGACTATCTCGCCGAGCACGGCGTCAAGGTGCGTTATCTGCACTCGGATATCGACACCGTGGAGCGGGTGGAAATCATCCGCGATCTGCGGCTGGGGGAGTTCGACGTCCTGGTCGGCATCAACCTGCTGCGCGAAGGGCTCGACATCCCCGAGGTATCGCTGGTGGCGATCCTGGATGCGGACAAAGAAGGGTTCCTGCGCTCCGAGCGTTCCCTGATCCAGACCGTCGGCCGTGCCGCGCGCCATCTCAACGGCTCGGCCATCATGCATGCGGACCGGGTGACCGATTCGATGCGGCGCGCGATTGCGGAAACCGATCGCCGGCGCCAGAAGCAGCTGGCCTACAACATCGCGCATGGCATCACGCCGAAGGGTGTTTCCAAGCGCATCAAGGACATGATCGAGGGCGTTTATGAACCATCCGCGCTGCACGAGGTGAAAGCCGCGGAAAAGCTCGCAGCCTATGGCGCGATGAACGAAAAGGATCTGCTCAGGGAATTGAAGCGCGTCGAGAAAGAGATGCTCGATGCCGCCAGGAACCTCGAATTCGAGTCTGCTGCACGGTTGCGCGATCAGTTGAAGGAACTTAAGGAACTGGCGTTCGGTATCGCTGAAAGCGATGAAGCACCCGTCACCGCGACCGGTACCGACGGCAAACCGGCCAGGGTCGTTACGCTGGCCGCAGCGCGCAAGCGTAGCCGTTAGCGGATGGCGCGAATGGCTACCCCGGCCAGGGTGCTGTTTGTCTGCATGGGCAATATTTGCCGGTCACCCACTGCCGAGGCCGTGTTTCGCCACGTGGTGGTGGCGTCAGGACTGGAGCAGAAAATTCTCGTCGACTCGGCGGGCACGCACGGCTATCACCTCGGCCATCCGCCCGATCTCCGCACCCAGTTGGCGGCGGCCCATCGCGGCTACAATCTGGTAAATCTGCGCGCCCGGCAGGTGAGGGAACAGGATTTTGTCGATTTCGATTACATCGTGGCGATGGATCGGGACAATCTGTCCGACCTGAGACGGCTCGCCCCGGCGGAGCATCACCGCAAACTGAGTTTGTTCATGGAATACAGCGGCGCGTGGCGGGGTGAAGAAGTGCCGGATCCCTACTACGGCGGTGCGCAGGATTTCAAGCTGGTGCTGGATATGGCGGAGAATGCGGCCGCGGGCCTGCTTCAGCACATAAAAGAGAAGCTCGACGTCTAGGGAAGCTCTGAGCAAGTCCCACATGCGCGACCGAGGCGATTCGGGTCGAGGGCAAGACGGTGAGGACGCCGTGTAGCCGGACGGCTGTGACTCGTTAGCGGTACGCCCGTTTGCGGGAGCAGCCGTATAAGCGCGCCGTATACCATGTCTGACACAGCCTCCATGCGCTCCTACCCGCCCCGAGGCTACGCCCGCCGAGTCCGGAGCGCACATAAGGAGGAGCCGACGCAGCGCGCCCGCTCAGGGCGGAGCAGGTTCCGTCGGCCTTGGCCGATGGATGCGACCCCAGAGCGGGATGCATCGTGGCGAATATGCGCGTGCTTGTGCGTGCCTCCGCGGTCACATCCCCAGAGGGGTCCCTGTTCCGCGCTCCGGCGTCCCCAGCAGTCATCCGCACCTGGCGCAACGCGCGCCGCGGAACCTGATCAGAGCTTCCCTAGTCGAGCTTCCGTTGCGACGCTGAGGGCGTTAAACGCCGTCAGTCGTGGATCAGTCCTTGCGCGTTTCCACTTGTTGTAGTGGCTCCTCGGCATTGACCGGCTCGGCGTTTTGCTGGCGGGGCGGCCTTGCGGGGCGAGGCAAGTCCTGCCGTTCCTGCTCGAGGGTCCTGGCCATCTTTTCCGACTGCGTCTCGATCATCACCATGTCGGGCGGCAACGCGATCGGCTCCATCTTCCAGGGCTGCCTGGCAGGCGCCGCAACCACCGTTTCAGCTCGCCGCCGGTCGGTGTCTGCCTCGGGCAGGTAAGGTTCCTGCGGCTGCCGGGCAGGCGCCATCGTCGGCGATGGTTCGGCCAAGACCGGCTCACGTGTGAACATCACCGGTTCGAGAACGGCGGTCTGGACTTCGGGTGTAGAAGCTGCCGGTGCAGGACGCTCACGCTCGCGGGGCGGCCTGGCCGTTTCCGCGGTCGCGGCCGCGTTCGCGGACTGATCGCCACGCGACTGCTCTCTGACATTGTCCTGGAATTCGGCTTGGCGTTCGCGCCGGCCGCGGCGCCGGCGGCCGCGGCCTTCTCCTTCGCGCGGGCCTTCCGGGCGCTCTCCCGGCTGGCGTTGTTCGACTGCTGCCAGCCCCTGCTCGGGACGCGCCGGACGCTGCGGCTGCCGGTGCTGGCGATCCTGGGGCCTGCCCGCGGCCTGCTCCTGGCCACGCGGACGGTTCTGATCACGGCGGCTTTCCCCCATCGGGCGCGGTGGGCGCTCGTCACGCTTTTCATCCGGGCGACCCCTTCCGCGTCCCCTGCCATCGCGCATGTGGTCGCGACGCTGCTGCTGGTCACGCGGACGGGCTTTGGTGGGCTCGGGTTTGGCCTCCGGCTTGCGGGTGAGCCAGCCGAAGATCTTTTCCAGGATCGAAGCCTTGGGTTCTTCCCGCCGCATCGGCGCGGGCTGGGCCGGGGTTATTCCCTGCACCGCGGCCTGCGGCCGCTGCGGCTCCGGCTTAGGCACACTCGCTGCAGGTGCCGCGACTTCAGTAGCCACCTCCGCCATCCTGTAGCTCGGTTGCACGACCTCGCTCTGGTTGAGTTCGTCGTGGCGCAGCCGGGAGACGGAATAGTTGGGTGTCTGCAGATTCACGTTCGGGATCAGCAGCACGTTGACCTTGAGCCGAGTCTCGATGGAATGGAACTCGTTGCGCTTCTCGTTGAGCAGGTAAGTTGCCACGTCCACCGGAACCTGCGCGTGCAACGCCGCTGTGTTCTCCTTCATCGCCTCTTCCTGGAGGATACGCAGGATATGCAGCGCCGAGGACTCGATCGAGCGGATGTGGCCGGTGCCATGGCAGCGCGGACAGGCGATATGGCTGGTTTCGCCGAGCGAGGTCTGCAGCCGCTGGCGTGATAGCTCCAGCAGCCCGAAGCGCGAAATCTTGCCGGTCTGTACCCGGGCGCGATCATACTTCAGCGCGTCGCGCAGCCGATTCTCGACATCGCGCTGGTTGCGCGCAGACTCCATGTCGATGAA
>JBQTIV010000038.1:0-5201 GCA_052387775.1 Betaproteobacteria bacterium
ATTGCGATCAGAGACTTCGGTCGGCGCCCACTATCGTGAGGCCCAACGAGCCAAATCCGGCGCCGATTTCGTTAGCAAGATTGAAGGCGCACTTCAAGAACTTGATGAAACGGGGTATTGGCTGGAGCTACTCGAAGCATCGGGCAATGCCGACGCAACGGCAGTAAAACAGCTGCAGACCGAGAACCAGGAATTGCTGAAAATCTTCGTCACAATCGCAAAGTCTTCCAAGAAACAATCCCAAACGGGGATGAAGTGAAATCTCTTCATCCTTCCGCCTTCATCCTTGCCCCTTCATCCTTCCGCCTTCATCCTTGTTCCTTCATCCTTCATCCTTCCGCCTTCATCCTTGTTCCTTCATCCTTGCCCCTCAGTTGACCGTCCAGTTCACCGCGCCGGTATACGCGGTCGCCAGCACCAGAACGCCGAAGGCGATCCGATACCACGCGAAAACCGTGAAATCATGCCGGCTGATGTAGTGTAACAACCAGCGCACGCACAAGAACGCCGACGCAAATGCCGCCGCCAATCCGATGCCGAAGACGCCGAGATCCTCTGGCAGAAAAAGTTGGCGGTTTCTGACCAGTTCGTAAGCCGAAGCGGCGAACAGGACCGGGATGGCTAGAAAGAAGGAAAACTCGGTTGCCGCCTTGCGCGAAAATCCGAAAAACAAGCCGCCGATGATGGTCGAACCGGCGCGCGAGATTCCCGGTATCAACGCGAACGCTTGTGCAATGCCGACCTTGAGCGCGTCGGTCCAGCGCATGTCCTCGACGCTGTGGATCGTGATCGCATGTTTGCGCCGTTCGGCCCAGAGGATGATCAGGCCGCCGCCGATGAACGCGATGGCGACTGGAAGCGGCTTGAACAGGCTCGCCTTGATCGCAGTTCCGAACAGCAATCCGAGCACCGCCAGCGGGATGAAGGCGATCAGCAGGTTCGCGGCAAAACGCTGCGCGCCGCGATCATGAGGCAGCTTCACGGCGACCGACAAGAGTTTGACGCGGTATTCCCAGACCACGGCAAGAATGGCGCCGCACTGGATTACGATCTGGAAGATCTTGCCTTTGTCACTGTTGACGCCGAGCAAGTCGCCGGCAAGGATCAAATGGCCGGTGCTCGAGATCGGAAGAAATTCGGTGAGCCCCTCAATGACGCCGAGGATGAGCGCGGCGAACGGTGTGAGCGCGTCCATGCGCCGATGTTAGCACGACGAGTTGGCGTGTCCGGCTCACCGGGTGTCTGAAATTCCCGCGAGAAAATTGCCGATCTCGCGCCAGAACACCGGGCTCGCAGATATGTCGTTGTGATCGGCGTTCGCGATTGACACCAGCCGTTTGTTGCCCCGCCACGCGGCATGCAGCCGGAGCGCATGCTCGGCTGGAATAATCGAGTCGCGCTCCGCCACCATGCAGAGCATGGGAACGCCCATGCGCGGCGCGAGTTCGAGCGAATTGAAGCGATGGCGCAATAACAGCGACACCGGCGCGAACGGGTAGTGGCGCTTGGCCACGCTCTCCATGCTGTCAAAGGGTGTTGCGAGGATCATGCCGGCTAGGGGGCGCTCGGACGCCAGCCGGACCGCAACACCGCTGCCCAGACTGCGCCCGAATGCGACGATGCGGGAGTGCTCGACGTCGGCTCGCGATCGCGTCCAGTCGTGGAGGCGCCGTGCGTCCGCTGCCAGCGCCTTCTCCCCCGGACTGCCCTCGGACCAGCCGTAACCGCGATAGTTGACGAGCAGCCAAGCCCAGTTTTGCGGCCGTTCATGCTCATCCAGCAGCCAGGAGGCTTCTTCCGCATTGCCACCGAAATAAATGACCAGCGGGAACTTCGTGCCGGCAACGGACGCGGGCTTGGAAAGGAAACCGTGCAGGCGCGTGCCGTCATCGGCGAGGACGTTGACTTCCTCGACATTGGCAAAGCGCTGCAATACCGAATCGCGCCTGCCTGGCTCGAGCGGTTGCCTGAAGAAAATCAGGCCGTCCTGGCCGAGGTACAGAAGGATCGACAACCCGACCAACACGCCGGCTGCGATCGTCAGTACCGACACCCCCACGCTCTTGATGCTCAATGGATTGGCATCAGGCGCGACGATAAATCTCGGCGCCTGCGCTGACGAACTCGGCCGCCTTATCCTTCATCCCCTTTTGCAAGGCCTCGGTTGCGGATACGCCCTGGCTCGCAGCGTAGTCGCGCACGTCCTGGGTGATCTTCATCGAGCAGAAGTGCGGGCCGCACATCGAACAGAAGTGTGCGAGCTTGGCGCCTTCCTGCGGGAGCGTCTCGTCGTGAAACTGCTTCGCCTTGTCCGGATCGAGCCCGAGGTTGAACTGGTCGTTCCAGCGGAATTCGAAGCGGGCCTTGGATAGCGCATTGTCACGGACCTGTGCGCCAGGGTGGCCCTTGGCCAGGTCTGCCGCGTGCGCGGCGATCTTGTAAGCGATGATGCCGTCCTTGACGTCGTCCTTGTCCGGCAAGCCCAGATGTTCCTTCGGCGTGACGTAGCACAGCATGGCGGTGCCGTACCAGCCGATCATTGCTGCGCCGATGGCCGAGGTGATGTGATCGTATCCCGGAGCGATGTCGGTGGTAAGCGGTCCCAGCGTGTAGAACGGCGCCTCGTGGCAGAGCTTCAACTGCAAGTCCATGTTCTCCTTGATCAGGTGCATGGGCACGTGGCCGGGGCCCTCAATCATGACCTGCACGTCGTGCTTCCAGGCGAGTTGGGTGAGTTCGCCCAGCGTCTGCAGTTCGCCGAGTTGCGCCTCGTCGTTGGCGTCGTGGATCGAGCCCGGGCGCAGCCCGTCCCCGAGCGAGAAGGACACATCGTAGGCCTTCATGATTTCGCAGATGTCTTCGAACCGCGTATAGAGAAAATTCTCCTGGTGATGCGCCAGGCACCACTTGGCGAGAATCGAGCCGCCGCGGGAGACGATTCCTGTCAAGCGCGTGGCGGTCAGCGGAACATAGGCGAGCCGCACGCCGGCATGGATGGTGAAGTAGTCCACGCCCTGTTCGGCCTGCTCGATAAGCGTGTCGCGGAAGATTTCCCAGGTCAGCTCCTCGGCCTTGCCGTCCACTTTCTCCAGCGCCTGATAGATCGGCACGGTACCAATCGGAACCGGTGCGTTGCGGATGATCCACTCCCGGGTCTCGTGGATGTGCTTGCCGGTCGAAAGATCCATTACCGTATCCCCACCCCAGCGGATCGCCCAGGTCATCTTCTCGACTTCTTCCTGGATGCTGGAGCCGAGCGCCGAGTTGCCGATATTGGCGTTGATCTTCACCAGGAAATTGCGGCCGATGATCATCGGTTCGGACTCCGGATGGTTGATGTTTGCCGGGATGATCGCGCGCCCGCGGGCAACCTCGTCGCGCACAAACTCCGGCGTAATCAATTTCGGCAATGCGGCGCCAAATGACTCTCCCGGATGCTGAACCGTCAGCAGCTCCGCAAGCTGGTCGCGGCGCTGGTTCTCGCGGATGGCGATGAACTCCATTTCGGGCGTCACCAAGCCGCGGCGCGCGTAGTGCATCTGGGTCACGTTCATGCCGGGCTTTGCGCGGCGCGGCGAGCGCTTCAGGTTGAAGCGCATCTGCGCCAGCGCCGCATCCTGCAGGCGCGCGCGTCCAAAAATCGATGACGGTCCGGCCAGCGTTTCGGTATCGTTGCGCTCCGCGATCCATTCTTGCCGAAGCGGGCGCAGGCCGTCGCGGATGTCGATGGCGACTCCGGGGTCGGTGTAAGGACCGGAGGTGTCGTAGACGAATATCGGCGGATTGTGCTCGGCGCCGAAACTTGCCGGCGTGTCGCTTTGGCTGATTTCGCGCATCGGCACGCGGATGTCTGCGCGCGAGCCCTGCACGTACGCCTTGCGTGAACTCGGCAAAGGCCTGATCGCGGCCTCGTCGACGTGGGCCGTGACGTTCAGAAACCTGGGATTGGCATTCATGGCGCGCTCCACAAAACTGGCAAGGAAAAGGAAGCGCGAGGAATAAAACTCGGGGCGCTTCCCTGCATCGGCATTACCCGTACAGGTCCGAAGGGTTTTTCTCACCAACCCGGCCATTCCTTTTTCTGCATTCGCAGGCTGCGGTTCGCCGAAAATTTTCGCTCGTGCACCGCTCCGACGCCTGCGAAATGCTTTGCAAGGAGTGGTCGGGAGGACCCCCAACGCACTGCTGACGCTAATTGAATTGTGTGATAATTGCAAGCCTTCAAAAAACTTCACGGCACGAGCCGCAGTCATGAATCTGGAACAGGCGCGCTTGACCATGGTGGAGAGCCAGATCCGTCCATGGGAGGTTCTGGATCAGACCGTTCTGGATCTGCTGTTGACCATCAAGCGCGAAGAGTTCGTGCCCGAAAAGTACCGCGCGCTCGCCTTTGCCGACATGGAACTCCCGCTGGGTCACGCAGAAGTCATGCTCGCGCCCAAAGTCGAAGCGCGCATGCTCCAGGAACTGGGCATTCGCAAGACCGACAAGGTACTCGAGATAGGAACCGGCAGCGGCTACGTCACGGCGCTGCTGTCGAATCTGGGCGGCCAGGTGGTCAGCGTGGAAAGAATCGCCGAGTTCAGCCAGTCCGCAGCGCGCAAACTTGCGGGGCATGGAATCGGCAATGCGCAACTCATCGTCGGTGAGGCGGCGGAAGGCTGGCCGGCGCTGGCACCTTACGACGCCATCTTGCTGACTGGTTCGGTACCGGTGTTGCCGGAGTCCTTCCAGCACCAACTCGCCGTCGGTGGCCGGCTGCTCGCGGTCATCGGCGAGGAACCGGTCATGACGGCAACGCTCGTCAACAGGGTGGCCGCCGGAGCATTCAATTTCGTGGGCCTGTTCGAAACCAGCATCCCGCCGCTGAGGAACGTCAAGCAACCGGAACGTTTCGTGTTTTAACGTCGGTCCGCGGTCGCGCCGCCCTGGACCACCGATCGAGAACAAAACCGGCACTGCGGCATTGCGCAAGCCGGCAAACCCGAAGGACAGGAAATTCGGATCATGAATAAGTCCACAACCACGTTACTCACACTGATGCTGGCGTTTGCAGCGAGTCAGTGCGCATTCGCCGCCGACCTGCTGGCGGTGTACCGCGAGGCGGCGGTGCAAGACGCGGTGTATGCGGCGGCCAAGGCCCAGTACATTGCCGCCCAGGAGCGGCTCCCCCAGGGGCGGGCACTGCTGCTGCCCAATGT
>JBQTIV010000039.1:0-12544 GCA_052387775.1 Betaproteobacteria bacterium
GAAGTTCGGCCTGCCGCCCGAGAATCAGGCCTGGGGCGATTACACGGGAGTTCGCATCGTGCTGCAAACCATCGCGGAGACCAAGTCCACCGAAGCACGCCGCATGGTCGAATACCTGGAAAAAGGTGCGGAGTTCGATCTGCTCAAGGCGCGCAAGGGCAAGTTCCGCGACTGGGACCACCAGTTGCTGCAGGAAATGTACGTGGTCAAGGTCAAGGACAAAGCAAGATCGAAGGATCAGTGGGACATCTTTGACGTCGTCGAAACCGTGCCGGGCGCCAGGGAGTCTCTGGAGCTGATTCAGCCAACGCAGCAGGAAAACCCCTGCAGCCTGCCGGCGGCGTGAGCCGCCGCTGAATTCGTTTCAGCCGTGCTTCTTCTCGAGCAGATCGCCAACGGCCTGCTGGTCGGGTCGTACTACATCGTTCTGTCGCTGGGTCTTTCGCTGATCTTCAGTCTCGGCGGCGTGGTCAACCTTGCCCACGGCGCGTTCTATGCAGTGGGCGCCTATCTCGCCTACGAAATCGAAAGACGGCTCGGCTTTTTCGGCGCGATGGGGCTCTCGCCGGCAGGCGTGGCGCTGATCGGCATCGTCATCGAGCGCTTTGCTCTGCGGCGGCTTTACAACAAGGATCCGATGCTGGGCCTGTTGTTCACCTTCGGCCTGGCACTGACCGCCGAGCAAAGTCTGCGCATCATCTGGGGCACCACCGGACTGCCGTTTTCACTACCGCAGCAGCTTCGCGGGCAGTTGATTCTCGGCGACTTCATCTATTCCTATTACCGCCTGTTCGTGCTCGCGGTGGCGATCACCGCCGTGACCGGGTGCTGGTTGTTGCTCAACAGGACCGCATTCGGCATGGTGGTGCGCGCCGGTGTACGCGATCCGGAGATGGTGCGCGCGCTCGGCATCTCGCTGCGGCCGGTACTGACTGCGGTGTTCGCGTTGGGAGTAGCGCTGGCGGGCCTTGCGGGCGTGCTCTCGGCGCCGCTCGCAGGCGTGCAGCCGGCGATGGGCACCGAAATCCTCACCGCGACTTTTGTCGTGGTGGTGATCGGCGGATTGGGTAGTTTCTGGGGTGTCGTCATTGCCGGCCTGCTGGTCGGCGCTGTGCGCGGCATCACCGTGTACTACTCCCCGCCCGCTGCGGAAGCTTCGATGTACCTGCTGATGGTGCTGATCCTGCTGTTCCGCCCGCGCGGATTGATGGGCGAAAAATTCGAGAAGTTCGAATGACACCGGGCAGCCTGCTCCAGCATCCGCTTTTGATCGCAGCAGTGGCGCTGCTGGCGCTCCCGCACGTCGTCACCGGCACCGGCTTTACCTGGGGCATCGCCACCGAGATCGCCATCTTCGCGCTGGTCGGCCTGGGCTACAACCTCCTGCTCGGCTACACCGGGCTGCTGTCCTTCGGTCACGGCATGTTCTTTGGACTTGCAGCTTATGCCACCGCGTTGTCGCAACTGCATTGGTTCAAAGGCAGCCTGTGGTTGCCGCTCGGTCTCGCAGTGCTATTCTCCGCCGCTTCCGGCCTGGTCGTTGGATTCCTGGCGCTGCGCCGGCGCGGCGTCTACTTTTCCCTGCTCACACTCGCGTTCACCGCGCTGACCTTCTACATCGTGTACCGCTGGACCTCGTTTACCGGCGGCGAAAACGGCCTTTCCGGGATTCGGCGTGCGCCGTTTTTCGGACTCGATCTCGACAATCAGGTGCTGTTCTATTACCTGGTCGCGGTGATCATCTTTACCGTCGCCTGGATCATGTGGCGGGTCGTGCACTCGCCGCTCGGCTCGGTGCTCGCAGCCATCAGAGAGAACGAGAACCGTGCCCGCTTCATAGGCTATCCGGTGCTGCGTTACAAGCTCGCGGCTTTCGTGATCTCGGCAACGATCACCGGCCTGGGCGGCAGCCTGATGGCCTTTCTCAAGCTGTTCGTTTCAGCGGACACGGTGCACGTCAATTTCTCCGGCGAAATCCTCGCCATGACCATCTTTGGCGGTGTGGGCAGTTTTCTCGGACCGACCCTCGGCGCATTCTTCTACATCATGTTCCGCGAGGCGCTGAGCGGCTACACCTCGGCATGGCAGTTCTGGTTCGGCCTTCTTTTCATGGCATTCATCCTGTTTTCACCTTCGGGACTGGTCGGCGTCGGCGCGCGCCTGCTGGCGCCTCTGCGCAAGAAAAAAGAAGGAATTGGCGCGATGGCCGCGCGCGTAACCCCTCAGCCGGGTCAGGAAATCCCCGCTTTTCTGCGCGAGCATCCGCCGGTATCCGGCACGATCCTGAGCTGCGCGGGCGTGGTCAAGCGCTTCTCCGGCTTCACTGCGGTCGCGGGGGTTGATCTCAATCTCGCCGACCGCAAGCTGCATGCGCTGATCGGACCCAACGGCGCCGGCAAGACCACCTTGTTCAACACCATCTCCGCCATGTTCGCCCCGGATGCCGGGCGCGTCGTTCTGGACCATAGCCCGATCGCCGGCCTTCCCGCCGAGCACGTGGTGAAACGGGGCGTGGCGCGTTCATTCCAGATCACGAGCCTGTTCCCGGCGCTGTCCGTCTGGGAGAACCTGCGCCTGGCTGCGCAAGCGCGCGATGCGCGGCGTTTCAATGCGTGGACGCGCAGCCGCGACCTGCCGCAAGTGAACGCCGAGACCCGTGAGCTGGTGAAATTTCTCGGGCTCGAGAACACCGAGCACGCGCCGATCTCCAGCCTTTCCTACGGCGGGCAGAGGCTGGTCGAGATCGGCATGGCGCTGGCGGCAAAGCCCCGCGTCCTGCTGCTGGACGAACCGCTGGCGGGGCTTGCCGCGGCGGAACGCGAGCGCATCGGCGTCCTCATTCGCCGGCTGACCGCGGATATGGCCGTGCTTCTGGTGGAGCACGACATCGATCGCGTATTCGGCATGGCCGACATCGTTACGGTGATGAACGAAGGCAGGGTGCTGGTCGAGGGCAACGCGGAAACTGTGCGCGCGCATCCCGAGGTCCAGCGCGTGTACATCGGCGGCGGTCATGCGCAGCCTGTCGCCAAACGCATGCAAGCGGATACGTCTTCTCAGGAGGTACTGCTGCAACTGGACAAGGTCAACTCTTTTTACGGCAAGAGCCACATCCTCCACAACGTCAGCCTCATGGTGCGCGCCCACGAGGTCGTCGGCTTGTTGGGACGCAACGGCGCCGGCAAGTCCTCGACCTTCAAGAGCATACTCGGCATCGTTCAGCCTGCCTCCGGTACCGTCACTTTCAACGGACAGGTGATCAGCGGCAGCGCACCGGAACGGATTGCGCGTTTGGGCATCGGCCTGGTGCCACAGGGGCGCAGGCTGTTCTCGGGCCTGACCGTGGAGGAAAATCTGCGCCTGGGTGCGCTTGCGCGCCGGACGGGGGACGGCGTCAAGTGGGATCGCGACAGGATCTACGGCTACTTCCCGAGAATTCGTGAAAAGCTCCATATCAAAGCCGATCTGCTTTCCGGCGGCGAACAGCAGATGGTCGCGATTGCCCGCGCCCTGTCCGGCAACGTCAAGCTGCTGCTGATGGATGAACCATTCGAAGGCCTTTCGCCGGCAATGGTCGAAGAAGTCTTCAAGTCGATCGAGCAGCTTCGGCGGGAAGTCGCGATTTTGATCATTGAGCATCGTCTGGACCTGGTGTTGTCGCTCGCCGACCGCGCCTGTGTTCTCGACCGCGGGCATCTGTCGCACGAGGGACCGGCGCAGCCGCTGCTCACCGATCTCGAATTTCGCAAGCAGGTCTTGTGGCTTTAACTTGATCTCACGGCATCTTGATTTCACCGCAAAGACGCAAAGCACGCAAATTAGTACTTGACTGGGCAAAAAATCTGATCGGCGCAGAAGGGGACATCGAAGTGTGCGGACCATTTATCAGCGAAAAGTCCAGACGGTATGCTCTTTACCCCATTCATGTTTTTCTTGATTTCCTTTGCGTTTCCTTTGCGTCTTTGCGGTGAAAAAGTTCTTGTGGAGTGAATGATGGAAATTTCTGTAAAAGGGCAACGAGTCCTGATCACCGCCGGCGCGGCGGGCATCGGCCGAGCGATGACAGACGTGTTTCACACGGCCGGCGCGCGCGTACACATCTGCGATGTGGCGCCCGCTTCGCTTGAAGAAACGGCGAAGGCTTTTCCCGCGGTCACCACCACGCTGGCGGACGTTTCCAGCCTCAAGGACGTGGACCGGCTGTTCGCCGACGCAAAGAAACATCTCGGCGGCCTCGACTGCCTCATCAACAACGCCGGCATCGCCGGGCCGACGGGGAAAGTCGAGGACATTACTGTCGAGGAATGGGAACGCTGTATCGCCGTGGATCTGAACGGTATGTTCTATTGCACCCGCCTGGCAGTACCGTTGATAAAAGCAGCCGGGGGAGGCTCGATCATCAACTTGTCGTCCGCCGCCGGGCGGTTGGGATTTCCGTTTCGCACCCCCTATGCCGCCGCCAAGTGGGGCGTGGTCGGGCTCACCAAGAGCCTGTCGATGGAGCTTGGCCCGGACAACATCCGTGTCAATGCGATCCAGCCCGGCGTAGTCGAGGGCGAGCGTATTGACCGCGTCATCGAGGCCAAAGCCAAAGCGGTCGGCATCAGCCCCGAAGAACAGAGGAAAATCTCCCTCGAACGCGTTTCAATGCACTGCATGGTCAGTCCCTACGACATCGCCCACATGGCGCTTTACCTCGCCAGCGACATCGGCGGGAATATCACCGGCCAGGCTGTGTCGGTCTGCGCCGGCGTCGAAATGCTGGGTTAGTTCAGGATCTCACCGCAGAGGCGCAAAGGCGCAGAGAACACCCCCCCTCACCCCATCCCCCCCACAAACGGGTGGAGAGGGTGATGGAAACGCGCTGATCTTCGATCACATAGTTATTCGGCACCCTCTCCAGCTTGCTGGAGAGGGCGGGGGGGGTGAGGTGATTTCCTTTGCGTCTTTGCGGTGAAGGTTTAATTTATTAAGGGAGAAAAATGGAAAAAGTGGCAATCATCGGTACGGGCCTGATCGGTCGTGCCTGGGCAATGGTGTTCGCACGCGCGGGACACACCGTGAAGCTTTACGACAGCACCCCCGGCTCGACCGAAAAGGCCTTCGGCCTCATCAGCGAGGGGCTCAAGGAACTGCAGCAGTTCGGGCTAATCAAGGAATTCCCCGACAAGGTGATGAAGCGCGTCAGCGGTGCCGCCACCCTGGTAGAGGCTGTTAAGGACGCCGATTACGTTCAGGAGAACACAGCGGAGCAGCTGGACGTCAAGCGCGACGTTTATCGCCAGCTCGATGAAGCGTCTCCGGCGCATTGCATCCTGGCGAGCTCGACTTCGACCATTTCGACGTCGCGCTTCAGCGACGGACTCAAGGGCAAGCATCGCTGCATCGTCGCGCATCCGGTCAACCCGCCGCACGTGGTGCCGATCGTCGAGATCTCGCCCGCCCCATGGACCAGCCCCGAAGTCGTCGCCAAGACCTGTGCGCTGCACGACAGGGTCGGTCAGGTGGCGATTACCGTGAAGAAGGAAGTCGAGGGATTCATTCTCAACCGCCTGCAGGCCGCGCTGTTGCTGGAATCATGGCGCCTGGTGAAGGAAGATTACGTCTCCGTCGAGGACCTCGACAAGTGCATCAAGGACGGCCTTGGATTGCGCTGGTCGTTCATGGGCCCCTTCGAGACCATCGATTTGAACGCCCCCGGCGGCGTATCCGACTATGCGGCGCGCTACGCTTCGGTGCTTTACGGCATGATGAAGGACGTCAAGCACGAACCCTGGGATGACAAACTGGTCGCGAAGATTGAAAGTGAACGGCGCAAACTCATGCCCCAGGCCCGGCACGCCGAGCGCGAAGCCTGGCGCGACCGGCGCCTGATGGCGCTGATCGCTCACAAGCGCTCGATGGAAGAGAAACATTAAACTCCTCACCGCAAAGACGCAAAGAACGCAAAGAAAAGCAAGAAAATAGCCGGGAAACACCTGCAATGCGCGGAACCTGTTTTCGTCGCAAGTATCGGCCATCCAGGTATCGAATGACATGAACCCCCTCTTGTTGTTAGGGTTTCCGTTGCGCCCTTTGTGTCTTTGCGGTGAAAACGCTTTTTGCGGTTACAGAATTTGACTTTCAATTGGAGAATTTGGAGATGGCTAACAAAGTAATCATCACCTGCGCGGTAACCGGCGCCATCCACACGCCTTCGATGTCGCCCTACCTGCCGGTGACGCCGGAGGAGATCGCGGACGCGGCCATCGGTGCGGCAAAGGCCGGCGCGGCAATCGTGCATCTGCATGCGCGCGAACCCAAGGACGGCCGCCCCACCCAGGATCCGAAGATGTTTCTGCGGTTCCTGCCAAAAATCAAGGCGGCCTCCGACGTGGTGATCAATCTCACCACCGGCGGCGCGCCGACAATGAGCGTGGAAGAACGGCTGCAGCCGGCATTGCAGCTCAAGCCCGAAGTCGCCTCGCTCAACATGGGTTCGATGAATTTCGGTCTGTACGAGATGCTGCAGCGTTTCACCGAGTTCAAGCACGAATGGGAAAAGCCCTATCTTGCCGGTTCCGACGAGCGCATCTTCAAGAACACCTTCAAGGACATCGCCCACATTCTTGAGTCCTGCAGCAACAATGACACCCGCTTCGAAATCGAGTGCTACGACATTGGCCACTTGTACACCGCGGCGCACTTCCTTGATCGCGGACTGGTCAAGGCACCCCTGTTCATCCAGTCGGTGTTCGGCATCCGCGGCGGCATCGGCCCCCACCCCGAGGACGTGCTGCACATGAAGCGCACCGCCGACCGACTGTTTGGCGACCAGTACCAGTGGTCAGTGCTCGGCGCTGGACGCAACCAGATGTACATCGCCACACAGTCCGCGGTGATGGGCGGCAATGTGCGAGTCGGCCTGGAAGACAGCCTGTGGATCGGCAAGGGCCAGTTTGCCAAGTCCAACGCCGATCAGGTCTCCAAGATCCGCCGCATCCTCGAGGAGCTGGGTCTCGAAGTCGCGACGCCCGACGACGCGCGCAGGATTCTCAAGCTCAAGGGAAAGAACAACGTGAATTTCTAGACTTGGCCACCAGGATTCTTTTCTATACCCTCTTGAAGGGTACGCCAGGAGCACCAGGAAGTGCGTACATCATGACCAGGAAACGACTGAATCCCACCGAGTGAGTCCCGCCAGCAACAAAAAACGCGCCGCAAGCAAGGCGAATCCCGGCAAACGCACAGGTTCTCGCGCGCATAAACCGGTCGTGCGCACGCCGGCGCGGCCGGCTGACCTTAAGAAGAGGCTCTCTGCGGCCGAACAGCGCTTGCAGGAAACCGATGAGAAGCTTCAGAGCGCCGCCGCCGAGTTGCTGATAACGTCGGAGAGGCTGCGCGATTCGCAGGCCGTTACCCGCAGCACCCTCGATGCGCTCAAGGCCAGCCTCGACCGCGAGAAGCTCGCACTGGCGTTCGCAGAGATCGGAACCTGCGAGTTCGACGTTCGCAGCCGCATGGTACGCGCGTCGGAAATGAGCCTGCGGCTGTTCGGCATTCGTAGCGATCACCCGGACGTTGCCTACAGTCTGTTGCTCGAATCGATCCACCTCGAAGATCGTCCCCGTTTCGCACAGGCCCTCGACGAGTGCCTCGGCGGCACTGGCAACCTGGACATCGAGTACCGGGTGTCCTGGCCCGATGGCACCCACCGCTGGCTGCGCACCAAGGGAGATGCGTTGCTTGATCTGGAGGGCGAACCGATCAAGGTTCTTTGGGTGACTGAGGATGTGTCCCAGCGTAAGGACATGGACGCACGGGTGCGCTTCCTTGCCCACCACGACCTGCTTACCGGCCTACCCAACCGCACTCTGTTTCAGGACCGCCTGCAACAGGCGCTGGCATCCGCGAAGCGCATGGAGACCAGGGTTGCGCTGCTGTTCATCGACTTGGACCGCTTCAAGTACGTTAACGATACCTTCGGACACCGCGCCGGCGACATCCTCCTGCAGACTGTGGCGGCACGGCTGCGCGGCTGCGTGCGCGAGACCGACACGGTGTGCCGGCACTCTGGGGACGAGTACCTCATCGTCCTGTCGGCATTGCGGGAACCGGCCGAGGCGGCGCTGGTCGCAGGCAAGGTGCTCTCAACCTTCGAGGAATCGTTCCTGCTCGACACGCAGGAAATCCAGATCTCGGCCAGCGTCGGCATCAGCGTCTATCCCGACGACGGCCAGACCATGGAGGATCTGATCCGCAACGCCGATGCGGCGATGTATCACTCGAAGAAAGGCGGCCGCAATCGCTACGAATTCTTTACTTCGGAGCTGAACGCTCCGGTGGCCGAGCGCCTGGTACTGGCCAATGAGCTGCGCCGCGGCATCGAGCGCGACCAACTGTTGCTTCATTATCAGCCGCAGTTCGACACCGCCGACGGCACCTTGCTGGGTGCCGAGGCGCTGGTTCGCTGGAAACACGACGAGCGCAGACTGCTGTATCCGCAGAGTTTCATTCCGCTGGCGGAAGAATCGGACCTCATCCATCTCATCGGCGAGTGGGTCTTGAACGAGGCCTGCCGCCAGATCAACAGCTGGCAGGCGAAGGGACTGCGGGTGGTCCCGGTATCGATCAACTATTCAGCGTTCCAGTTCCGCCGCGCCAATCTGGTCCAGGGCGTGGCGGCGGCACTTGCCCGTCATAACCTCAAACCGCACCAACTCGAAATCGAACTAACCGAGAACGCAATCATGCAGGACCCGAAGGAAACCGCAAGGATGCTGGAGATGCTGCACGATATGGGGGTAAGCCTGTCCATCGATGACTTCGGCACCGGCTACTCGAGCCTGAATTATCTGAAACGATTCCCGATCGACAAGCTCAAGATCGACCGCAGCTTCATCGCGGACCTGCCACACGACCTGAACGATTCCGCGATCGTGCAGGCGATCATCAACCTGGCAAAGAGCCTGCGATTGACGGTGATTGCCGAAGGCGTGGAAACCCGGGACCAGCTCGATTTTCTGCGTGCCCTCGGCTGCGATGCTTACCAGGGCTACTTCGGCGCCCGGCCAATGGAGGCCGAACGTTTCGCGGCCATGCTCGTGTGAACGCGCTGAGTCGCCTTCAACGACTTCGTGAATTGGAGGTATGCTGCGGTCGGCGAGAATCGACATGAATGCCGCGATTACAAACATCCTGGTAGTAGACGACGACCAACGCCTGCGCGATCTGCTTAACCGCTACCTCGCGGAACAGGGTTTCGGCGTGCACGCCGTTGCCAACGGACACGCGATGGAGCGGGTGATGGGCAGGGAAAGCGTGGACATGATCATCCTCGACCTGATGCTGCCAGGTGAGGACGGCATGAGCATCTGCCGCCGGCTTCGCGCCGGGGGAAAGCGCACACCTATCATCATGCTCACGGCGAAAGGCGACGAAGCCGACCGCATCGCCGGGCTCGACATCGGCGCAGACGACTATCTGCCGAAACCGTTCAACCCGCGCGAACTGGTCGCGAGGATCAAGGCCGTCATGCGTCGTCAGTCACCGGCATCGGCCCCGCCCGGCGCTCCCGATGAGACCAAGGCGCCGGTGCGATTCGGCCCTTTCGAGATCAATCTTGCCAACCGCACGCTTACCCGCAACGGCAAGAACGTCGGGCTGACGACCGGCGAATTCGCCATGCTCAAGGCGCTGGTCACCCACCCGCGCACCCCGCTGTCGCGCGACCGGTTGATGGAACTCGCCCGCGGACGCGAGTACGGCGTCTTTGACCGCAGTATCGATGTACAAGTCTCACGACTGCGGCGCCTGCTGGAGGAGGATCCGGCAAGTCCACGTTACATCCAGACGGTATGGGGCGTGGGTTATGTTTTCGTTCCCGACGATTCGCGGTAGCACTTCGCTCTTGTCATGAACTGGGTTCCGCAATCCCTGCTGTGGCGCTCGGTTCTGCTGATCTCGGCGCTGCTGGTAGTCAGCCAGCTGATCTGGTTCGGCCTGTACCGCTCCTACAACGTGCGCACCCAGTCCGAATACCTCGCCAACCAGATTGCCGGTGTGATCAGCACCGTGAGCGTGGCGCTGGAAACCATGCCGCCTTCAGCGCGCCGCAAGTTCAGCGAAAAACTCCCGACGCAACACAACATCAAGCTGCTGCCGGCAACCGCCTGGAACGATGAAGATGTATCGCTGCCCCAGTCACCACTGCTGCGCGCGATAGGAGAGGCATTGAAGCGTGAAGTCGCGGACGATGCGCAGGCGCTGGCGCTTCTGGAGGACGCCACGCGGGCGCTGTGGATCAAGATCAAAGTCAACAATCAGGCCTACTGGGTGGTATTTCCGGCCGAATCGCGCGGTTCCGCCTCCGCCTGGGCCTGGACAGGCTGGAGCGTATTCGGGCTGACGCTGGCAATCGCCGGCGGGCTGTTGCTGATGTTGCGGGTAAACCGGCCGTTGCGTGCGCTTGCCGCGGCCGCAGAGCAGATCGGCGCCGGCAAGACACCCGCTCCGCTCGATGAAAAAGGCCCCACGGAGATTCGCACGCTGTCACACGCGTTCAACCAGATGACTTCTGACCTGAAAAAACTGGACGATGATCGCGCCGTTCTGCTCGCCGGAATTTCCCACGATCTGCGCACGCCGCTGTCCAGACTGCGGCTCGGCATCGAGATGCTCCGCGAGTCCGGAGATCACGGATTGAAGGACGGCATGATCCAGGATATCGGGGACATGGACACGATCATCAACCAGTTCCTCGACTTTGCCCGCGAGGGCGGCAACGAACCGTCCCGTAGCGGCGAGGATCTCAACCAGATCGTCTCCAGCGTGTGCGAACGCTTCTCGCGCATGGGCAAAGCGGTGAACACCAATCTGGGCACGCTGCCACCGTTGACGCTGAAACCGACTGCGACCCAGAGAATGGTAACCAACCTGGTGGACAACGCGCTGCGTCACGGCGGCGGCAAGGTCGAAGTCAGGACCGAATGCATCGACGAACATGCGCTTGTTCGGGTCCTCGATCGCGGCCCCGGCATTCCGGAGTCGGAAGTCTGCCGCCTCATGCAACCTTTCACCCGTCTCGAGGCCGCGCGTAGCGGGGGCAATGGTTCGGGACTTGGGCTGGCGATCGTCGAGCGCGCCGCCCGCATGAACGGCGGCAGCGTCAAGCTGCTGCAGCGCGAGGGCGGCGGACTGGAGGCCCGGGTCGAACTGCCTACCGAGACCCCGAAGGCAGCTTGAAAATCACAGTACTTTGGCCAAAGAAATCACGGAGAAAGACAAAATCAAGAGCGTTGACGCAAAGGCCGCAAAGGAGAAAAGAGAGGGCGCAAAGTAAAGATGGAACAGATCTTGGATTGGTTCAAGATTCAACGCCAGCCAAAGGCCAGCGACCGATGATTTCGTAGCGAGAGCCGTCGGGCACGAGAGTCGATCGCACCAGTACGAAGTCTTTCACTTTCCACTGTATTTCCGGCGAGCCGGGTAACGGCGCGCATTGCGCCTTCCGGATTAGCGTTACATGCGGATTGAAGGGCCACACATCCATCTCGAATCCTGCGTCGCGCAACCAGGCTTCCAGTCCCGCGCTCAGTTCGCGCAGCGCGTCGGGCACGCGCGAAGGCCCAACCCAGGCGATGCCGTTGCGCGGCCAACAACCCCAGCTGTCGAGCGTCAGCGTGAATCGGGCAACGGTCGACACGGCCGGCGGCGCCAGCAATTCAGCAAGCCGTGCGCTGTCAACGTCACCGACAAAAGCGAGCGTGAGGTGAATGCTGTCATCGCCGATGCGTCTGCCGCTGACTACGCGATGCATGCGTCGCGCCGCCTCGGCAAGCACGTTGTTGACGCTGCGATCCGGCCACACCGCGTAAAAGACGCGCACTCTTTGCGGGTTCAACGGCGGCCAAATTCCACCGGCTGCCGAGCTTCGATCAGGGCGATCGCTTCGGCCGCGATGCCCTCACCGCGGCCGGCAAATCCAAGCCTCTCGGTGGTTTTCGCTTTCACGTTTACACGCTCCTTGGCGATGGCCAGATCGGCCGCGATGTTGGCGACCATCGCGGGTATATGCGGGGCCACCATCGGTGCCTGAGCGATGATGGTGGCGTCCACATTGATCACATGGAAGTGATTCTTCTCCAGCAAGGCGGCGACCTCACGCAATAGCCAGCGGCTGTCCGCCCCGCGATATGCCGGATCGGTATCGGGAAAATGACGACCGATGTCGCCGAGCGCCGCGGCGCCCAGCAACGCGTCGCAGAGCGCGTGCAACAACACGTCGGCGTCCGAGTGTCCCGCCAATCCCTTCTCGTAGGGGATGGAAACGCCGCCGATGATGAGCGCTCGTCCCGCCACCAGCGCGTGCACATCGAACCCCTGCCCTATTCTCATGTAGACCTTTTCTCCGCCAAGTCGCACTGAACCTTAACCGCAAAGACGCAAAGGCGCAAAGGAAACGCGGAGAACATGCCCCACACCCCCAACCACAACCCCCACCACCCCGGTGGGTGGGTGGTTGAGGGGCCCTGATATAAGAAAACAAAGTTATTTACCAAACCCA
>JBQTIV010000040.1:0-34765 GCA_052387775.1 Betaproteobacteria bacterium
ACCCCGAGCCGGCGCGAGCCGTCGCCGAATACGTACTGCGCCGGCTCGCGCGCGTCGTGCGGCACCGGGAACGGTTCGACCTGAAGGTCACCGACCGCAAAGCTGTGGTAATTGTCAATTACGTGCAGGTTGCCGATGCCGGAAAACAGCGCTTCGAAGCCGGTCAGGGTCCCGTGGGTGAGCCATACTGGAATGCAGTGGCGGCGCGCCAACCGCGCTACACCGCCGATGTGGTCGTCGTGCTCGTGGGTGACGACGACTGCCGACAGATGCTCCGCAGTGAGGCCGAGGCGGCCAAGACGGGCCTGCGCATCGCCGAGCCCGAACCCGCAGTCGAGCAGTATCCGCGTAGTGCCGGCCTCGACGATCAGCGCATTGCCGCGGCTGCCGCTGCCTAGCGATGCGAAGCGCATCCTGCCGCTCACTCCAGCGCCGTCGCCATCATCGAATCGGCATTACTTCAATTCTTCCTGCAGCAGCGCAAGGATGCGTCCTGCGGTCGGGGACTTGGAATCGGCACCTTCCGCATTCTGTACCCTGACCTCGCTGCCATTGTCGGCATCCGCCACGCTGATCCGGTACTGCTCATTCTTCTGGTCCTCATCGCCGCGCCAGAACGCAAGCTTCGACCACACGCCGGATTTTCCCGAGCCGTCGACATCAGGATCGACGTAGCGCACGTAGTACAATCCTTTCGAGCGGTCGCGATCCTCGACCGTGAACCCGACGCGGTCCAGCGCCAACCCCACCCGCCGCCAGGCACGATCGAATCCGTCGGCCAGCAGCAACGATTCCGCAGATTCTCCATTCTTCGCCAGTTGCGCCCGCGCAGGTGTCGCCGCCGCGGTTTTCGCCCGTGCCTGCTCTTCCTTCGCGCCGAGCCTGAGCATCAGCCGGGACAGCATCTCCGCCTCGAGCTCCGGGTCGGTGGGCCGCAACTGCCATTTCACCTGCTCGCTCTGGCGTTCGCCGACCACGACCTGGTATGCGCCGCGATGGCTGATGTAGATTTCCGTCGTTGCCGGACTCTCGCCCTTTTCCAGGCGAGTCCGGAACTTGTCGCGCTCGGGATAGGAATAGGCCTGGTCCAGCACCTTGCCGATGAGGTTGCGTATCGTGCTGTCGGGGATCTTGGCGCGATTCTCCGCCCAATCCGTCTCAATAATCCCGATCTCGGGAACCTCCCGGTCGATGAGGAAGCCGCTGTCCTGCCAGAATTCCCTGATCACCGGCCACAACGTTTGCGCATCCGCCTCCACCACCAGCCAGCGCTGGCTGCCGCCGCGTTCCATGCGCACTTTTTCCTGGACCGGCAGGACTGCCGCCGCCGTTGGACGGTTCTGGCGGCCACCCTGACCTTCCGAATACTCCGAGTAAGTCGCCGCGCCGGCTGCGGAGGCGGGTACGGCATAGCGATCGCTTGTGGGCGGGGCGCTCAGATCAGGCGGCACCTTGAGGGGATCTACCTTGCCCGCCGACTTGTAGTCAATCTTCTTGCCTTCAACGAGCGTTCCGGAACAACCGGAAAGCGCGGTGAGCGCCATGACGGCGGCAACGAGCAACTGTGTTGAATTCATGTATGGGGGTAAACCAGGTTTGATACTACGACCATCGCCGGCATCATCGGTTCACCTGGCCATGGAAGCCTGCGCAACCGTGTTGCCGGCGATCTCCGCCTGCTCCATGGCGCCGCGCAACAGATCGTGGAAGGACGACGACAGCGGCGTCAGGGGCAATCGTATGCCGCCTTCTATCAGACCCATTTGCTGCAGGACCCACTTCACCGGTATCGGGTTGGCCTCCACGAACAGATGCCGGTGCAGGCCGAGCAGCTTGTTGTTGTGAGAGCGGGCTCCGCTAAGGTCACCGGCAAAAACCGCCGCGCACATCTCCTGCATGAGCTTTGGCGCGGCGTTCGCGGTCACCGAGATGATGCCATGCGCACCGAGCATCAGTAACGGCAGCGCGGTGCCGTCGTCGCCGCTATAGATCGCGAAATTCTTCGGCGCGCGGCGCAGTAGTTCCGCGCCGCGCTCCATGTTGCCCGTCGCATCCTTCAGGCCAACGATGTTCGGAACCTGCGCCAGGCGCAGCACCGTGTCGTTGTGCATGTCGGCAACCGTGCGGCTCGGCACGTTGTAGAGAATCTGCGGAAGGTCCACCGCCTCGGCGATGGCGCGGAAGTGACGGTACAACCCCTCCTGGGTAGGCTTGTTGTAATAGGGCACCACCGACAGGCTCATGCCGGCGCCGGCGGCCTTGGCGTACGCCGCAAGTTCGATCGCCTCGCGCGTCGAGTTGGCACCTGTGCCGGCGATTACCGGGATACGGCCGGCGGTGTGCTCGATGGCGGTTCGGATCAGCAGGCAATGCTCCTCGAAATCCACTGTCGGCGATTCTCCGGTCGTGCCGACGACAACGATACCGTTGCTGCCCTCGCGGATGTGGAAATCGATCAGACGACGCAGACGTTCGAGGTCGAGATTGCCATTCTCGAACATCGGAGTGACGATGGCGACGACGCTTCCCTTGAGCATAGCGTCCCCCTTCGAATGAAAGCGCGATTTTAACCGATTCTCTCCGCAGCCGGAACGCCAAAACGCTACGGCTTCCAGCGTGGACCTACGGCACAGATGCGCTGCATCATCGCCGGCCTGGGCAGACTGACCTGCAGGTCCTCGAAGGCAAGTACGCGCAGTTTCCCGCGCACCAGCTCGAGCAATTCGCCGGGTCGCAGCAGAAAATCCGGATTGGACGGCTTGCCGAAGCGTTCGTTTCCTTGCGCGAACGTTTCATATATGAGTGCGCCGTCTTCCGCGAGAACCTCGAGCAGACGCGGGAACAGCGGTCGATACAGATAGTTGGCAACCACGATGCCGGCAAAACGCCGGCCTTCGAGCGGCAACCGCTCCCCTTCCAGGTCGGCGATCTGTGCGCTGACGCCGGCGACGCCGCTAAGTGCCGCAACGGCCTGGGGATCGCGATCGATCGCGCAGACGCGGTATCCGGCGGAAGCGAGATAGCGGCTGTGCCGGCCGCTACCGCAGGCAAGGTCGAGCACTTCGCCGCCAGCGGCGATGAAGCCGGCCCAGCGCTTCACCCATTCGGAAGGAGTCTGCAATGCGTGCGCGTTATTCAAGACGGCAGATGCAATCGGGACGCGGGAACTTCTTCAATGCTACATCTTTCCGGCGCGAAGTCCGGTTGGCAGCGCACTCAACTTGACGGCGATGCGAAGGCGCACAAGCTTATTTGACACCTCCCCGGGGCGGGTGCTAAAAACTGCGCTTGCAGTTGCCCCTTAACCCCGAAAGACGACGTACGCGGAGAACAAAATGAAAACGAAGTGGGCATTGATCGGCGTGTGCGTGCTGCTGCCGGCCTGCAGCAACATGAGCAACTTGTTCACCAGGAATCCCTCCGCCACCGCGGTACTTGCACCCACCAAAGGCAATTCGGCAAGCGGTACCGTCAACTTCACCCAGAAGGGCGAAATCGTGCTGGTCGAAGCCAAGATCACCGGGCTTACGGCCAATGGTACACACGGCTTCCATATCCACGAGAAAGGCAACTGCAGTGCGCCCGACGCTTCCAGCGCCGGCGGGCATTTCAACCCGTCCGGCAGCAAGCACGGCGGTCCGGTTGGCGCAGTTCGTCACGGCGGCGATCTCGGCAACCTGCGGGCCGATGCCAATGGCTTTGCGCAGGTCTCGATCGAGGTAACCGGAATCATGCTGGGTACCGACGCCAACAGCATTATCGGCCGGGCGGTGGTCGTTCATGGTGGCCCCGATGATCTGAAATCCCAGCCGGCCGGCAACTCCGGCCCCCGTGTGGCCTGCGGACTCATCAGCAAGAACCCGGACAAAGTTTTCTAAAGCGTGCGCTTATCGCACCTTGATTCCCTGGCTGGGCACT
This sequence comes from Betaproteobacteria bacterium, assembly GCA_052387775.1. Classification (GTDB taxonomy): domain Bacteria; phylum Pseudomonadota; class Gammaproteobacteria; order Burkholderiales; family JACQAP01; genus JACQAP01. The sequence continues at coordinate 3,919 of JBQTIV010000040.1, forward strand.
GGCGATCCTTTTCCCGAGGTTGAGCGTGCGCTCGCGGAACCGAATGGCCTGCTTGCCGCCGGCGCCGACCTGTCGCTACCCAGGCTGCTGGAAGCCTACCGCAAAGGCATCTTCCCCTGGTTCTCCGCCGACCAGCCGATCCTGTGGTGGAGCCCAGATCCACGCATGGTCCTGTTCCCCGCCGAACTGAGAGTCTCGCGCTCGCTGGGGCGCACGCTGCACAAAACGCGCTTCGAAGTGCGCGCCGATACCGCCTTTACCAAGGTGCTCGAGGGTTGCCGGCAGCCGCGGCGCGGAGAGTCCGGCACCTGGATTACCGAAGAGATGGCGCAAGCCTACGGCGAGCTGCATCGCGCCGGGTTTGCCCACTCGGTCGAATCCTGGCTCGACGGCGAACTCGTGGGTGGCCTGTACGGCGTCGCGCTCGGCCGCGCATTCTTCGGCGAGTCCATGTTCAACCTGGTCAGCGACGCCTCGAAGGTCGCGCTCGTGGCGCTCGCGCGGCAACTTGAGCACTGGGGCTTCGGCGTGATCGACTGCCAGATGAACACCGCCCACCTCGCCTCCTTCGGTGCCCGCGAAATCCCGCGCGCCGAATTCACGCGCAGCCTGCGGGAATTGGTAAACTATGCCCCGGTTCCGCTGCCGTGGCGTCTGGAGTCTACGATCGCGCGATGACACAGCTCAACGACCTTCCCTTCTCAGTACTGCAGTTCTACGCAACTGCACCGTACCCGTGCAGCTACCTGCCCGACAAGCTGGCCCGTTCGCAAGTGGCCACACCAAGCCACGCAATCGACAACCAGGTGTACAGCGCGCTGGTGAAGGTCGGTTTCCGCCGCAGCGGCGCGTTCACCTATCGGCCCTACTGCGATCACTGCCGCGCCTGCGTACCGGTGCGTATCTTCACTGCGGGCTTCGAGCCCAGCCGCTCGCAGCGTCGCGCCCATTCCCGCCACAAGGCGCTGGAAGCGCGCATCCTCGAATTGAAATACCACCCCGAGCACTATGCGCTTTACCTACGCTACCAGTCGCACCGCCATAGCGGCGGCGGCATGGATCACGACAGCCGCGAGCAGTACCGACACTTCCTCCTGCAGAGCAACGTCCGCTCCAGCCTGGTGGAATTCCGCGAAGAAGGTCGCCTGCGCATGGTCAGCATTGTCGATCGGCTCGACGACGGCCTGTCGTCGGTATACACATTTTTCGATCCCGACGCAGCCGGCGCCAGCCTCGGCACGTTCAACGTGGTGTGGCAGGTGGATCTGTGCCGGCGCCTGGGGCTTCCTTATCTCTATCTGGGCTACTGGATCGCGCAAAGCCGCAAGATGGCCTACAAGATCAACTTCCAGCCGCTGGAGGGATTGATCGACGGCCAGTGGCGGCGACTGCCGCGCGACGCGTCCTCCCCCGAGGCCGCGTGATCCGTGCACGCCGGGTCGCGGGCGGCGGCGCAGTTGCCGCCGCCATCTGACATGCTCTATCGCCTGGTCCGCCCGTTCCTGTTTCAGCTCGACCCCGAGCGTGTGCATCGCGACACCATGCGCTTGCTGGACGTTGCCTGTCGGTTTCGGCTCTCAGGGGCGATCGCCGGCGCGATGGTTCACTTTCCGCGCCGCGTGATGGGTCTTGAGTTTCCCAATCCGGTGGGACTGGCGGCGGGACTGGACAAAAACGGCGAACATATCGACTCGCTGGCGGCGATGGGCTTCGGCTTTATCGAGGTTGGAACGGTGACCCCGCGCCCGCAAGCCGGCAACCCGGCCCCGCGCCTGTTCCGCATCCCCGAGGCGCGCGCCATCGTCAACCGCATGGGGTTCAATAACGACGGTGTCGAGCGACTGGTGGATAACGTCGGGCGGGCACGTTATCGCGGCATCCTCGGCATCAACATCGGCATGAACTCCGACACTCCGATCGAGCGGGCGGCCGAAGATTACCTGTATTGCCTGCGCAAAGCACATGCGGCCGCGAGCTACGTCGCGGTCAACATTTCCTCGCCCAACACCGCCCAACTGCGCCAGTTACAGCAGCCCGATCGCCTCGATCAGCTGCTGGGCACGCTTACCGAAGAGAACCAAAGGCTCGCGGCGCGCCATGGCAGGACGGTGCGGCTGGCCGTCAAGATCGCACCCGACCTGAACGCCGAGGAAATCGGGCGGATGGCGGCCTCGTTCCTCAGCAACGGCGTCGACGCGGTGATCGCCACCAACACCACCGTATCCCGCGACGGCGTCGAAGGGCTCGCCAACAGCGAGCAGGCGGGGGGATTGAGCGGCGCGCCGCTGAGGGTTCGCGCGACCGCTGTCTTGCGCGAGCTGGCGAGATCGTTGGCCGGCCGCATCCCGATCATCGGTGTAGGTGGCGTGTTTTCCGCGGCCGACGCCCGCGAAAAGGTCGACGCCGGCGCCAGCTTGATCCAACTTTACAGTGGGCTGATTTACGAAGGTCCGGGACTGGTGCGCCGGATTGCCGCAGATCTCGCAGCTCGAGCTTAACGCACTGAATCCGTTATAACTTTAGCGTCAGCTCGAATAAGAATTGGCGCTGCCGGCGTTATAATGCGCGCTTTTATCGGCGCCCTGCACCTGCCCCAGAAATCCCTGAATGAACATCAGCGTAGACGCAGCGCTCACCCAGCCCGATCTGAAGCTCGCCTTCGGCACCCGTTTCGAAGATCTCTACCACCGCGCCGGATTGCAGCGGCTTGATGGTGCCTTCCTCGATTTCCTCGGCAGGGCCGACGCTACGCTGCGCGCGCGCCTTCAATCTGCCCGTAGCGAGCCGCAGGCACTGCAGCACAAGGAAGAATCGGAATTGCTGATCGCTGTGGCCGGGCATCTCGACGATTTCGTTGCGCGCCTGTTCGGCATCGAAGCCGAGGTGCAGGCGCTGACCGCGCGTCACCACGAGTTCGCACCGCTGTTCTCCTGCAAGCGTCTGTTTGTTCAGCGCAAGGCGATGAATACCTACAAGCCCGAGATTGCTGCCGGTTTCGACGGCGAGAAACTCGGGCAGAAGCTCGCGACGTGGTTCGGCGAATCGTTCAGCGAGCTGGCGTTCGCCCGGCACGTAGCCGATTGGCAAGAGGACGAAACCGCCAACGCCGGGAAACTCGACACCGCAATGCGCTACGCGGCATGGGCGGCGCATACGCCGGCGGGACAAGGCAGGCACCGGAGCGGCGTGCTGTTCAAGGCGCCGAGAAAACTCGATTTCCAGAAACTGGTGCCGCTCGACACCCGTGAAGAAAACGGCGTCACGGTGCACACGCTTTCGCACCTGCGCCGCCGCCACGGCTTCGCGCTGACTGACTCTGGCACCGACTTGGTCGGTGCGCTCGATCAGACCAACTATTGCATCTGGTGCCACGAGCAGGACCGCGATTCCTGTTCGCACGGGCTGAAGGAAAAAACTCCCGCGCACGGCGGCGCGGCGCCGTTCCGGAAAACCGTTTTCGGCGTGCCGCTGGCTGGCTGTCCTCTGGAAGAACGCGTTTCCGAATTCCAGAAGCTCAAGACCGAAGGCGTCGCGATCGGCGCGCTGGCGATGATCACGGTGGACAATCCGATGGTTGCTGCCACCGGGCACCGTATCTGCAACGACTGCATGAAATCCTGCATCTACCAGAAGCAGGAACCGGTCAACATTCCGCAGGCGGAAACCCGCAGCCTGAAAGACGTGCTGGAACTGCCGTGGGGATTCGAGATCTACAGTCTGCTCACACGCTGGAACCCTCTGGACCTGCGCCGGCCCGTCCCCCGGCCCGTCAGCGGCCGCCGAGTGCTGGTCGCCGGCATGGGGCCGGCCGGATTCACCGTGGCGCACCACCTGATGAACGACGGCCACTGCGTGGTCGGCATTGACGGCCTGAAGATCGAGCCGCTGCCGGCGCAGCAGTGCGGAGTGGATCGCGCCGGCGCGAAAGTCGCGTTCGAACCGATTTACGACGCCGAATCGCTGTTCGAGTCGCTGGACGATCGCGTCATGGCCGGCTTCGGCGGCGTGGCCGAATACGGCATCACGGTACGCTGGGACAAGAATTTCCTGAAACTCATCCGGCTGTTGCTGCAACGGAGGCAGGAATTCGCGTTGTTCGGCGGGGTGCGTTTCGGCGGCACGCTTTCGGTCGACGACGCCTTCGATCTCGGCTTCGATCACGTGGTGCTGGCCGCGGGTGCCGGGCGCCCTACGGTGCTCGACATCCCTAATGGCCTGGCGCCGGGCGTGCGTACCGCTTCGGATTTCCTCATGGCGCTGCAACTCACCGGCGCGGCCAAGCAGGATTCGATCGCCAACATGCAGTTACGCCTGCCGGTGGCGGTCATCGGCGGCGGCCTCACTGCGATCGACACGGCAACCGAATCGGCCGCCTACTATCCGCTGCAGGTGGAAAAATTCCTGCGCCGCTTTGAGGCGCTGTGCGCCGAGCGCGGCGAGGAAAAAGTTCGCGCTTCCTGGAGTGCCGCGGAAAAGACCATTGCCGAAGAGTTTCTGGCCCACGCGCACGCCATTCGCGCCGAGCGCACCAAGGCCGCGGCAGAAGGCCGCGATCCGCACATCCTCGAGTTGCTGCAATCCTGGGGCGGAGTCACCATCGCCTATCGCAAGCGGCTGATCGACAGCCCTTCGTACACGCTCAGTCACGAGGAAGTCGAAAAAGCGCTCGAGGAAGGCATCCGCTTTGCCGAAAACCTCACGCCTGTCGCGATCGAAGTGGACGAACTCGGCAACGCTCGTGGGCTCACCGTCACAGCCAAGCGCACTCTGGCCGATGGCAGCAGCGAAACCGCAACGCTGATGCTGCCGGCGCGGACGGTGCTCGTTGCCGCAGGCACCCAGCCGAACACCGTGCTGGCGCGCGAGGACGCGCACCACTTCCATCTCGATGGCCGATACTTCCAGGCCTGCGATGAGAACGGCGTGCCGGTGAATCCGGAGAAAAGTGCCAAGCCGACTTCCCCGCAGGTGCTGCTGTCGAAACGGTCCGACGGCCGATTCGTCAGCTTCTTCGGCGACCTGCACCCCTCCTTCTTCGGCAACGTGGTCAAAGCCATGGGCGGTGCCAAGCAGGGCTACCCCGTGGTCAGCCGCGTTCTGGAGAAAGTGCATCCGGCTTTTTCCGGATCCGATGCCGATTTTGTTGCGGCGCTCAACAGCGAATTGCGAACAACGGTGCACGAGGTCATCCGGCTCACGCCCACCATAGTCGAAGTCGTCGTGCGCGCGCCGCAGGCCGCGAAGAAATTCCAGCCCGGCCAGTTCTACCGGCTGCAGAACTTCGAGACCCTCGCGGCGCATGTCGACGGCACTCGCCTGGCGATGGAAGGCCTGGCGCTCACCGGTGCCTGGGTGGATCGGGACAAGGGGCTGGTGTCCACCATTGTTCTTGAGATGGGAGGATCGTCCGATCTGTGCGCGCTGCTCAAGCCCGGCGAACCGGTGATTCTGATGGGCCCGACCGGCTCGCCAACCGAAATTCCAGCCGATGAAACCGTGGTGCTGGCCGGCGGCGGCCTCGGCAATGCCGTGCTGTTCTCGATCGGCCATGCGCTGCGCGCAGCCGGTTCGAAGGTTCTGTACTTTGCCGGTTACAAGAAATTGATCGACCGCTACAAGATTGCCGAAATCGAAGCAGCCTCCGACGTGGTGGTCTGGTGCTGCGACGAAGCGCCGGGATTCGAACCGAACCGCCCGGACGATCGTGCCTTCGTGGGCAATATCGTCGAGGCGATGGCCGCATATGCACAAGGCAAACTCGGCCCTCAGGCAATCGCGTTCAATGCGGCAGACCGAGTCATCGCAATCGGCTCCGACCGGATGATGGCGGCAGTGGCCGCGGCGCGCCATGGCGTGCTGGCGGCACACCTCGATCCTCACCACTTTGCGATCGGCTCGATCAACTCGCCGATGCAGTGCATGATGAAGGAGATCTGCGCCCAGTGCCTGCAGCCGCACGTGGATCCGACCAGCGGCGAGCGCACCTACGTGTTCTCCTGTTTCAACCAGGACCAACCGCTCGACAAAGTGGATTTTCCCGGACTGGCTGCGCGGCTCGCGCAAAACTCGGTGCAGGAAAAGCTCACCGCCCATTGGATCGACCGCTGCCTCACGCACCTCGGCCGCCGTCACGTCGATTAGTAATCGGTCCAACCACAGAGACACAGAGGCACGGAGAAAGTCCAAGCCAAAAATGGAAATGAAGGGAAGAATCGCTTGGCAAATGCTGATATCGGCCGGCCGCGACGTACTTCCTAATTTCCAGGATAACGTCTGATGATTTACTCTGTGCCTCTGTGTCTCTGTGGTGAGTTCTGCCGATGACCACTCTGGCTGACGCGATAGATGCGCTGCTGCCGCAGACCCAGTGCACCAAGTGCGGCTATCCGGGTTGCCGGCCTTACGCCGAGGCAATCGCGCGAGGCGAAGCCGACATTAACCAGTGCCCTCCGGGCGGGGCGGAGGGCATCCGCAAGCTAGCGCAGTTGCTCGGGCGCAGCCAAAAAGCGCTCAATCCCGCCAACGGAGTCCAGAGACCGCGTACCGCGGCGCTTATCGACGAATCGCGCTGTATAGGCTGCATGCTTTGCATCCATGCCTGTCCGGTGGACGCGATCGTCGGCAGCCCCAAGCAGATGCACACCGTGCTGACCGAGTTCTGTACCGGCTGCGATCTGTGCGTCCCGCCCTGCCCGGTCGACTGCATCGACATGGTCGAGCTGGGAGCGCTGGCAGAACGCGGCAACCGGCACGCGACCGAGCTGGCCGGGCAAAGCGTCGAGGAGATGGGGGTCATCGCCCGCAGCCGCTACCAATTCCGCCAGCTTAGACTCGAATGCGAAAAGATCGAACGCAAGCAACGGTTGTCCCAAAAAGCCAGGACCAAGCTTGCGCGCCAGGAATCGCTGACGAGCGGCCACGATCTCGAGCGCAAAAAAGCCGCGGTACGCGCCGCCATGGGACGCGCTCGCGCCCGCCTCGCGACACAAAAGAACAATTGAACCGTCAGGACAAAAAGCTGAAATCTCACCACGAAGGCACGAAGACACGAAGAAAACCGGGTACAAATGTATCTGTTCGAACCTGGTTGCGTTGGTGGATATCGGGGGCATTTCAATCCCTTGCCCTTGGTTCGCACATGAATTCGGGAAATGCATCGGCTTCACTCCGTGTCTCCGCCCCTTCGTGGTGAGACGTTCGATTTCTGGTTTGAGGGATGAATACCGCTAAAAGAACAGAAATCTTCCGCAGGCTAAGAGAGGCGAATCCGGCGCCGGCCACCGAACTCGCATATCAGACGCCATTCGAATTGCTGGTTTCGGTCGTGCTCTCTGCGCAGGCCACCGACAAAAGCGTGAACCTCGCCACCGCCAGACTTTTTCCCCTCGCCAATACGCCGCATGCAATCCGCGCGCTCGGCGTATCCGGACTTACGCCCTTCATCCGCAGCATAGGGCTGTACCGGACCAAGGCGAAGAACATTCTCGCCGCCTGCGAGATTCTGTTGCAAGAGTTCGGCGGCGAGGTGCCGCGCCGGCGCGAAGACCTGGAGCGCCTGCCTGGAGTGGGCCGGAAAACGGCGAACGTGATCCTCAATACCGCATTCGGCGAACCGACCATCGCAGTGGATACCCATATCTTCCGGGTTGCCAACCGCACCGGCATCGCCACCGGCAAGGACGTGCTCGAAGTCGAGAACAAACTGATGAAGTTCGTCCCGCCCGAGTTCCGCCAGGATGCCCACCACTGGCTGATCCTGCACGGGCGTTACGTCTGCAGGGCCAGGCGGCCGGATTGTCCCGGCTGCCTGATAAAAGATCTCTGTGAGTTCAAGGGCAAGTATGAAGGATGAAGGATGAATTGACCAGCGCGTGCAGCGCGCGTCTTGGTTCCCCTTTCGACCCTCACGGTTTACTGTTTTTCCTTCATCCTTCCGCCTTCATCCTTCATCCTTGTTCTTCATCCTTCCGCCTTCATCCTTCATCCTTGTTCTTCATCCTTCCGCCTTCATCCTTCATCCTTCATCCTTGTTCTTCATCCTTCCGCCTTCATCCTTCATCCTTATCCCCGGAATCCTGAATCCGGATTCGGGGCTGCAACGTATCGATCCCCTATAATGCGGCGAACGGCCACTCCTCCTGGAACACATGGGTCACCGTCTCACCAAGATCTACACCCGTACCGGCGACGCCGGCACCACCGGACTCGGCGACGGATCGCGCGTTTCCAAGGACAACCTGCGCATCGAGGCAATCGGAGCGGTTGACGAACTGAACGCCAACCTGGGAGTCCTGCTCGCGGAGCCGGCCCCCGAGCCGGTGCGCCAATGCCTGCTCGACGTGCAGCATGACTTGTTCGATCTCGGCGGCGAACTCAGCATCCCCGGATCCACCAGTATCGGGGAAACACATGTCACGCGGCTGGAGAATCAGCTTGACCGGTTCAACGCCGATTTGCCGGCACTCAAGGAATTCATCCTGCCGGGCGGTGCGCGCGCCGGCGCGCTGTGCCATGTGACGCGCACCGTTTGCCGCCGCGCCGAACGCCGGGTGGTCGCGCTCGCTGCCGCAGAACAGTTGTCCCCGGCTTTGCAGCGCTATCTCAACCGGCTCTCCGATCTGCTGTTTGTGCTCTGCCGGGTGCTCAATGACGACGCCGGCGTTACCGAGGTGTATTGGCAAAAGGGCAGGAACCGCGGCAAGCCCGGGTGACAGCGATGGACGCTGAACAGCTCTCCGACCTGCTATCCCGCTGCGCCCTGCGTGACCAGCACGCATTCAGGACTCTGTATCAGCACAGCTCGGCAAAACTGTTTGCCGTTGCGGTACGTATAACCCGTAGAAGGGACTGGGCAGAAGAAGTGCTTCAGGAAAGTTTCATCAGTATCTGGAACCATGCCCCGGGCTACAACGCGGCGAAAAGCGCACCGATGACCTGGATGACCGCCATTGTGCGCAATCGGGCGCTGGATCTGCTGCGCCGCCCGCGGGAAGTCGAAAGCGACGGGGACCACGACGACCTGATGGCATCGATCCCCGACGCATCTCCCGGCCCGGAGGAACTGCTCAAGCGGTCCATGGAGGCCGGCGCGCTGGCGGAATGCATGAAGCAGTTGACCGGCGAGCAGCAGCAGAGCATCGCGCTGGCTTTCTTCAACGGCCTTTCCCACGGCGAACTTGCGCGGCACATGCGGAAACCGCTCGGCACCGTAAAGACCTGGGTTCGCCGCGCGCTGGAACGGCTAAGAGGTTGCCTTGATGCAAAGGGCATATGAACCAATCTTGCTGACCATCCGTCATATCGGATCGCGCACATGAGATTCGCCAACGACGAACTGCGAAACCGACTGGCCGCCGAGTACGTGCTCGGCACGATGTCCGCGCATGCACGCCGGCGTTTCGAAAACAACCTGAAGGAGAACCCGGCGCTGCGGCGCGCGGTGGCGGAGTGGGAGGAACGTCTGACGCCACTGGCACTAACGTTGCCGGAGGTCGAGCCACCGGCGCGCGTCTGGCAGGCTATCGAGTCCAGAATCCTCCCCGGCAGACACGCAGGGCCGCGGTTCTGGGAGAGCCTTGCGTTCTGGCGCTTTTCGTCGATTGCCAGCGGGCTGGTGGCGCTGGCATTGCTCATCGTGGTGGCGGTACCGGGCCCGGACACGCCACCGGCTGATGGCAGCAGGATGGTGGTGGTCATGAACGACCTGAAGACCAGGAACCCGGCGATGACGGCCTCCTGGGAACCCGGCAAACCCGGAAAACGCGTCAGACGTATCCGCGTCATTGGCCACGCCGACATGGCACCGGGAACGGCATGGGAGCTTTGGATGTTCCCCGCTCAGGATCAGAACCCGGTATCGCTGGGCCTGATTACCACGCACGATGCCCAGACCGTAACCGTGCCCGAGTCGCTGGCCGAGAAGCTGGACCAGGCGCAGGGCCTGGCGATGAGCGTGGAGCCTGCGGGCGGCTCGCGCACCGGTTTGCCTACCGGGCCGGTGCTCTACGCCGGCCAGTGCGTAAAGACCTAGCGTTCCATGTAGTGGAGCAGATTGGAACTGGTATGGCGCAGGCGCTGCGACAGCAACGTCACCAGTTTGACCAGAACCTTGCCCCCAAGGCCCGGCTCCTCGAGGATGATCTGCACCATGCTGTCACGCGACAGCACGGCAAAGGTGGTGGGCTCCAGCGCCATGCAGGTGGCGAAGCGTGGTTCGCCGTCGATCATCGACATCTCGCCCAGCGTTGCACCGGGCCCGACGGTCGTCATCGGCTGGAGATTGCCGTGCGAATCGGTTTTCACGATTTCCACACGGCCTTGAATGATTAGCAGCATGTAATCGTCGATGTCGCCCTCGCGGATGATCATCTGCCCCGATTCCGCACGGTAGATCTGCATGAAACCGGTCAGCCTCTGCACGTCCTCGCGGGTGAAATCCGCAAAGAATTTCGAGGAGCCGATCATGTCGAAGATCTGCTGCGCGAGAGCGGTCCCCTCGCCAAGGTGTTCGAGGGTATTCAGAAGCATGTTTTGCGGCTCCTGGAGGTCGGTATCAGCCACGATCATAGGAAGTCAGTGTCGGAGTCCCTCGCTCCGATGGCGCCGAATTTCCCTCGGCCGGAACGCATCTGATCCATTATGCGTGAGCCGCCGCAGGCGGTAAAGCCCGATCCGGTGCCGCCCACGGGGCGGGTTCAGGAAGACGCTGTCGCCCGGTAACGCCGCGCCAGTTCGACACGCTTGACGCAGGCTTCGCGGGCAATCGCAACGTCGGCGAGGAAGTGGGGCAGCTCGTCCAACCGCAGCGCCTGCGGACCGTCCACCAGCGCTTTGGCCGGATTGGGATGAAAATCCACCAGCACCATGTTCGCGCCCGCCAGCACACCCTGGGCGGTGACGTGCATGAGGTCGAGGATGCCGTCGGGGCCGCCCATGCGCGAGCCCACCGAATGGCTGGGGTCGACGCATACCGGCATGCGGGTGAGCCGCTTTACCACCGGCACATGGGAAAAATCCACGAAGTTGCGGTGCGGGTCGCCAAGATTGGTCTTCATGCCGCGCAGTCCGAACACAACTTTGTGATTGCCCTCGCTGGCAAGGTATTCGGCGGCGTTCAGCGACTCATCCAGCGTGATGCCGAAACCGCGCTTGATCAACACCGGGAACTCCTTCTGTCGTCCGACGATTTTCAGCAGCTCGAAGTTCTGGGTATTGCGCGTACCGATCTGCAACATGACCCCGGTCGGCTGCCCGGTATCATGCAACGCCTGGCGAATCTCTTCGACGTGCGATTCGTGGGTCACCTCCATCGCGATACCCCTGATGCCGTACTTGCCTGCGAGCTCGAACACGTAGGGCAGGCAGGCCTTGCCGTGGCCCTGAAAGGCATACGGGCTGGTGCGCGGCTTGTATGCGCCCATGCGGGTGCACTGTTGCCCGTTGTCCCTGAGCGCGCGCATCATGATTTCGACGTGCTCACGGCTGTCCACTGCGCACAACCCGGCAAGCACGTGCAGCGTGTCCTGGCCGAAACGCAAGCCCTGGTAGTCAAAATGGGTGGGTCGGCTGTCGCCGGGGTGCCGCCCGAGGACGCGGTATTCCTCCGACACCCTGATCACCCGCTCGACGCAGGGTAGACTCTGCATGTCTTCGATGGCGAGCGCCTTGGTGTCGCCGAGCAGATAGACCTCGGTAACCGAACGCTCGGTCCCCTGGATTCGGTGTATCCGCGTCTTGATGTTCGGCAACAGCGTAAGCGCCTGCATCAATTGCTCGTATTCCGGGCTTTGCGGATCGGCGCTGTCGGAGAGGATGAGGATCATCGAGAAACGGTGATGGGTGATGGGTGATGAGTAATGAGTAATGGGTGATGGGTTATTGAGTAATTAAGTGATTAAGTGATTAAGTGATTGAGTGATTAAGTGAACGACATTTGACCCAATCACCCAATCACCCAATCACACCCAATCACCCAATCACCCAATCACCCAATCACTCAATCACTGAATCACTGAATCACTTGATCGCTCAATCGCGGCCTTTCAGGCCGTGCCCCCCACGGTGAGACCATCGATTCGCACCGTCGGCTGCCCCACGCCCACCGGCACGCTCTGCCCTTCCTTGCCGCAGGTGCCCACGCCGGAATCGAGGCTCATGTCGTTGCCGATCATCGACACGCGCATCAGCGCATCGGGGCCATTGCCGATCAGGGTGGCGCCCTTGACCGGGTACGTTACTTTTCCGTCCTCGATCATGTAGGCCTCGGCGGCGGAGAACACGAACTTTCCGCTGACGATGTCCACCTGTCCGCCGCCGAAGTTCACCGCGTACATGCCGTGTTTTACCGAGGCAATGATCTCCTGCGGATCCTTGTCGCCGTTGAGCATGTAGGTGTTGGTCATGCGCGGCATGGTGATGTGCGCATAGGATTCACGCCGGCCGTTGCCGGTCGGTGAGGCACCCATCAGTCGCGCATTGAGCGTGTCCTGCATGTAGCCCCTGAGGATGCCGTCTTCGATCAGCACGGTGCATTGCGTCGGGTTGCCCTCATCATCGACGTTGAGCGATCCGCGCCGCCTCTTGATGGTGCCGTCATCCACCACCGTGACCCCCGCGGCGGCGACGCGCTCGCCGATGCGCCCGGTAAACGCCGAACTGCCCTTGCGGTTGAAATCGCCTTCGAGGCCGTGGCCGATCGCCTCGTGCAGCAGCACACCCGGCCAGCCGGGCCCGAGCACCACAATCATGGTGCCGGCCGGTGCCGGCCGCGCCGACAGGTTGGTCGCCGCCTGATGCACCGCCTTGGCGGCGTATTCCCTGAGGATGTCGTCGCCGAAGTAAGCGTAGTCGAAACGCCCGCCGCCGCCGGCGCTGCCCTGTTCGCGCCGGCCGTTTTCCTCGACGATCACCTGCACATACAAGCGCGTCAACGGGCGCACGTCAGCGGCAAGAATACCGTCGGAGCGCGCCACCAGGATCACCTCGTACTCTCCTGCGAGCGTGGCCATCACCTGCACCACCCGGCTATCGAGCGCGCGCGCGTAGCGCTCCAGTTGTTCCAGCAACTTCACTTTTTCCCGGTCGGCGAGGCTCCCAAGCGGATCCTGCGGCAGGTACAGTTCGCGGCCCTGGGTTCGCTTCGCCACCCGGGTCGTGCCCGCGCCGCCTTGGCGCGCGATGGCACGCGTTGCAAAGGCCGCCGATTCGAGCGCCGGCACGCTGATGTCATCCGAATAGGCAAATGCGGTTTTTTCCCCGCTCACCGCGCGCACGCCTACGCCTTGGTCGATATTGAAGGTGCCCGACTTGACCATGCCCTCTTCCAGGCTCCAACCCTCCGAGCGCGAATACTGGAAGTACAGGTCGGCGTAGTCCACGCGGTGGCTCATGATCTTGCCGAACACGCGTGCCAGCCCGCCGGCGTCCAGTCCGTAGGGCGCGAGCAGCGTTCGGTCCGCGGTGGCGAACAGCAGCTCGTGGTTGTTGGTCGGATCGTTTGGCATAAGAAATTGCGGGATTGGGGATTGAGGATTGGGGATTGAGGATTGAGGATTGGGGATTGAGGATTGGGGATTGGGGATTGGGGATTGGGGATTGGGGATTGGGGATTGGGGATTGGGATTTAGAAAGTCGACGCCCCGAGAAATTCAATCAATATTTTCTCGCCCCTCAATCCTCAATCCCGAATCCTCAATCCTGCATTTCAGATTTTATGAATCGCCCTATGCGTAAGCGCCGGCAGGCTCTTGCGCAGGCTGGCCTGGTACGCGGGATTGACCCAGGCGCTGACGATGCCCGAACCGCGCGGCAGGCGGTCGAGCACCGTTCCCCAAGGGTCCACGATCATCGAATCGCCGTGCGTCTCGCGCCCGCTCAGGTGATAGCCGCCCTGCGCTGGCGCCAGGACGTAGGACAGGTTTTCGATCGCGCGCGCCCGGATCAGCGCTTCCCAGTGGGCGCGGCCGGTGGTCTCTGTGAACGCCGACGGAACCACGATGATATCCACGTCCTTCATGGCCCGATAAAGCTCGGGGAAACGCAGGTCATAGCAAACCGAAAGACCGATGCGTCCGAACGGCGATTCCATCACCTTGACGTGCTTGCCCGGTTCAATGGTGCCCTCTTCGGCAAACTTCTCCTTGCCCAGGTCCAGGCTGAACAAGTGGATCTTGTCGTAGCGCGCCACCATTTTTCCGCTGTCGTCGTAAACCTGGCAGGAATTGTAGATCTTGCCTTCGACCGGCGTTTCCATCGGCACGGAGCAACCCACCAGCCAGATATTGAGCCTGGCCGCGGTTTCGGCAAGAAACGCCTGGATCGGTCCGTCACCTTCTTTCTCGCGGACCTTGACCTTGTCCGTGGGGCGTATCCCCATGATGGCGAAATACTCCGGTAACGCCACCAGTTTCGCGCCCTCCGCCACCGCCATTTCGATCAGCCGGCCGGCTTCATTGAGGTTGGCGGCCACGTTTGGCCCGGAGGCCATTTGCACCCCGGCAATACGAAATCCGTGCGGCTGGTTCTTTGACCCGCCTGCAGGAGAATGTTCGCGCGCCGCGCGCACCTTGGCGCGGCCGAATCCCGATTTGTTGACGGTTGCCATGCTTGGTCTCAACGTTGAAACGAGCGCAAATTGTAACCTGCTCCGAGCCTCGCTAACGCCTCGGCGAAGCCGTTTCGACGGGCTTGTTGATGAGCACCACCGCCGGGTCGGCCCAGGTGCCGGATACCGCATATTCGAACGACGCGATCTGGCTGAACGGATCTTTGAGCGCTTTTTGGGCTATGTAAGCCGCCACGCCCACCGCCGGGCTCACGATCACGCCGGCCACCGCAATGCTTTCCGACAGCAAGGGTGTAACGCGCACGATCAGGTTCTGCGTTTCCGCCGCGAGGTCCACCTGGCCGCGCATGCCCACGCGTGCTGCCGAGCCTTCCATCACGAAGTCTTCGGTATGCACCGCGCCGCTGGCAATGTTCAGATCGGCGCTGATGCGATCGAAGGTAAAGCCTTTGCTGAATATGTCCTTGAAATCCAGCGACACCCGGCGCGGCAGCGCCTGCAGGCTGAGAATGCCCATCAGCTTTGCCACGCCCGGCTCGAGCTGGCGGAATCGTCCATCCTTCGCTTCCAGCCTGAGCCTGCCGGAAAGCGACGGGATATCGACCCGGTACGGGCCGCCCGCCCAGGCAAGCGGTCCTTCGAGCAGCGCCGAGCCGCCTTTGACGCCCTCGGGCAAGCCTACCCGCGAGAAAAAATTGCCGATGTCGTTCACCTCCAGGCGCACCGCCACGTCCGTGCGCGATGCCTCGCCAACTGCCCACTGCCCGTTGATGCTCAGCTTGCTCTCGGGGTTGGTTATTTCCAGACGCTGCAGGCGCCAGCCGGACGGATCGGGATCGGCGAGCATGGTAAGGCGTCCGAGGTCCTTGCCTTCATAGTTGAAACTTTCGGCGACCAGGTCGACCGCAGGCAGGCGCTCGCTGGAAGGGCTGACCGGCGCACCGGCTTCGAGCGTGGTGGTCAGCGGTGGAAGCATGAGCCGGTCCAGGCGCGCAGACAGGCGGCCCTCGCCAGCCGATGCCCACGATACTTGACCGGCGATCTCGCGTCCCGAAAGCGCGACCTGCCACGCCGAGTCCTGTCTCGTCGCACCGACCCTGAGGTCGTGGAATCGTCTCCGATTGGCATCGAGAATGCCGATCTGCAGATCGGCGCCGGCAAGCTCGATCGAGGCGCCACCCGAACCGCCGGCGAGAATGGGACGCCAGCTTTCGACGTCCACCACATCGAGGCTGCCGTTCACCCACAAGCCATCGGTCGCCGGCAGGGAAGCAGCCGCACCCAAGTTCACCGAGCCGCGCTTTATACCATCAGGATCCGCGGAATCCAGCAGCAGCCGGGCCGAGACCACTTTGCCCAGGTCGATTGCGAGCTGGCGCTGGCGCCCGGGGCGATCACGTAACTCCACGCGCAGGGGCAGGCTGGCGCCCGCGGCCTTTGCAAACGGCGCGGGCAATTTCGAACCGACTCCGATCAGATTCGAATCGAATCTGGCGGTGGCGGTCTTGCCACGCAGGCCGATGTTGCCGCGCCACTCGGCCTGCCCCTCCACGAATTGCAGCGCCGGATGGTTCGATACGCTGCGCAAGCGGCCCGCGTCCAGCGTGCCGGCGACATTGAGCACCATGGTGCCGTCCTTCTGGTTCGACGCTTCGAAGGACATCGGATTGCCCGCCAGCCGTGCGCGGCCGTCCTTGACGCTGACGCTGTCCCTGGTAAAGGCGATGCGCGCGCCGAATCCGTCCAGCGCAGGCAGGCGCGGGTCCGCGGTAAGCTGATTGTCGCGTATTGAGAGGACACCTGAGATCACGGGGTCGGCGAGGTGCCGCAACGGCAGGTCCAATTCGAGCTCGAGCCGGGCTTCGCCGCTCGCCTTCATGTCCTCGGTGAACCGGTCGATATGGCTCGACACCGGGCTGGATTCCACCAAGCGCAAAAACTCCGCGGTCGTTCCCTCGGCCACACCTTTCACCAGAAGGTGTTCGTTGTGCTTGCCGAGTTCGGCGACGGTAGCCAGCACCTTGGATAGCCGCAGCCCCAGGATCGAACCCGCGTCGGGGCGTATTTCCATGCGCCGGCCGCGAAACGCCACTTCGGCGACAGCGTTTGTCAGCGGCGGCCAGCCATCGGCATAGTCGAGCGTCACACCCGTCACCCGGGTCTTCACCTCGAATAGTCCGCTCTTCTCGTCCTCGAACGGAAAATCCTTGAGCGGACCCTGCAATCGGAAACGCACGTCGCGCGACTCGCCCGCCAGCAACGCGCGCTTGAGCCAAGCCTGCGTCGCCGGAGCGATCACCGGCGTATAGCGCCACACCTGACGCGCATCGGCGCGCACCAGCGAGCCGGCCAGATCGACGCTACCCCGGCCTCCGTCAGGATCGGTGCGATACCAACCGTACACATTGCCGGCCAGGTGCGCGTTGGTAAAGGCCACGCTCTTGAGGGTAACCAGTGTTTGCCCCTCGTGGAATTTCCAGTCCGCCGTCGCGGCGAGAAAGTCCAGCATCAATTCCTCGCTGAACACATGCGGCAATGCGACGCTCGCATCGCGGGCGCTGAGCGACAACGCGCCGCCACCCTCAGTGGCGTCGAACTGGCCGCTGATGCCGCGAAAGCCGGGGAATGCACCATCCGGCTGCAGCGTGAGGCGGGAGAACCGCGCGTGGGCACGGTACGGCCGCTCCGCGCTCCATTCCCCTTCCCAGGAAAACAGGGCCTCATCGACCATGCCGCTCGGTAAAGAACGCGCGAGTCTGCCGCGCAGCGAGGCGTCGAGGGGAAGGTATTCGGCCAGCTCCACCACCGGCGCAAGATCGAGTTTTTCGAATCGTAGTTCCGAGCGGCGGCCATCTCCGGACGCAGTGCGGGTAAAAGACACAGACATCGGCGCCAGCGTCAAGCCCTCGGTGGTGGTGAAACCGAGCGCCTGCGCGGTGATCTGCGTTCGCCCCCCGCGGCTGCTCCAGGCGAGCCGCCCGCGCAGATCGGCTAACTCGAGCTCGGGAAGGTCGGGCGCGAGCCGCGCCTGCACGTTGACCAGATGCAGGTCGGCGGTCGCCGCAGCCAGCCGGGGGCCCTCCAGATCCATCCAGAAACGCAGCGAACCGAGACCGCGCACCACATCGAGCGGCAGCGCAATCCAGGTCTGCGCCTGCGCCAGATCGGCATAACCGAACTCCAGGAACAGGCGGCCGCGCCACGCCTGAAGCTCGCGTGCACCGCGGCCCCACAGCTCGCCGCGAGCCACGATCTCAGAGGCGAATTCGACGGGAGGCGCGGCGTTCAGTCCGAAGCGATGGCTTTCGCCGTCGCTGTCGAGACGAAAATTAACCCTGGTAAGGCGCAGATCCGGCGCGGCGCCCGCCTCGTCACGCCAGACGATCTGCGCATCGCGCACAATCACCTGACGCTGCGTCAGCAACCATTGCGCAAATCCGCCGCCACCGCTCTGGCTGTGCGCGACCGCGATGCCGGCGATCCAGATCACGCCAACGGCGTCGCGCCTGACTTCAAGTTCCGGTTTGACGATCTCGAGCGCGTCAAAGCGCACCTCGGCATCGAGCAGCGACAGCCACGACAGCACCGCCTCGACCCGACCCAGACTCAGCGCCTGCTCGTTGCGCGAATCGAAGACCCGCACATCCTGAAAACGCAACTCGGGCCGGTAGCCCTGCCAACTACCGGTGATCGCGCCGATCGATACTTGTTGTTGCGCCGCCCGGCTGATCGCCTGCGCAATCGGTTCGCGATAGTCGTTGATGTTCGGCAGGACCACGTAACGCAGCCCGATTACCAGGGCGACGAACAGGAAGCCGGCGGCCAGCACCGCGTAAGTCGCGAGGCGATACGCCCAGAGCGAACCGTGCTTGAGTACGAAGAGGCTGCGTTTGAGAACCACGGGTTGACGTTGTCGAGGCGAAGGACGGCTTCAGTTAAGATATTTGGACGACAGTAAGCTTCCCCGAATTCTCTGGCTGCGCCCGCATCTTGTCTGCCAGCCAATCCGGTGCACCGTTGACGCGCGAGACGGTAAAGCGTTGACATCGGCCGGGTGTCAGCGCCGATTCGGGTATCCTGCTTTCAGGTTTTCCGGATTTTAGACTACCGGAGCATGTCCTTCCCCGTACTTTCGAACGGCACGCAGTCCAAAAGCCTCGCGCGCGCTGCGCGGCTGTCGCGCTACGCGCGTCAGCTGTTGTCGGCCAATCCTGCGCTCGCGGCCGAAGCGGCAGCGGATTCGCCATTTACGGCTGGCGAGATGCGCGCGCGACTTTCCGGCGCCGACTGCGCCGACGAGGACGCGCTCAAGAGCGGCTTGCGACAGCTGCGTCAGGCGGTCATGCTGCGCCTGATCACCCGCGATCTGGACGGACGTGCCGATCTTGCCGAGGTAGTTGCGACCACCACGGCCCTTGCGGAAGAAACCCTGCGCACCGCCGCTGCACGCCACGCGCAATGGCTGGCGGGCGACTTCGGCCGGCCCCTCGGGGTTACATCGGCAGAAGTACAGCAATTGCACGTGATCGGCATGGGCAAGCTCGGCGGCGCCGAACTCAACGTTTCCTCGGACATCGATCTCATCTTTGCCTATCCGGAAGACGGGGAAACCGACGGCCCGCGCCGGATCGCCAACAACGAATATTTCAACCGTCTGGCGCGCAAACTGATCGCTGCGCTGGGCGAAGTCACCGCGGACGGTTTCGTGTTCCGGGTCGACACGCGGCTGCGACCCTACGGCGACAGCGGGCCCCTGGTGGTGAGCTTCGACATGCTGGAGGACTACCTCGCCACCCAGGGGCGCGAATGGGAACGCTACGCATGGGTGAAGGGCCGGACCGTCAACGGCGACCGCGGCGCCCAACTCGAGGCCATCGTCACGCCGTTCGTATACCGGCGCCACCTCGACTTCAGCGCGCTGGCCAGCCTGCGTGAGCTGCATGCGCAGATCCGCCAGGAAGTGCGGCGGCGCGAGATCGCCGACAACATCAAAATTGGCCCCGGCGGCATCCGCGAGATCGAGTTCCTGGTGCAGGTATTTCAGATCATTCGCGGCGGGCGCGAACCGCAGCTGTGCCTGCGGCCGACGCTGAAAGCGCTGGCTCTGCTGGGAGACAAGCAGTTGCTGCCAGCGGCGGCGGTCGCGGAATTGCGCGCGGCGTACGTGTTTCTGCGCAACCTCGAGCACCGCTTGCAGTACCTGGATGACCAGCAGACGCAGACGCTGCCCGTGGGCACTGAGGACCGGCAGCTGGTCGCCGAAATGATGCGCTATCCCACATTTGCCGATCTCGACCGCGACCTCGCGGGACATCGAGGCTCGGTGTCCCGGCATTTCGAAGCGATCTTTGCCGGGCAGTCAGACGACGCAACAGCAGATCCATGCGCCGATCTCTGGCTGCAACAGTTACCCGAAAAGGACGCCCTGGCCCGGCTTGCCGCCTTGGGATACGCCGAACCGGCGCAGATCTTCCGGTTGATTTTGGACATCCGGTCCAGCGTCCGCTATCGCCGCATGGCGGCCTCCGGCCAGGCACGCCTGGACCATTTGATGCCGAAGTTGCTCAAGCTCGCCACCACCCTCCCCGGTCCGGACGCGACTTTCGAGCGGTTGCTGCAGGTGGTGGAGAGCATCGGCCGGCGCGAGTCCTACCTGGCGCTGTTGCTCGAGTATCCACTGGCATTGGCGCGCCTCGCCCGGCTGGCTTCCGCAAGTCCCTGGGCGGCCGGGTACATGGCACAGCACCCGGTACTGCTCGACGAGCTGATCACGCCGCAAAGCACACAGGCCCCGGACTGGCCGCAGTTGCGCACCGCGCTGCGCGCGAGCCTCGACGAGCACACCGGCGACACCGAGCGGCAGATGGATATTCTGCGCCATTTCAAGCAGACGCAGACGCTGCGTTTGCTCGCGCTCGACCTTGGCGGAAATCTACCGCTGGAAGCGCTTTCCGACCACATCAGCGATCTCGCCTGCGTGGTGCTGGAAGAAGTACTGCAGCTCGCCTGGGTCGGCTTAAGGGTGCGCCACCGCGATGAACCGCGCTTCGCCGTCGTCGGATACGGCAAGCTGGGCGGCAAGGAACTCGGATACGCGTCGGACCTGGACATCATCTTTGTCTACGACGACCCGCATGACAGCGCGCCGGAGATCTACGCCAGGCTCGCGCAACGCATCAACACCCTGCTTACCAGCATCACCGCCGCCGGCGTGCTCTACGATACCGACCTGCGCCTGCGTCCCAGCGGCGCAGCCGGGTTGCTGGTAATCCATATCGACGCATTCCGCGACTACCAGTTCAAGGACGCGTGGATCTGGGAACACCAGGCCCTTACGCGCGCGCGCGCGGTTGCCGGAGACAGGCAGATCGGCGCCCGGTTCGAGGTCATCCGCATCGAGGTGCTGCGCCGGACGCGCGATCTGGCCACGTTAAGGCAGGAGATCCGCGCGATGCGCGAGAAGATGCGCCAGAGCCACCCCAACGACACCCGGCTGTTCGATCTGAAACACGACCGCGGCGGCATCGTAGACGTCGAGTTCATCGTCCAGTACCTGGTGCTCGGCGAAGCGCACCGCCATGCCGAGTTGACCGGCAACATCGGCAATCTGGCTTTGCTCAAGCTCGCCGGCCGGCTCGGCCTCATACCGCAAGACATGGCTGCAGCCGCGCATGCGGCCTATCGCGAGTTCCGCCGCCTGCAGCACCAGCTGCGCCTGCAGGGAGAACGCTACGCGCGCGTCGAACCGGCTGGCGTGGCCGGACACGCGCAAGCCGTGGTCAAGCTATGGGAACGGATTTTCGAGAACGTCAGCTAAAGCCTTGAACCACGGGGAACACGGGGGATATGGTGGTTCATCAAGATTTCAGCCGGAGTAGACCTTGCCGGTGAGACGGTAAACCGTGGTCTCGCCCTTGCCTTTGATCGAGATATTGCGCGGCTCATCGAAGGAATAGCGATGGCCAAGCCGGCGATACGTCGTCTTGTCGACCAGGATCACGCCACCAACCGCCTCGGACGTCAGCCGGCTGGACAAATTGACGGTATCGCCCCACAGGTCGTAGATGAAACGCGTGGCGCCAATCACGCCAGCAATCGCCGGGCCGGTGGCAATCCCGATATGAAGCTGCACGGAAAGCCGCCGCATTTGCGGATCGCTTCGCGTCAGTTCCATTATCTCCAACGCCATGTCAGCGACATGGTCCGCATAATTGTGCTGTGCTCCTTCCAGCCCTCCCACCACCATGTAGGCGTCACCGATGGTCTTGATCTTGTCCAGCTTATGCTTGGCCGTCAGCTGATCGAAGCGGGTGAATACCTCGTCGAGGAAGGACACCACCTGGTTCGGCGTCAGTTCCTCGGCCAGGCGGGTGAAATCCACCACGTCGGCAAACATGACCGAGACATCGGCAAAGCCGTCGGCAATCGTGCCCAGCTGAAGCTTGAGCCGCTCGGCGATGTGGGTGGGCAGGATGCTGACCAGCAGGCTTTCGGACTTTTCGCGCTCGATACGCACCAGTTCATGCTGCTCGGCGAGCTGTTTCTCGTAGCGGTTGCGTTCCTGAATGAAATGGCGCAGGAGCAGGTACACCATCGTGGAAATGATGGTGAAGTTCATGACGAAGAAGACGGCCACGGTCTTCAGCGGGATGCCGTAGTCCTCGCCCTGGGCGAGAAAGAAATCGAACACGCCGGAGAGTACGGTCAGCACCACGTAGGCGAAGAACCAGGGAATCGACTCGCGCGTGCCATAACAGACCATAGCCCCGATCGGCGCCAGGATCGCCAGCAGCGCGATGCCCGAGGAGCTCACGAAGCTGCCTATCGACCACTGGATGACGAAGGGAAAGAACAGGAAAAGCGAAAGTTGCGCCAGGCGGAAGAAATCGAAATTACGGGTGCGCAGGTAAATCACCACAACCAATGCCGAGAGGATCTGGAAACCCAGCGGAATCGAGGTGGACAGTTTCAGTCCCATCCACCAGTAAACCGCCAGCCACAGGATGGCAGCGAGGTTCATCAAGCCGCTGGCAAAAATGAGCAGCGTCTTGCGCAGCTTGGTTTCCTCGCTGTCGTTGACGTCGATCGCCGCATCGCCCAGACGCGCGAGCAGGCCGCGTCCCGCGGTTACGGCAGATTTGATAGGCTCGTCCATCGATACGGGTTGTGTTTCTTTGATTTCCATTGTTCTTTTCGGCTGTAACAGCTTCGAATGAACGCAAGAGTAAAGCATGCGAGCGTGTTCCCGCAAGACGTACAGGATAGGCTCTGCAAAGCCAGGCGTCTGCGCTAGAATTAATGCTTTTTCAAGGGAGTAAGCAACATGTCGATGGCCGACCGCGACGGTCTGATCTGGTACGACGGCAAATTGGTGCCCTGGCGCGAGGCGACCACACACGTGCTCACCCATTCGCTGCACTACGGACTTGCGGTATTCGAGGGATTGCGCGCCTACAAGACCGTCAAAGGTACCGCCATTTTCCGTCTGAAGGAGCACACCGAACGGTTGTTCAATTCTGCGCACATCTACATGATGAAAATCCCCTACGACAGGGAAACACTGATGGCGGCGCAAACGGAAGTGGTGCGCGCCAACAAGCTGGATGCCTGTTATGTGCGACCGATCGCCTTCTACGGATCGGAGAAGATGGGTGTCTCGCCCAAAGGCGCGAGAGTCCACGTCGCCATAGCCGCTTGGCCCTGGGGCGCTTACCTTGGCAACGAGGGCCTGGAAAAGGGCATCCGCGTGAAAACCTCATCGTATGCCCGCCACCACGTCAACGTGTCGATGTGCCGGGCCAAGTATTCCGGCACCTACGCCAACTCCATTCTCGCCAACATGGAGGCCACCGAACACGGTTACGACGAGGGATTGCTGCTGGACGTCGACGGATTCGTCGCCGAAGGCGCCGGCGAGAATCTGTTCATGATCAAGAACGACAGGATCGTCGAACCGGAACTGAACTCCGCGCTGATCGGGATCACCCGCGATTCAGTGATCCAGCTCGCCGGCGACCTCGGCTACACGATCGGCGCCAGGCGCATCACCCGCGACGACCTGTACATCGCCGACGAAGTGTTCTTTACCGGCACCGCCGCCGAAGTCACGCCGATTCGCGAAGTCGATGGCCGTACCGTGGGCACGGGCAGACGCGGACCTCTGACCGAGAAACTGCAGTCCATGTTTTTCGAGGTGGTCAATGGCCGGTCGGACAAGTACCGCCACTGGCTGCATTACGTCTGAGCGCCGCGGCCAGGCGGCCATGGATCCCGTAAAGAGCGTCCGCAAGGAGCACGAGGTCGAGGTGACGGCCGCTGAATTGCCGCTGCACTGCCCGCTGCCGTCGCAGAAGCTCTGGAATTCGCATCCGCGCGTGTTCCTGCCGATCGAGAAAACCGGCGCAGCACTGTGCCCCTACTGCGGCACGCGCTACGTGTTCAAAGGCAGAAGGATGAAGGATGAAGGATGAAGTGAAGAGTGCGCGCCGCGCACGCCATACTTCCGCCTTCCGCCTTCCACCTTCATCCTTGCTCGTCGGATGACGAGAATACTGGTCGTTGCGCCATCGTGGGTGGGAGACGCGCTGCTGTCGCAACCGCTGCTCACCCGCCTGAAGCAACAAGACCCCGAGTCACGCATCGACGTCCTCGCACCCGGCTGGGCGCTGCCGATTTTTCGCCGCATGCCGGAAGTCAGCGAGACCCTGGAAAGCCCGTTTGCCCACGGCGAACTGGCGCTTGGCGAACGCTGGCGCATCGCCCGCAGCCTGCGCGCAAACCGGTACGACCGCGCCTTCGTGCTTCCGAACTCCTTCAAGTCAGCATTGGTACCGCTGTTCGCCGGCATTGCCGAGCGCATCGGTTTCGTTGGAGAGTTGCGCCAGTGGTTGCTTACGGATGCGCGCCGGCTCGACGAACACGCGCTGCCGTTGATGGTGGAACGCTTCGCCTGGCTGGCCGATGCGGCGGACGCCATCGTGACGCGACCGGTATCCAGACCGCAACTGCGGGTCAGCGAGGCAGAACGCGTGCAGTTGCGCCGGCGCCTCGGTCTGGCAGCGACCGGCCGTGTCGCCTGTTTTTGTCCCGGCGCCGAGTACGGCCCGGCAAA
The DNA here is from genome assembly GCA_052387775.1 of Betaproteobacteria bacterium. Classification (GTDB taxonomy): domain Bacteria; phylum Pseudomonadota; class Gammaproteobacteria; order Burkholderiales; family JACQAP01; genus JACQAP01. Next base: position 28,593 of record JBQTIV010000040.1, read on the forward strand.
GCGCTGGCCGGCGCCGTACTTCGCCGAGTTGGCGCAGACGCTGGGCGCCGCGGGTTTCGCCGTGTGGCTGGTGGGATCGGTGAAAGAACGCGACATCGGCAACGCAATCTTGGGGGGCTGCGCCACCGCGGTCAATCTTTGCGGCCACACTACGCTCGACGACGCCGTGGTGGCGTTGTCCTGCGCGGACCTGGTGGTAAGCAACGATTCCGGACTGATGCACGTGGCCGCGGCGCTCGATCGCCCGATGATTGCGCTGTACGGCTCGAGTTCGCCGGCTTTCACCCCGCCGCTTTCCGATCGGGCGCACGTGGTAAAGCATGAGGTTCCGTGTAGCCCCTGCTTCCAGCGCGTCTGTCCGCTAAAGCACTTCGACTGTATGATGAAACTTGCCCCGAACCGGGTGCTCGACGAAATTCAGCGTCATTTTCCGATGTGATCAGCGAGATTTTCGCCACCGCTCAGGACGCCGAGCATGCCTTTTACCAGGCATTCGAGCGCGCCGACCTCGCTGCGATGATGGCGGTCTGGGCCGAAGAAGACGATATTGTCTGCGTCCACCCGGGCGGCGCACGCCGCACCGGCGTCGTCGCGGTGCGCGGCGCCAGGCGCCCGATCTTCGCGCAGGGCCCGCGTCTGCGCTTTCGGCTGACGGACAGCCATGTGTTCGCCGGGCGCATGCTTTCGGTCCACAGCGTTTACGAACAGGTTTCGGTGGCCGGTGACCCGCGGCCGGCGAACCCGGTGCTGGCCACCAACATCTACCTGCTCACCAATCGAGGCTGGCGCATGTTGATGCACCACGGCTCCACACTCGCGGCCGAGCCCGCCCCGCAGGAAAACCCGCCCTCGATACTGCACTGATGAAAAACTACCGCGCGCCATGGTGGCTGCCCGGCGGGCATTTGCAGACCATCTACCCTTACTTCGTTCTGAACCGCCCGCCGCCGCCTTACCGGCGCAACCGCTGGAACACGCTGGACGGCGACTTCATCGAACTGGATTGGGTGGACGCGCAGCAGCCGGCACCGCTGGTGGCGCTGTTCCACGGGCTCGAAGGCGGCTCGACGAGTCACTACGCGGCGGCGTTGATGCACGCTGTTGCACGGCGCGGCTGGCGCGGCGTGGTCATCCACTTCCGCGGCTGTGGCGGCGAGCCCAATCGTTTGCCACGGGCCTACCATTCCGGCGATGCCGACGAAATAGCGTGGACTCTGCGGCGGCTGCGCGCTCTACCCGGACATATCGCATTGTTGCCGGTGGGCGTTTCGCTCGGTGGCAACGCACTTCTCAAATGGCTCGGCCGCGAGCGTGCGAAAGCGCTGGCGATCGTAGATGCGGCGGCCGCCATATCCCCGCCCATGGACCTGATGACCTCCGGTGATCGCCTGGGCAGCGGGCTGTCGCGCGCCTACGGCAGTCATTTCCTGGCGCGACTGAAGAAAAAAAGCCTTGCCAAATTGATGCGCTTTCCCGGCCTGTATGACGGGGAGGCCGTAAGGCGCACGCGTACTTTGCGCGAGTTTGACAACTTGGTCACTGCGCCACTGCACGGCTTCAGGGACACCGACGATTACTGGACTCGTGCCAGTAGCAAGCCCGATCTGGCTCACATTTGCGTGCCCACGCTGATCGTGCATGCCCGCAATGACCCGTTCCTGCCGGGACGCTTCCTGCCAGCGCCGCATCAGGCATCGGCAAGCGTGCACCTGGAGTATCCGGACGGCGGAGGTCACGTCGGATTCGCTTCGGGCCCGTTTCCAGGCAACCTCGCGTGGATGCCCGGGCGCGTGATCCGCTTCTTCGAGGAGCAGATACACCGCGGCAAACAAGAGGGCAAGCGAGCGCGGTTCGTTGGCGAGTAATGCTTTAGGGGCGGACCTTTGCTATTCTGGCCTGCGTGAACCTTCCCGCGCACGAGATCTTCAAGGCCTACGACATCCGCGGCATTGTCGGGCGCACGCTCACCGTCGAGGCAGTCGAGGCAATCGGGCAGGCAATCGGCTCGGAGGCGCAGGCACGCGGCAAACGCGCCGTCTGCATCGGCCGCGACGGACGCCTTTCGGGACCGGCCATGGCGCAGGCACTCGCGCGCGGACTGCAGAAAAGCGGTATGGACGTGATCGACATCGGCCGCGTCACCACCCCGATCCTTTACTTCGCGGCACACCACCTCGACACGGGTAGCGGCGTCATGGTGACCGGCAGCCACAACCCGCCGGACTACAACGGTTTAAAAATGATGCTCGCCGGCGAAACCCTGTCGGGAGACGACATTCAGAAACTGCGCCGGCGGCTGGAGACCGGGGACCTGAAGCACGGCAGTGGAAGCATTCGCAGCCAGGACCTCGGCAATGCCTACCTCGACCGCGTGGCCGGCGATGTCAAACTAAAACGAAAGATGCGCATCGCCGTGGACTGCGGCAATGGCATACCTGGCGCCTACGCGCCGACGCTTTACCGCAGGCTCGGCTGCGACGTCGACGAGTTGTACTGCGACGTCGATGGCACCTTCCCCAACCATCATCCCGATCCGTCGCAACCGGAGAATCTGCAGGACCTGATCGTGGCACTGAAGAAAGGCGACGCCGAAATCGGGCTGGCTTTCGACGGGGACGGCGATCGCCTGGGCGTAGTCACCAGGACGGGCAAGGTGATCTTCCCCGATCGCCAGCTGATGCTGTTCGCCGCAGACGTGCTCACGCGCAACCCCGGCGCCGAGATCCTGTTCGACGTGAAGTGCACGCGCAACCTGGCGCCCTGGATTCGCCAGCACGGCGGCAGGCCGACCATGTGGAAGACCGGCCACTCGCTGATCAAGGCGAAGATGAAGGAGACCGGCGCGCTGCTCGCCGGTGAAATGAGCGGCCACATTTTCTTCAGGGAACGCTGGTACGGTTTCGACGACGGCCTCTATGCCGGCGCGCGCCTGCTGGAGTTCCTGAGCGGCGTGCCCGACATCGGCGCGGCGCTCGACGAGCTGCCCGACTCGGTCAATACGCCGGAACTGCAGATCAAGCTCAAGGAGGGCGAGAACTACGCGCTCATCGAAAAGTTGCAGAGGACTGCGCGTTTTCCGGATGCACGCGAGGTGATCACCATCGACGGGCTGCGGGTGGAGTACGCGAATGGTTTCGGACTGGCGCGCTCTTCGAACACCACCCCGGTGGTGGTGCTGCGCTTCGAAGCCGACGACGAAGCCATGTTGAAACGCATCCAGGCAGACTTTCGGCGGGTATTGCACGAGGCCGCTCCAACGGCGCGGCTCCCTTTCTAGCCTACGCCACCCTTTTTTCCACCCAGGGCGCGACGCTGGCCAGCGCGTCCGCAAGTCTTGCCGGTTGCGTTCCGCCGGCCTGCGCCAGGTCCGCACGGCCGCCGCCTTTGCCGCCGACCTGCTGCGCCACATAGTTCACCAGTTCGCCTGCTTTGACTCTTGCGGTCAGATCATCGGTCACCCCGGCAATCAGGGTGACCTTGTCACCCTCGACTGCGCCGAGCACGATGGCCGCCGACTTGAGTTTATCCTTGAGCTTGTCCATGGTCTCACGCAGCGTCCGCACATCCGCTCCGTCGAGTATTGCCGCCAGTACCCGCACGGGACCGATCGCCACCGCCTGCTCCGCCAGGTCCTCGCCCTGCGAACTGGCGAGCCTGGATTTCAGCCGGGCCAGTTCCTTCTCCAGCAATTTCACGTTGTCGAGTATCTGCGCAAGCTTGTGCAGGATTTCCTGAGGCTGGGCCTTCAACACCTGCGCCGCTTCGCCAAGCCTGGCCTCCTGCTCCTTCACCCAGGCTAGCGCGCCTTCAGCGGTCACTGCCTCCACGCGGCGAATACCCGCCGCGACCCCGGATTCGGCAACGATCTTGAAGAAACCAATGTCGCCGGTACGCCGCACGTGCGTGCCGCCGCACAGTTCCGTGGAAAAATCGCCCATGCGCAGCACCCGCACTTCGTCGCCGTATTTCTCCCCGAACAGCGCCATCGCGCCGACCTTGATCGCCTCGTCGTACTTCATGCGCCGGGTTTCCACTGCATGGTTGCTGCGGATCTCGCGATTCACCAACTCTTCGACCTCGGCGATCTGCTCCGGGGCCATCGGCGCGTGGTGGGAAAAGTCGAAACGGGTGCGCTTGTCGTCCACCAGCGAACCCGTCTGGGTGACGTGCGGACCGAGCACCTCGCGCAACGCCGCGTGCATCAGGTGGGTGGCCGAATGGTTGTATGCAGCGCGCGTGCGCGTCACTGGATTTACCTGTGCCGTGACCGGGTCGGCGACCGCGAAGCGTCCGGCCTTGAGCACACCCTTGTGGCCGAACACCTCTGCCTGGATCTTCTGTGTATCGTTCACCGCGAAACTGCCCTTGCCGGAAGTGATTTCGCCCTGGTCGCCAACCTGGCCACCCGACTCGGCGTAAAACGGCGTGCGATCGAGCACGATCACCGCATCGTCACCGGCCTCGATGCTTTGCACCGGCGTACCGCCCTTGTAGAGCGCTACGATCTTGCCTTCCAGGCGCAGCGTTTCGTAACCGTGAAACTCGGTCGCCTGTCCGCTGTAATCCACGCCCGCCTGCATGGTGAACTTGGACGCGGCGCGTGCGCGCTCGCGCTGCCTCTCCATCGCCGCCTCGAAACCGGCGTGGTCGATCATCACGCCGCGTTCGCGGGCGATGTCGGCGGTGAGGTCGACCGGGAAACCGAAAGTGTCGTAGAGCTGGAACACGGTTTCGCCGTCGAGCATCCGGTCCTCGCGGTGCAACGCGTTCTCGAGCACCTTCATGCCGTTTTCCAGCGTCTCGGCGAAGCGCTCCTCTTCCTGCTTCAGCACATCGGTCACCCGGTGTTGCGCGGCCGGCAGTTCCGGAAAAGCCTCGCCCATCACCCGTGACAGGTCGCCCACGAGCTTGTGGAAGAAGGGCTTGGTCTGGCCGAGCTTGTAGCCGTGACGGATGGCGCGGCGGATGATCCGGCGCAGCACGTAGCCGCGCCCTTCGTTGCCGGGAATTACGCTGTCGGTAATCAGAAAGGCGCAGGCGCGGATATGGTCGGCAATGACGTTCAACGAACTGGAAGACAGATCCTTCGCGCCGGTAACACGGGCCGCGGCAGCGATCAGGTCGCGGAACAGGTCGATCTCGTAGTTGCTGTGCACGCCCTGAAGCACCGCAGCGATGCGCTCCAACCCCATGCCGGTGTCCACCGAGGGCTTGGGCAGCGGGTGCATCGTTCCGGATTCGTCGCGGTTGAATTGCATGAACACGAGGTTCCAGATCTCGATATAGCGATCGCCGTCGGCGTCCGGGGTACCGGGCAGGCCGCCGGGAATTCCCGGGCCATGGTCGTAGAAGATTTCAGTGCACGGGCCGCACGGACCGGTTTCACCCATCTGCCAGAAGTTGTCGCTCTGGAATTTGCCGCCGCCCGCTTTGTCGCCTACACGGGCAATGCGCTCCTTGGGAACCTTGATGTCCTTTGCCCAGAGCTCGTACGCCTCGTCGTCGGTCTGATACACCGTCACCCATAAGCGGCCGGGGTCGAGCCCGAATTCCCGTGTCAGGAGTTCCCAGGCGAAACGAATGGCCTCGCGCTTGAAGTAGTCGCCGAAGCTGAAATTGCCCAGCATTTCGAAGAAGGTGTGATGGCGCGCGGTATAGCCGACGTTCTCCAGATCGTTGTGCTTGCCGCCGGCGCGAACGCAGCGCTGCGAGGTGGTGGCGCGCAGGTATGGCCGCTTCTCCTTGCCGAGAAACACGTCCTTGAACTGCACCATCCCCGCGTTGGTGAACAGCAGTGTCGGATCGTTGCCCGGAACCAGCGGGCTGGAGGCGACGATGGCGTGCCCCTGACGCTTGAAATAGTCGAGAAAGCGACTGCGGATTTCGTTGCTTGTCATTCGCCGTTAAACCACTAAGGATTTCTAAACCTGGAAACACGGAGGACACGGAGGAAAGACAAGAGAAAACAAGTTGGGGTGTTCAGAACGCTGCATTGGCTGATGATCCATCGCAGAAAAAGTTGGTGGTGCAGGTTTGCGAACAGCCATCCTGTCGTTAACTCCAAGTCGTTTTTAGCCGTTTTCTTCCGCCGTGTCCAACGTGGTTCAAGATTATAAATATTATCTCTTCGCAACTATTGAGCACTTGCGGTGGCGCCCGCTCTCACTCATAGC
>JBQTIV010000041.1:0-2126 GCA_052387775.1 Betaproteobacteria bacterium
ACTGCGTACCTCCGCCAATGTGACGCAACTCCTGAAGTACAGCGTGGAACTGTACGACAAGCTGGAAAAGGAAACCGGCCAGGCCACCGGCTGGACGCGCAACGGCGGCCTGCGTCTCGCCTGCAATCAGGAACGTCTCGTCGAGATCAGGCGCCAGGCCACCACCGCCCACAGTTTCGGGTTGGAGATGCATGTCCTGTCACCTGCTGAAGCGAAGGGTCTTTGGCCGATCATGGACAGCTCCGATATCGTGGGCGCTGCGTTTCTGCCCACCGACGGCCAGGTGAATCCCTCCGACATCGCGCAAGCGCTCGCCAAGGGCGCGCGCCTGCATGGTGTCAGGATCATCGAGGATTGTTCGGTGACGGGCATCGAACTGAACAAGGGCCGTGTCTGCGCCGTGAACACCGCGCAGGGCACGATCCGTACCGAGACGGTCGTCAACTGCGGCGGTCAATGGGCCAGGCAGATCGGGAAACTCGCCGGCGTCAACGTACCGCTGGTCTCGATGCAGCATCAGTACATCATCACCGAGCCGATCGCCGGTGTACCCAGGAACTTGCCGACGCTGCGCGATCCCGACCGGCTGATCTATTTCAAGGAAGAAGTCGGCGGGCTGGTCATGGGCGGCTACGAGCCAAATCCGGTTCCCTGGGCCGGGAACAGCATTCCCGAAGGATTCGAGTTCCAGTTGCTCGGCGAAAACTGGGACCATTTCGAACAACACATGACCCAGGCGCTGGCGCGTGTGCCCGCGCTGGAGAACGCCGGCGTCAAACAGCTCATCAACGGGCCGGAGTCGTTCACGCCGGACGGCAACTTCATCCTCGGCGAGGCGCCGGAAGTCAGAGGCTTCTACGTCGGCGCAGGCTTCAATGCCTTCGGCATCGCGTCCGCCGGCGGCGCAGGTCGCGCGCTGGCCGAATGGATTTCTGCCGGCGAACCGCCGATGGACTTGTGGCCCATCGATATCCGCCGCTTCGGCCGCCACCATCGCTCGGAGGACTGGGTGCGCACGCGCACTGTCGAGGCCTACAGCAAGCACTACACGATGGCCTGGCCGTTCGAGGAATATCGCAGCGCGCGCCCGTTGCGCGTGTCGCCGCTTTACCAGCGGCTCAAGGATCAGGGTGCGTGCTTTGGCGAAAAGCTCGGATGGGAGCGGCCCAATTGGTTCGCACCGCCAGGCATGGAAGCAAAGGACGCGTACAGCTACGGCAGGCAGAACTGGTTCGATCAGGTCGGCCGGGAACATCAGGCGTGCCGCGAGCGCGTCGCGCTATTCGATCAAACCAGCTTCGCCAAGTTCATGCTGATCGGCAAAGATGCCGAAAGGGCACTGCAGTGGATTTGCGCCAACGACGTGGCCAAGCCACCAGGGAGCCTGACCTACACGCAGATGTTGAACGTGCGCGGCGGGATCGAATGCGACCTGACGGTCGCGCGCTTGTCGCAGAACGAGTTCTACATTGTGACCGGTACCGGATTCGCCACCCACGACTCCGCCTGGATCCGTCGCAACGTCCCGCAGGATTGCACGGACGCAAAACTCGTCGATGTCACCTCGGCTTTTTGCGTCCTGGCCTTGATGGGTCCAAGAGCGCGCGACGTGCTGGCGAGCGTGACTCGTGCGGACGTGTCCAATGCGGCTTTCCCGTTCGGCGCATGGCGGGAGATCGACCTTGCGGGCGCGCCCGTGCGCGCGCTTCGGGTGACGTACGTGGGCGAACTGGGCTGGGAGCTGCACATCCCTGTCGAATGTGCGCTCGCCGTCTACGACCGATTGATGGAATCCGGCAAGCAGCACGGCATCGCCAACGCGGGCTATCGCGCGATCGAATCGCTGCGGCTCGAAAAAGGATACCGGGCCTGGGGCAGCGATATCGGTCCCGATCACACGCCATTCGAGGCGGGATTGGGCTGGGCCGTCAAGCTGGCGAAAGACATTCCCTTTATGGGGCGCGATGCCCTGTTGAGGCAGCGTTCGCAACCGCTCGGAAAGCGACTGGCCTGCTTCACCGTGGACGACCCCGGTGTCGTGCTGCTCGGGCGAGAAACGATCTACCGCGACGGCGAACGCGTCGGATGGCTGTCCAGCGCGGGGTGGGGCTATTCCATGGGAAAGA
>JBQTIV010000042.1:0-2972 GCA_052387775.1 Betaproteobacteria bacterium
AACAGGAGGCGAGTCAAGCCGTCTCGAAGGGGATGATCTTATCGTCGAGGTTGCTGGCCGCGAATTCGAGCGCCTGCCGAATGTCCTCCGGCTCCAATTCGGGATATTCCGCGCGCAAGTCGTCCCAGTTGGGGTACAACGCCAACGCCTCCACCACCCGGCGCACGGTCAACCGCATGCCACGGATGGTGGGCTGTCCGCCCAGGACGGCGGGGTTTGAGGTGATCCTGTCGAATTTCTTCATCGTTATCGTGTGCTACAGCCCTGGCTCGAAAAGCATACAACCGTTGATGCAATGCGACAACCTCATGACGGCGCCGCCAGCGGCAGCTCGCGTTCTCTTACCGCTTCGGCGGCATACTGCAAGGCTTCCTGAACGTCCGCGGCCTGAAGGTCGGGATAGGCCTTCAGGATCTCCGCCTCAGTCATTCCGTTCGCGACCATCCCGACGACGGTCGCGACCGGAATGCGCAGGCCACGAATGCACGGCACCCCGTTCATCTGCCTGGGATTCACCGTTATACGGGTAAATTTCATGGCACTCGCCTCCGGCCAGGATGCACAAATCGAATTTTACATTTCCCTGTCCCGAGCTGATGCCTGGGAGTGCTGGGGCTCGGCGTGCCGCTGCACGTGGGGAAGCTGTGGGCCGAGCTGCAGCAGGCGGCTTACGAGCAGGGGCTTGCGGATCTCGATAGCACCGCGTTCATCGAGGTGCTGCGTGGGAAGGCGGGACTGCCCAGGCGGACTGGGCGCTAAGGCAGAAGGCAGAAGGAGGAAGGCAGACCGGGCCGAGCGAACTGCGCCGAGGCGCCAGATCATGCCCGGGATTATCACTTCTGATCGGAGATTTCCCGGTACTCGCCTGGCTTCACCGCCGCAAGGGCGGTAACGATCTCCTGAATCCTGCTTTGAAGCTTGGGCCAGCTCGTCGTCGGCAACACGAGTACCGCCAGCTTGCGGCCTGACAGCGACTGCTGATACTGGAGATTTCGATCGGTAGTTACGAGCACGTCGAACCGACCTTCAGCGGAAGCGAGAAGCTCGCCGTTGGTCAGGCGGGACCACCCGAGTTCATAGGCGGTCTCGACCTGGTGGCCGGATAGGTGCTCCTTAAGGGGAACCGGCGTACCCTGGTCGAACAGGATCCGCATGCGGTCCTGGAATCAGGCAGTCTGAACGCTGCGCGTCGCGTGCTCGAGGACAGCGTCGACCTGCTGACGAGTGACGCCAGGAAACCACTGCAGGAATTGCCCGACCGTAGCGCCCCCTTCCAGGTTCTCAAACAACGCGCTTACCGGGACCCGAGTTCCGCGGAACACCCACGCTCCGCTAACCTTCTGCGAATCGCGTTCAACGGCAGGGCATGTGGTCCAGTCCAGCATCGTCATACTATACCCCAAGGCGGAAGGACCTGACGGTAAGGCGGAAGGCGGACATCAGGTAAAAATAGGGTAAAAATAGGGGACAGACCACGTTTTTTGTTCAGAATCATTTCACCGCGGCAAAGCCGATCGCGTTTTCGGCACCCAGCATGCGCGCGCCGAGCCGGCCGCCGGCGCCGGCGGTTGTGGGAGGAGAAATGGGGTTATCATTATCACGATGAAGAAAAGAGCCTCTCACCGCGTGGCCCAAGATGCCTTTCGCGCGACGCATGTGCAACTGCTACGTCGCATGCAGACACCAGAAGCAAGGAAAGGCATGCGCGCGGCTTTCGACGCCGCCCCTTCCGAATTGGGCCGGGCTGCCGTTGAAGCAGGTGGCAAGAAGCACTAGGTACTCGCAGCCTGCAAGTGAAATGATTTGCCGGACCTCCTGCGCCTTTTTCGATCAACGGTTCAAGCCGTGAAGCTGAACTATTACGCCGAGACGGACTCGCTCTATATCGATCTTTCGGAGAAACCAAGCGTTGAAAGCCGCGAGATCTCGGAGGGGGTCGTGCTGGATTACGACGCCAAGGGAAACCTGGTCGGCATCGATATCGACAACGCAAGCAAGAAAGTTCAGTTGAAGCAGCTGATCCTCAACAAGCTTCCCGGGAAAGTCCAGACGATTCCAGCGTAGGGATCGGTTTTGGTAGTGATGGAACGGCGCCTGCGGCGGGCGACGGGCTACACTAGCGGGCATGGCGCGCGCGAAGCTTTTCGATCCCCACTCGGAGGAGCCGTTTTCCCTCAGCCGGTCCAAGGTTGAGCTCTTCATGGACTGCCCGCGCTGCTTCTACCTCGACCGGCGGCACGGGGTCGGGCGCCCGGCGGGGTTCCCGTTCAACCTCAACTCCGCGGTGGACGAGCTCCTGAAGCGCGAGTTCGACCGGCACCGGGGCGCCGGCACGCCGCATCCGCTCATGGCCAAGGCAGGGCTCAACGCGGTACCGCACGCGCACCCGCAGCTCGACACCTGGCGCAGCAATTTCAAGGGCGTGCGCACCGTGCACGAGGCGACGAATCTCGAGCTCTCGGGGGCGATCGACGATCTCTGGCGCGACCTCGGGACCGGGGAGCTGATCGTCGCCGACTACAAGAGCACGTCAAAGAATGGCGAAGTCGGGATCGACGCCGGCTGGCAGGTCTCCTACAAGCGCCAGTTGGAGTTCTACCAGTGGCTGCTGCGCCGGCAGGGGCTCTCGGTCGCCCGGCGCGCCTGGTTCGTCTACTGCAACGGGCGAAGAGACCTGCCCGCGTTCGATGCGCGCCTGGAATTCAGGATCAGCATGATTCCCTACGAGGGCGATGACGGCTGGGTCGAGGGCACCCTGCGCGAGATCCGCGAGACGCTCTCGGCGCCCGAGCCGCCGGGGCCGGGCGAGGGGTGCGAGTACTGCGCCTACGTCGCGCTGGCGCGCGACAAGGGATGAGGGATCTGGTAGGCGGTGGGGGATTCGAACCCCCGACCAACGGATTAAAAGTCCGCTGCTCTACCAACTGAGCTAACCGCCCTGCGAAAAGCGGCGCATTCTACAGGCGCGCCGC
>JBQTIV010000043.1:0-7314 GCA_052387775.1 Betaproteobacteria bacterium
ACCTGCTTTCCGCGTATAACTTCTTGTTTTATTGGCGACCCCACGGGGATTCGAACCCCGGTTACCGCCGTGAAAGGGCGATGTCCTAGGCCTCTAGACGATGGGGTCTTCCAGAAACTGGAGACTAGATACTAGAAACTAGACGACTGCCCTGCCCCTTCTAGTCTCCAGTCTCTGGTTTCCAGTCTCTAGAGTGGTGGAGGTAACCGGGATCGAACCGGTGACCTCTTGCATGCCATGCAAGCGCTCTCCCAGCTGAGCTATACCCCCACGAAAGCCGCGCATTATACGGGCCGGGTTTGTCTCTGTAAAGGAACGGGAACAGTGGGTTAGAATCGTTGAGTACCACTGACGGAAAATGATGATGCGTAAGCTGAAAGCTGTAACTCCGGGTGAACTATTGCTGGAGGAATTTCTGCAACCGATGGGGATCAGTCAGTACCGGTCGCCAAAGAGAACCGGCGTTCACGCGAAGCGCATCGGCGACATCGTGGCGGGCAAACGCGTCATTGCTGCCGACACCGAGTTGCGTCTATGCCGGTTTCTCGGTCTTTCCAACGGATACCGGCTGCGCGCTCAGTGCGCACGATTCGAACCCGGCGGGGTGCAATTGCTGCTCGCGCCTGCGGATGTCTGAGGCGACGACAGAGAACGAATCCGCGTTGGGTCGGCTCTGTGCCGCCTATGGCATCGCGACGAGCTATGCCGACATCTGGGGTAATCGGGTTGTCGTTCCGCAGACAAGCCTCATCGCACTGCTCGCCGAATTCGAAGTCGACGCCAGCACTCCCGAACGCATTGACACGGCGCTACGCGAGGTGCAGTCCGCGACATGGCGCGAGGGGCTGCCTCCGGTGGTGGCGATTTCCGCGGGTGCGGCGCGCTGGTCGCTGACCGTGCGTCTGCCCGAAACCACCGCACGACTGCGCTGGACGTTGACGGAGGAGGGTGGCGTGCGACACCGGGGTGAAGCCGATGCGTTGCATCTGCCCGAGCGCGCGCGAGCCGAGATCGGGGGACAGGTATTCTGCGAGCGTCGGCTCGAGCTCCCGGTGTTGTTGTCAAGCGGCTATCACACCCTGACGCTAGACGGCCTGGCGAACGAAACGCTGGTGATCGCCTCACCAGTGCACTGTTACCGGCCGCCGGCGCTCGCCGACTCCGAACGCATCTGGGGGCCGACCGCGCAGCTCTACTCCTTGCGCTCGGAGAACAACTGGGGCGCGGGCGACTTCGGCGATCTCTGCAGGCTCGTCGAAACTGCAGCCGATATCGGCGCGGGCATCATCGGGCTCAATCCGCTGCACGCGTTGTTTCCGCATAATCCCGCGCACGCGAGCCCCTACAGTCCATCGTCGCGGCTGCAGTTGGACGTGCTGTACCTCGACGTCGAGGCAATCGAGGAGGTCCGCGAGTGCGAGGCGGCTCAGCGCCGCGTGCGTTCCGCCGAATTCCAGGCGTGCCTTGCGCGGCTGCGCGAGATGGAGTTGATCGATTATCCCGGAGTCGCCGCGGCAAAGCTTGAGATTCTCGAGCTGCTCTATGCGCACTTCCGCGAGCGCCATCGCGGCACGGATACGCCGCGCGGCACGGGTTTCCGTGAGTTCCAGCAAAGGGGCGGCCGTGCGCTGCGGCTGCACGCGATCTACGAGGCGTTACAGGCGCACTTCCACCGCATCGATGGATCGGTCGCGGGTTGGCCCGGCTGGCCCGAGGACTACCGCAATCATGATTCAGCGGCTGTCGCGCGTTTCGCCGCCGATCACCTCGAGCGCGTCGAGTACTACGAATATCTGCAGTGGCAGACCGAGCGCCAACTCGCTCGGGTATGCGAGCGCTGCCGCGCGCGCGGGCTTGCGGTCGGCTTGTACCTCGATCTGGCGGTATCGGTCGACCGCGCCGGCTCGGATACCTGGGCCAGTCCCGATTGCTACGCGCTCGGCGCGAGTGTCGGCGCACCCCCCGACGAGTTCAATCCGAACGGCCAGGACTGGGGTCTACCGCCGCTGCGGCCGGACCGGCTGCGCGCGCGCGGTTACCGCTTGTTCATCGATGCACTGCGTGAAAATATGCGCCAGGCGGGGGCACTGCGCATCGATCACGTGATGGGACTGATGCGCCTGTACTGGATACCGCAGGGAAAAGCCGCGCGCGAGGGCACCTACGTGCATTACGCGCTCGATGAGATGCTGGCGATCGTCGCGCTGGAGAGCGAACGTAATCGCTGCATGGTCGTCGGCGAAGACCTTGGCACGGTCGCCGATGAAATGCGTGCTGGGTTGGTGCGCTTCGGGTTACTTTCGTACCGGCTGCTGTATTTCGAGCGTGGCGAAGGCGGCGCCTTCAAGTCGAGCGCCGCGTACCCTTGCGACGCACTGGTGGCGGTGAGCACCCACGATCTGGCGACGCTTGCGGGCTGGTGGATCGGGCGGGACCTGCGGGTGCGGCTCGAACTGGGATTGTTGCCCAGCGAGAACGTCTATAAGAAGCAGCTCGTCGACCGGGCGCAGGAACGCGTGCGCCTGTTGCTCGCTTTGCAGCACGCCGGGCTCTTGCCGCCCGGCACGGTGGTCGAGCCCATCGGGTCGCAGACGCTCACACCGGCGCTGGTGGAAGCCATACACGCCTTTGTCGCGCACGCGCCTTCGCGCGTCATGATGGTTCAGGTCGAAGATATGATCGGCGTCGTCGAGCAGGCCAACATGCCGGGGACGACCGGGGAGCACCCCAACTGGAAGCGCAAGCTGCCCGAGACGCTAGAGAAATTCGCCGCGAATGAGCGCGTGAGAAACCTTGCCGCGGTGCTCGCGAAAATCCGCCCGCATCCGACGCTTCACTTGCCCGCTATGCCCACCGCCGGGACAGGTGTGTCGCGCGCGACCTAGCGACTGCAAGGGAGGGATCAAGTCCTGTTTCTTGCATTGCCCGGCATAGCTGGCGGGTACGTTCGCCTCAACACCCGGCCCGGCCTGTTTCCACCTGGTTTGCCATTTCGCCAGACGACCGCTCCATTGACGATCACCGTATCGATGCCCTTCGCCGGCTGAATCGGTTTGGCAAAGGTTGCCGCTTCATCTACGGTGCCGGCGTCGAACACGGTGATGTCGGCATAGGCGCCATCCTTCAGTACGCCACGGTCTTTCAGGCCGAAGGTCTTGGCCGTAAGCCCGGTCATCTTGTACACCGCGGTTTCCAGCGGAAACAAGCCGACATCGCGACTGTAATGGCCCAGCACTCTTGGAAATGCGCCCCACAGCCGCGGATGCGGGGCGATATCGTGGGGGAGCCCATCAGAGCCGACCATGGTATTTTCGAAGGCGAGGATGCGCTGCACGTCCGCCTCGTCCATCGAAAAATAGATCGCGGAGGCCGGGCGCAGCCGTTCGATGGCCTTATCGCGCGACACACCCATCTCCTTTGCCAGTTCGTCCAGATCCCTGCCGGCGAGTTGGGGCAGCGGCTTCGAGGAACTGACGATCACCTTCGAAGCGATGGCCGCGCGGTCCGCGCTCAGGATCGTGGACGACGCGGTATACGGATAGCAGTCGAGGCACACGGACTGATTGCGCATCGCCGCCGCGATGTGGGGCAGCGTCTGCTTCGAGCGCCCGTGATTCGGCAGGCCGACCACCTTGTGGTGCGAGATCACCACCGGCACGCCGACTTCGTGGGCGATGCGAAAGCTTTCGTCGAGCGACTCGATTACCTGCGCTGCTTCGTTGCGCATGTGCGTGCAGTACACGCCGTTGTGTTCCTTCAGCGGCCGGCACACCTCGATGACTTCCTCGGTCGGCGCCGCGTTCGCCGGCTCGTAGTACAGGCCTGTGGAGACCCCGATTGCACCTGCGGCAAGTGCTTCGCGCACATGTTCGCGCATGCGCCCGATCTCCGCGGTCGTGGCGGGACGATCGTAACGGTCCATCGTCACAACGCGCAGGGTCGTGTGCCCGACCAGCAGCGCACAATTGGTTGCCGCCGGGCGCGCATGGAGTTCCTCGACGTAGGCGCCGAAGGTCTGGAAGCGGAACCACGTGCCTGAGTCGTCGAGCAGATCCAGCGGCGGCGGAATCGTTCTGCTCAGTCCGCCCGGCATTGGCGACAGCGAGATGCCGCAGTTTCCGGCGACCACGGTGGTGACGCCCTGGCTCACTTTCGGCGCCATGTCCGGGCGGGAAAGCATCAGCCGGTCATCGTGCGTGTGGGCATCGATGAAACCGGGAGCGGCGATTTTCCCAGAGGCGTCGATTTCAACGTCGGCCCTCGCCGCGTCAAGGCGGCCGATGAGCACGATGCGGTCGGCGCGCACGCCGAGGTCGCCGGCGAAGCGCGGAGCTCCCGTGCCGTCGATGAGGGTGGCATTACGGACAAGCAGGTCGAAATGTTCCAAACGATCAATCCAGTTTTGCGCCGGAGCGCTTGATGACCTCGGCCCAGCGGGGCCGCTCACGCTTGCTCAGTTCGAGAAATTCCCGCGGCGTGCTGCCGTCGGCTTCGGTGTCGAGTTCCGTGAAACGCTTGCGCACCGCGGGCGACTGCAGGGCGGCAACGATTTCACGGTGCAATTTCTTCACGATTCCCGGGGAAAGATTTGCCGGGCCGATGATCCCGCCCCAGGCGACCGTCTGGTAGCCGGGCACGCCGGCCTCGGCGATGGTGGGGATCGCCGGGAATAGCGGCGAACGCCGCGCGCCGGAGACACCCAAAGGCCGCACCCGTCCCGCCTTCGCGAACGGCGTGATCGAGGACATGTTGTCAAAGATGACGTGCGCCTCGCCACCGATGACGTCGTTGATCGCCTGCGCACTGCCACGGTAGGGTACATGCAGCATCGACGTGCCAGTCATGGCCTTGAACAGCTCCCCGCCCAGGTGGCCGGTCGTGCCGTTACCGCCCGAAGCCATGACGAGTTTGTCGGGGTTCTTCTTCGCGTAGGCGATCAGCTCCCTTACGCTGCCCACGGGAACATCATTGTTCACTGCGAGCAGGTTGAATACCCGCACACAATTGGAGATCAGCGTCAGGTCCTTCTCGACCCTGTAGGGCACGTCGGGCAGGAGCCCGTAATTGATGGCGAGTGAGACGATGTTGCCGTAACCGAGCGTATAGCCGTCGGGCGGCGCCTTCACGATGTCCATGGTGCCGATCACGAAATTCGCGCCCGGCCTGTTGATGATCACGAATGGCACGCCGAGACGCTTGGACAATTCCGCGGTGAGAATACGCATCAGCACGTCCGGCGAGCCGCCGGCCGCGGACGGAATGATGAAACGGATCGGTTTTTCGGGATAGGCGCCGTGCGCGGCGAGCATCGTCGTCAGCAGCAGCGTCCCCAGCAGCAGGCGCAATCGCATAATCAGTCCGGCGGGAAAGCAGAGGATATTGTAGAGGTGCGCGCCCGCTTGGCAAGCTGTGTTGAATTGACGTCGGCTGCGCGGCGGCAAGAGCGTATTGTGGTGTAGGCTCTGCGTGAGTCAAAGTGATTTGAATTCCCATTGTGCCCTTCAGCTTCCAGCCCATCGTTCCGGCAACGCCGGCGTTCCGCCCGGACGGCGCGCTCTATTCGCCGCAGTTCGACGACGTGTACGCTTCCGCCGCCGGCGCACTGGCGGAGACACGGCACGTTTTTCTGCGGGGCAACGGACTTCCCGAGCGCTGGCATGACCGCGGGCAATTTACCGTCGTCGAGACCGGCTTTGGCACGGGACTGAACTTTCTCGCCAGCTGGCAGGCGTGGCGGCAAATTGCGCCGGGGAACGCGCGCCTGCATTTCGTTTCAGTCGAAAAACATCCGTTTACGCGCGCCGACCTGGGAAACATCCACGCGCGGTTCCCGGAACTGGGTGCAATGTCCGGCGAGCTCCTCGCGCGCTACCCACTGCTGCTACCCGGGTTTCATCGACTGCACCTGGACCGCGGGCGCGTGACGCTCATGCTGCTCTTCGGCGAGGCTGCGGTAATGCTAAAGCAGCTCGAGGCCAGTGCAGACGCGTTCTATCTTGATGGCTTCGCGCCCGCCAGGAATCCGCAGATGTGGAGTGATGCGGTGTTCGCCGAGTTATCCCGCCTGACAGCGCCCGGCGCAACCGTCGCCACGTATTCGGTAGCGGGCGCCGTCCGCCAGGGCCTCGTCAAGGCCGGGTTCACAGTGGAAAAGCGTGAAGGTTTTGCCGGCAAGCGCGAGATGCTGACGGGACGGTTCACCGGCAAGAAGACGGCCAGCGAATCGCGAACCGATGGCCGCGCCGTCGTGATCGGTGCCGGCCTCGCTGGAAGCTCGTGTGCGCAACGCTTGGCGGAACGAGGTTGGACGGTCGAGGTCATCGAGCGCCACGCCGCTCCTGCACAGGAGGCATCGGGAATTCCGGCGGGGCTGGTGCGGCCGGTTTTTTCGCTGGACTGGAATACCCACAGCCGCTTCACCTCCGCGGCCTTCCTGTACGCATTGCGCCACCACGCTGCATTGATGGACACCGGCGGTGTGCTGATTCAGGGAACGGGAGGCGTGCTGCAATTGGCTCGCGACGACGATCACCTTGGCAGAATGCGGCGAATCCTCGAGCAATTTGCGTTGCCGCCGGAACTTGCGCAAATGATGGGGACGCGGCAGGCCGCGGAACTGGCTGGTGTGCCGGTCGGCGGGCCGTGCTGCTGGTTTCCCGAGGCAGCCTGGTTGAGGCCCGCAAGCATTTGCCGTGTGAATCTCGATGCTGCGTCATCGCGCTCGCGACGTCTATTCCAGGGCGAAGCCGCCGCCTTGCGCCGGGCGCAACGAGAATGGGAGGTCGTGGATGCTTCCGGGGTCGTCCTGGCAAGTGCGCCGGTGGTTATACTTGCCAACGCGCGTTTCGCCAGTAGATTCTCCCAGGCGGGGGAACTGCCATTGCGCCCTGTGCGCGGTCAGGTGAGTTTGTTGCCCGAGCGCGAAGGCGCGACTCTGCGAATTGCGGTATGCGGAGATGGTTACATCACCCCTGCGCTTGATGGCATGCACTGCTTGGGATCGAGTTTCACTGAAGACCTGCTCGAAGAGTTCACTCGCGTCGAGGACCACGCAGCCAACCTTCACCGTCTCGATCAATTGCTGCCGGGATTCGGCGCCGGTGTGATGCCGCAAAGACTGGATGGACGCGTTGCATTCCGGGCGATGAGCACAGACCGCCTGCCGCTGCTGGGCGAATTACCTTCGCAGCCTGGCCTGTTTGCCTGCCTGGCATTGGGTTCACGCGGCATGACCTGGGCCGCACTGGCCGCCGAAATCGTGGCAAGCCGCATCAACGGCGATCCGCTGCCGGTGGAGCGGGACTTGTTCGCGGC
>JBQTIV010000044.1:0-21763 GCA_052387775.1 Betaproteobacteria bacterium
AAACGTCTATGAGCGGCACATGTACCAGGCCGATCCATTGGACGGCGCGGTCGGACCGGGCGGCAATCTGATGATCCTCGGCACACCGGGCGCGGGTACCGCGTTCGAAGTCGGTCAAGGGGGCTGCTCGCCTGTGGTGGCGGCGGTGGGACCTCCTGTTGTCGTCGCTTCGGGGGGTTGCGTCGGCTTCTACCGCCGTACCGACAACACCATCTGGTACGAAAGCCCGAACTGGAACGGCTTCACCTTCGAAGTGGACTACACCTTGAGCGCACACAAGACCCAAACCACCAATCCGAAGGTTCTCTCGGCCGGCGCCAAGTGGCAGCCGCAGGGCATGCCGTTCTATGTCGACATTGCGATCGAGCAGCACGACGACATGTTTGGCACGCATAAGATCTCCTCCGTCAGCACCGCGCCCACTGGTTCGTCGGACGACGCATTCCAGGTCGGCGGCGGCTTCAGCATCGCCGGCTTCGATCTGCATCTACGCTACGAAGAACTGAAATATGAGACCGACGGACTTACTACAGTCGGCGACGTGAATTCGGTCGAGCGTAACGCTATGTGGTTCGGCGTCAAGTACAACCTTCCCAGCGGCTACATCGGCGGCGAGTATGGTGATGCCGGCGATTATGACTGCACGCAAATTGGCGGAGCTTGCACCGCGCCCGATACCGGCGCCAAGATGTACGGCATCGGCTACTTCCACAACCTGTCGAAGCAGTCGCAACTGCAGTTTATCTATGCCGCTACCGACAACGATACCAATGGAACGTACACCCAGGCTGGCGCACCGAACGGCGGTGTTTCGGGTTCGGACCATACGGTCATCCACGTTGGCATCAAGCACACCTTCTGATCTGGCGTAAGCCAAGTTTAGAAACGTGTTTCAACGGGCGCCTTCGGGCGCCCGTTTTTTTTGCCCGCAATCGGCCGACTACGTCGGTAACGTGTCCGTGCGCCGCTCCGTGTCCTCCGTAGTTACCGAAGTAGTCGCTCGGTGGTGAGGTTTGGACTTCAGTACCGTGGTGAGCATTTCTCGCGATTCGAGCGATCGACACAGGCTTTGACGGCTGCCCCCGGTGTATCTACAATGTATAAACAGCTTATTCGAGTGCAGACATGGAAGCCGTGATCAAGAAATGGGGGAACAGCCCTGCGTTGCGACTCAGCAGTTCATTGATGAAGACCGCAGAGTTGACTATGGAGCAGAAAGTGACTGTCAGAGCCCAGCGCGGACGTATAGTCATCGAGCCGGTCAAACAGGTTCAGTACAGCCTGGACGAGCTGGTCTCGGGCATCAACGCCGGTAATCTGCATGGCGAGGCCGACTTCGGCCGGCCGATGGGCAAAGAGTGGCTGTAACAGGAAGGCGCCGCGCCCCGGATACCGGAGATGTTGTCTGGCTGGAGTTCGATCCTCAGTCCGGACACGAGCAGGCCGGGCATCGACCGGCGCTGGTGCTAAGCCCCGCCCTTTACAATGGCAAGACGGGCCTGATGGTTTGCTGCCCGCTTACCACGCAGGTCAAGGGCTATCCTTTCGAAGTCGAGTTTCAGTTGGACGGCGTTCACTGCGCGGCACTCGCAGACCAGGTAAAGTCTCTGGATTGGCGAACGCGGAGGGCCAAGCACAAGGGCAGGGTGGATCAAAAGGTGTTGGTCGAAGTCCAGGCGAAACTGAAGGTTTTGTTGGGTATTCGCTGAACCGGGCGCCTTCAGGCGCCCGGTTTTTTGCGGGTACGCGTCCAGGTGCACACCACGAAGGCACGAAGACACGAAGAAAGTCTCAGGGCGACTTTTCGATGAGAAACCCGGCAAAGGACCGGGAAACAGAGAAGCTTGCGGCTGAACTTGTCGATGCTGCGCTCAAAGTACATCGTAATCTTGGACCTGGTTTGTTGGAAACAGTCTACGAGACTTGTCTTTGTCAGGAGCTTCGGCTGAGAGAGATTCCTTTCAAGAGACAGATTTCCGTGCCGATCATCTATGAAGGCGTTACTCTCGATGCAGGTCTACGGCTTGATGTCGTGGTTGCCGATCGCATAGTTGTTGAAATCAAGGCGGTTGAAAGACTCATCCCATTGTTCGACGCACAAGTTCTCACCTACCTGAAGCTAACGGGAATGGAACTTGGTCTGCTGATCAACTTCAACGTCCCATTGATCAAAAACGGAATCAGGCGGATTGTCCTCTGACAGACAGTTGTGGAGAAATTGTTTGTTGCCAGGAAATTTCTTCGTGTCTTCGTGTCTTCGTGGTCAGATGTTGTCTTTGAAGCGGCTCAGGTAAGCGTGGCGAGTTGCGCCCTGATTTTCTCCAGGGTGCCGGTGAAGTTGGACAGGCGTTCTTTTTCCTGGGCGACGACGCTCGCTGGCGCGCGTTCGATGAAACCGGCGTTGCCGAGCTTGCTGCTGGCCTTGGCAATCTCGTTCTCGAGCCGCGCGATCTCTCTCGAAAGGCGCCCGCGCTCGGCGGCGACGTCCACCTCGATCTTCAACATCAGGCGATAGGCGCCAACGATCTGCACCGGCGCCGCGCCGGCGTCCTTTGCCGGCGCAAGTGCGTCGACGAACTTGACCTCGGAGAGCTTCGCCAGCACCGTGAGACTCGGCGCGAACTCCCGCAGCATCGCCGCGTTCCCGGCGGCGACCAACGGCACCCGCTGTGCCGGAGAAATCGACATCTCGCCGCGCAGCGCGCGGCAGGCCTCCACCAATGATTTGAGCTGGCCGACCCAGGCTTCCGCTTTTGCGTCGATGCGCTCGGGCTGCGAAACCGGGTAGGGCTGCACCATGATCGATGCTTCGCCGCCCGGATGGCGGCCGGCCAGCGGCGCAACTTTCTGCCACAGCTCCTCGGTGATGAACGGGATGACGGGATGGGCGAGCCGCAGCGTGGTTTCGAGCACGCGCAGCAGCGTGCGCCGCGTGGCGCGCTGCTGCGCCGCGGAGCCATTCTGCAATTGCACTTTGGCAATCTCCAGGTACCAGTCGCAGTACTCGTCCCAGACGAAGCGGTAGATCGCGGCGGCGACGTTGTCGAAGCGGTAATCGGCAAAGGCCTTCGCGGCTTCGGCCTCGGTGCGCTGGAGCTGGCTGACGATCCAGCGGTCGGCCTGGGAAAAATCGACGTAACCGCCGGGGCCGCAATCCTCCGGCGCATGCTCATCGAGGCCGCAATCTTTGCCGTCGCAGTTCATCAGCACGAAACGGCTGGCGTTCCACAACTTGTTGCAGAAGTTGCGATAGCCGTCGCAGCGCCCAAGGTCGAAATTGAGCGTTCGCGCCAGGGTGGCAAGCGAGGTAAACGTAAAACGCAGGGCGTCAGCGCCGAATGCGGGAATGCCGCTCGCGAAGTGGCTGCGGACGTACTTCTCCGCCTTCTCCTTGTGTTCCTTCCTGAGAAGGCCGGCGACGGACTTCTTCAGCAGGGCGTCGAAGCTGATACCGTCGATGAGATCCAGCGGATCGAGCGTGTTGCCTTTCGACTTCGACATCTTTTCGCCCTCGGCGTCGCGCACCAGTGCGTTGATATAGACGTGGCGGAACGGCACCTTGCCGGTGAAGTGCAGGCTCATCATGACCATGCGCGCAACCCAGAAGAAGATGATGTCAAAGCCGGTGACCATCACCGATGAGGGCAGGAAGGTCTCCAGGTCCTTGGTCTGCTGCGGCCAGCCGAGCGACGTGAACGGCACCAGCGCCGAGGAGAACCAGGTGTCGAGGACGTCGCTGTCGCGACGCAGTGAGGGGTGAGGGGTGAGGAGTGAGGCGTACTTGTCTCGAACCTCCGCTTCGCTGCGGCCGACGTAAACGTTGCCGGCATCGTCGTACCAGGCCGGGATCTGATGGCCCCACCAGAGCTGGCGCGAGATGCACCAGTCCTGAATATTTTCCAGCCAGTGGTTATACGTCGTGGCCCAGTGCTGCGGAAAGAACTTCACGCTTCCATCGGCGACTGCGGCCAGGCCGCGCCCGGCCAGGCCTTCCATTTTCACGAACCACTGGTCAGTAAGCATCGGCTCGACGATCGCATTGCTACGGCCCGAGCGCGGCACGCGAAGCTTGTACGGCTTCTCGGAGACGAGCAGGTTCGCCGCCTTTAAGTTCGTTACGATTTTCTTGCGAGCTTCGAAACGGTCGAGCCCGCGGTAGGCTGCGGGAGCTTCGTCGTTCATTTTCGCGTCCAGCGTCATCACATTGAGCAGCGACAACCCGTGTCGTTGCCCGACCGCATAGTCGTTGAAATCATGTGCGGGGGTGATCTTGACGCAGCCGGTGCCGAACTGCGGGTCCACGTAGTCGTCGGCGATCACCGGGATGACGCGTCCGGCAAGCGGAAGTTGGACGGTTTTACCCACGTATTTCGTGTAGCGCTCGTCTTTCGGGTTCACCGCCACCGCAACGTCGCCGAGCATGGTTTCTGGGCGCGTCGTCGCCACCGTCAGGCTGAAGCCCTCGCCCGGATAGCGGATCTCCCAAATTCTGCCGTCTTCCTCCTCGCTGTCCACTTCCAGGTCGGAGACCGCGGTCCCCAGTACCGGGTCCCAGTTGACCAGCCGTTTTCCACGATAGATCAGGCCCTGCTCGTGCAGGCGCACAAACGCCTCGATCACTGCGCGCGACATCTTCGCGTCCATCGTGAAGTAGCCCGCGCGCTGGCCTTCGCTGTCTGCGTAATCCCAGTTCGCCGAGACGCCGAGCCGGCGCATCTGGCGGGTGATGGTCGAGCCGGATTGCTGCTTCCACTCCCAGACGCGTTCGATGAACTTTTCCCGGCCCAGATCGCGACGGGACTTGCCCTCCGATTCCAACTGGCGCTCGACCACGATCTGCGTGGCAATGCCGGCGTGATCGGTCCCGACCACCCAGTTGCTGTTCAGACCGCGCATGCGGTGATAGCGCATCAGCGCGTCCATCAGCGTCTGCTGGAACGCGTGGCCCATGTGCAGTGTGCCGGTGACGTTCGGCGGCGGCAGCTGAATGCAATATGAAGCGCGATCGTGGTCAGGACGGGCCGAAAAGTAGCCGCGCGATTCCCAGACCGGATACCAGCGCAGCTCAATGTCCCTGGGTTCGAAGCTCTTGGCGAGTTCCATTTGCTGAACGCAATTACGGGAGCCGCGGATTATAGCGTAGCCGCTACATCGATAACCACGGAGGACACGGAGGACACGGAGGAAAGTCAAGAGCAAGAAAAGCAAATGAGTGTTAGAACCCCTGATTGGCGAGCAATCCACCAAAGCAAAAATTTGCAGTTGAGGGTGACAAACGGCTGCCTCGTTCTTAACCTCAAATCGCTTGTCCTCGTTTTTGTTTTTCCTCCGTGTCCTCCGTGTCCTCCGTGGTTACAGTGCTAGTCCCGGTGCGGAACGTCAGAGAGAGCGGATCGAACAAGTGCCGGAAGCGAGCGCTTCAATTCCGCGATCAGTTGGTCGAGTGCTTGTACACGCACCGGGTCGTTTCCAATCCGCTGGAGCAGGCGCGCGCGCTCCGAGTCGAGCCTCATTGCGATGCGCAAATTGATCGCCGCCTCGAGTGCCGCGTTGGTGTTTACGGATGGGCTCGTGACCGGGCGCTGCGGCACGGTGGGTTCGCGGGCCGGCGCGCTAACTTCATCCACGAGGGTCGGAATGGTTTCGGGAACCGGCGCTTCGGCGCTGCGCAGAGAATCGTTCAGTTCGGGGACGGGGGCTGCGGCGGGATCGGATGTCGCCCGACGGTGTTTGTGCAAGAGCTGGTCAAGCTTGCCCAGGACATTTTCCTCGTCTTCCGCGCCGGGCGGCGGCACGTAGCGGTTGTCTTGCACCATCAGGAACGCGCCCCGCCCAGTTGATGAGTGACGATGTCGTAACCGCGATCGCGATAGAAACGAAAGCGGCTGCGCGCGGCTTCGCGGTCCCCGGCGTCGGTGCTGACGATCTCGGCCAGGCGCTGGAAGCGGCTGAAAAAAAGCGGGGTGCCATCACACAGATTGATGAGCAGCTGATCGTGAATCAGCGGTTCGGCAAGGTGATCGACGATGAGCGGGGTGACCGCTGCAAGCCGGTGATCGCGGCGGCAATGCGGTATGAAGCCGGTCGAGGGTGTGCTCCACAGCATTCTCGAGAGTTTTTCGGTCATGGCGGCGTCCGCAGTGAACAACAACACTCGCATGCCGCGCGCCAGCGCCTTGGAAGAGAGCGCGCAGGCGGTCTGCAGCTTGTCCTCGACGTGGGTATAGAACAGAACCTCAGTCATCTCAAAGAAAAGTCTCTCACCACGGAGGACACGGAGGACACGGAGAAAACCGTGAACAAAAGAACAAACGCGTGTGGAAACCTTGCGACCATAGTACTTTACCCTCATCCCCGGTCTTTATAACCAGCTTGTTTTTTGAGTTGTTTTTGCTTTTCCTCCGTGTCCTCCGTGTTATCCGTGGTAAGAATTTGACCTCTATTTGATGCCGGCGCGAGTCATGAGGAATTGGGTCAATAACGGCACCGGCCGGCCGGTCGAGCCTTTCTCACGTCCCGATTTCCAGGCGGTGCCGGCAATGTCCAGATGCGCCCACTTGAATTTCTTGGCGAAGCGGGAAAGGAAGCAGGCGGCGGTGATGCTTCCTGCGGGGCGTCCGCCTATGTTCGCCATGTCGGCGAAGTTGCTGCGCAACTGCTTCTGATAGTCTTCCCACACAGGCATATGCCAGGCGCGATCCCAGGACGCCTGTCCGGCGGCGAGGACTTCGTGGGCAAGCTTGTCGTCGTTGGTGAACAGCCCCGAGGTGACGTGGCCGAGCGCGATCACGCAGGCGCCGGTAAGCGTGGCGATGTCGATCACCGCCGCAGGCTTGAAGCGCTCGGCGTAGGTGAGCGCATCGCACAGGATCAGCCGGCCTTCGGCATCCGTGTTGAGGATCTCGATGGTCTGGCCTGACATGCTGGTGACGATGTCGCCCGGCCGCGTGGCGTTGCCTCCGGGCATGTTCTCCGTCGTGGGGATCACGCCGACCACGTTGAGCGGCAGTTTCATCGCGGCCGCGGCCTTCAGGGTGCCGAGCACGCTGCCGGCGCCGGACATGTCGTACTTCATCTCGTCCATTTCCGCAGAAGGCTTGAGCGAAATGCCGCCGGTGTCGAAGGTGATGCCTTTGCCGACCAGCACCACCGGCTTTTGCTGCTTCGCCCCGCCGCGGTGCTCGAGCGT
This sequence comes from Betaproteobacteria bacterium, assembly GCA_052387775.1. GTDB lineage: Bacteria > Pseudomonadota > Gammaproteobacteria > Burkholderiales > JACQAP01 > JACQAP01. The sequence goes on from JBQTIV010000044.1 coordinate 7,190, forward strand.
GATCAACTTCGGCGGCTGGCGGCTGCCGTTCGCTACCGACAGCAGCGAACCCATGCGCAGTTTTTCCATGTCCCGGCGTTCCAGCACGGATACCTTGAGCTTATGGCTCCTGCCGAGCGCGCGCGCCTGCTCGGCAAGATAGGTCGGCGTGCAGATGTTCGGCGGCAGATTGCCCAGATCGCGGGCGAAGTTCACACCCTCGCCGATGGCGATGCCGCGAACGAGCGCAGCGTCGAGTCCCTTTGCCAGCCTGCCGCCGACGCCGAGAATGAGGTGACGCAGGCCTTTCTTGTTATCCTCGGGCTTGCTTTTCAGGCGGTCGAAGCGATAACCGGTCTCCAGCGCCACCGTTGCCGCGTGCATAGTTGCCCACCCGGCATGGCGTTGCGCGATCCTGATTTCGACAGTGTAAAGGGCCGCTTCGCCCACCCCCGCATCGGCGAGTGCGCGTACCGCGCCGCGCACGCCGTCCCGATACTCTTTCGCAGCCAATTCCTGCTGCTTGCCGAAGCCGACCAGCAACACCCGAACAGCTGCTACCCCTGGCAGGCCATAGAGCATCAGCGTCGAACCCGGCTTGGGATCGAAGTCGCCTTGCTTGAGAATGCGCGACAGTTGGCCCTTGGCCGCATGATCCAGCACCTGTGCGGCCGGGGAAAGTTTGCCGGTGGCAAAAACCGGCACCGCAACGCAGTCGCACTTCAACTTCTCCGGGGATGCGGCTTTTATGCTAAATTCCACTGCCAACTCCTCTAATGCGGTTTTTCATTCACGAATTTTGCATTATCACTTTCACGTCGCCGAAAAGTCAAAGTAGCAGATGATTTTTCAACGCTCCCTGCTGCGGGAGTTTGCCGCCACGGGCATCGCCACTTTGGTCGTGTTGCTGGCGATCACCATCACCACCCAACTCATCCGTTTCCTCGGCTACGCGGCTCGCGGCAATATTGCCTCCGACGCGGTCCTGACGTTTCTGGGTTTTGCCAGCCTGCGCTATCTGCCGATCCTGCTGTCGGTGACTTTGTTCATTTCGGTACTGTTGACATTGACCCGCAGTTACCGCGATTCGGAAATGGTGGTTTGGTTCACATCGGGACTGGGATTGAACGCGTGGATCCGTCCGGTATTGATTTATGCGTTGCCACAGGTGCTGGTGATTGCCGTCCTGAGCCTGCTGCTGTCGCCCTGGTCGACGGCGAAGACCGAGGAGTACCGCCAACTGCTCGAGAGCCGCGATGAGGTCGCCGCGATCTCGCCGGGAATCTTCAAGGAATCCCGCCACGAGGAGCGCGTTTTCTTTGTCGAGAAACTGGCCGCCAACCTGACTACCGTAGCCAATATCTTCGTGCACTCGGATGAAGACGGCGAAATCGGCACTACCGTTGCCAAACAGGGGTACCAGGAAACTGCGCCCAACGGGGATCGCTTCCTGGTGCTTCTCAAGGGCCGGCGCTACATCGGCCCGCCGGGTTCGGCGGAATACCGGATCATCCAATTCGAAAAGTACGGGCTGCGCATCGAGGCCAGGGAAGCCACGGCGTACCAGCCTTCGATCAAGTCGCTGCCGACAGCCGCGCTTTTCGGGGAAAAATCCGCCGAGGCGCGCGCCGAACTCAACTGGCGGCTGGGTTTGCCGCTGAGCGCGCTGGTGCTGGGCCTGCTGGCGATCCCGATGAGTTTCGTCAATCCACACGCCGGACGATCGCTCAATCTGATGCTGGCAGCGCCGTTATACATGCTTTACAGCAACATGTTGTCGATCGCCCAGGCCTGGGTGGCGCAGGAAAAAATCACCCCGCTGCTCGGCATGTGGGGGGTGCACCTGGCGATGCTGGCGCTGACTGTCGCGCTGTTTTACCTGCGGCTTTCGGTGTCGCCCTTGCGAAGACTGCGCAGGTCGCGCCCGTGAACACCATTCGTCGTTACGTCGCCGCGCAGATTTTCGCGAGCACTGCCCTGGTTTTCGGCGCGCTGCTATTGCTGTTCGGCTTTTTCGACTTCATCCAGGAAATGGGCGATCTTGGCAGGGGCCGTTATCAGCTGTCTCTTGCGGCGATCTATGTGGTGCTGAGCCTGCCGGGACGGGCGTACGAAATTCTGCCGGTGGCGGCGCTGATCGGCACGTTGTTCGCACTCGCGCAGCTGGTCGCGCACTCCGAATACACGGTGATGCGCGTGTCGGGCGTATCGATCAAGAGCATGGCGCTGTCGCTCATTCAGATCGGCCTGGCGCTGTCGCTGATTACTTTCCTGATCGGCGAATTCATCGCACCTGCCAGCGAGCAGGCCGCGCAGAAGCTGCGGCTCAAAGCCACCAGCAGCAACGTGATCGCGCAGGCGTTCCGCTCGGGATTGTGGGTAAAAGACGACACCAACTTCGTCAACGTCGCCCGGGTCATGCCCGAAACCGTGATCCACGACGTGAAGATCTACGAGTTCGATTCCGACTACCGGCTGCGCGCGATCAGTCTGGCCAAATCCGGCGAGCACCAGCGCGACAATCTGTGGCGGCTCAAGGACGTGGTGCAAACGCGGTTCGAGGAAAACCGCACGACGGTCAGCCGCATTCCCGAGGCCAACTGGCGTTCAGTGCTGAGTCCTCCGATCCTGAACGTGCTGATGGTGGTGCCGGAACAGATGTCGCTCTGGGAACTGTATTCCTACATCGAACACTTGACCGAGAACCGGCAGGAGACCTCGCGCTACGAAATCGTGCTGTGGTCGAAGATCATTTACCCGTTCGCTGTTCTGGTGATGATGGTGCTGGCGCTGCCGTTCGCCTATTTCCAGGTTCGCGAGGGCGGGGTGAGCGCCAAGATCTTCACCGGCATCATGTTGGGGCTGGGCTTTCATTTGGCCAATCGGCTGTTTGGCCACCTCGGATTGCTCAACGCCTGGCCGCCGCTTTTCAGCGCGATCTTTCCCACCCTGGCGTTCCTGGGGGCCGCGGTGTTGATGATGTGGATGGTGGAGAAAAGATAGGATTGAGGATGCGGGATCGGGGATACGGGATTTAGGATACGGGATTGAGGATTGGGCGAAGCAAACTGCGATTTGCTCTGGTTCTTACTCGATCCCCAATCCCGCATCCTCAATCCGCGTTCTTCTGTTGTTCAACGCGCACGATTCGTGTCTTTGCCATCCGGTCGTGCAGGAACTGGCCGTCGCGGTCGACCAAAGCCCAGAGCACGCCGATGCCCGACAAAACGCCAGGCACGGCCAGCAGATAGCGCCTGAATGCCCGCCCGATCGCCAAGGGCTTGCCCTGATCGGTGACCAGCCGAATGCGCCAGGTCTTCATCGGCAGGGTCTGTCCGCTGCGCGTCCAGCAAAATACGAAGTAGGCGCCACACACCGCGAGTACGTATGCCTGGAGCAGCAGACGCGGCAGGCCGGTATGTGCATCGCGCGCAAGGCCGAGGAACAGGTAGGAGGCGACAAACAGGATCCCGAACAACAGCACGCCCTCGTAGGCGAGACTCAGCAGCCGCACCCCCAAAGGTGCTAACCGCAGCCGACACTGCGCACCGGCTGGATTCTCGCGCGACACGGAAATCAACGCGGCGAAGGCTGCTCGCCCCGCTTTTCAGGTCTGGGGTCCGCCGATTCCGGACCACGCATCTCCCTCAGGCTTTGGCGCTTTTCCTCGGGCAAGCGCTGGTACTCCTGCCAACGCTCATGCAGTCGCTGGCGTTGCTCCGGCGAAAGTTGCTTGAGCTCCCTGTAGCGTTCGCGGGCTTGGGCGCGCTGCTCCGGAGTCAGCGCTGCCCATTCGCGCATGCGCTGCTGGATGCGCGACTGGCGTTCCGCCGGCAGATCCGGGTAACGGGCTGCAAGGTCGAGCCAGCGTTTGCGCCTGTCGGGCTCCAGGCGGTCCCATTCCCCCTGCAACGGCGCCAGGATCTGCTGTTGTTGGGGAGAAAGCTGCGCCCACACCGGTGTGTCGGACCGCGCATGCGCTTCCCCGGCATGCGCCGGGTCCCCGTAAAGGAAGGAAACCAGCACTATTGCTGCGGCGGCCTGTGCGAGGCTTGCGTTAGCCACGTGTCAAAGCCCGGGTCGATGTAGGCGTGTAAGGGCAGTTCGCCAGCCAGCAGGCCGGCATCCAATTCTTCGTCGTAATGGCTCGATGTCTGCCAGTAAATAAGCCCGCCGAGGCTGGCGATGATAATGGCCGCCGGCAGCACCAGTCGCATGGCGAGGCCTCGCCGCAGACCCTGGCTGCCGAGCAGTCTTTCCACCCGGGACTGCGCGGGCGAGGAATTGCCGGGGCGAACCCGCGCAAGTGCAGCCGCCCGGGCTGCCGCAAGTTTTTGCATCGTCGAGGCGGGCAACTCGGCCAGGCCGCGGTCGAGTAGGGCAACGATCCGCCTGGCAAGATCGTTCTCGTTCATGGTTCGATTCCCTTCTGCTTCAGAAAGACAGCGAGGGCATGGGTGGCGCGCGAGCAATGCGTCTTCACGCTGCCCTCGGAGCACCCCATCGCCGCCGCCGTTTCCGCTACGTCCAACTCTTCCCAGTAACGCAAGAGAAAAGCCTGGCGTTGACGGGGGGGCAATTTTTCAACGGCTTGTCCGATCAGATCGGCGATCTGTGCGCGCTCCATGCGATCGGCCGGGCTGTCGCCCCTGCCGCCCGGGCCATCGGTTTGCATGGTCTCGAGCGGGTCGTAGTCCTCGGCATCGTCCCGAGGATGAAACGAGGAAAAGAGCGTGGTCCACAGCGAGCGCACCTTCTGGCGCCGGTAAAAGTCGCGGATGGTGTTCTGCAGGATGCGCTGGAACAGCAGGGGCAACTCCGCGGTCGGTCTTCCCGCGTACTTGCTGGTCAACTTGAGCATGGCGTCCTGGACGATATCCAGCGCAACGTGCTGGTCGCGCACCGCAAACACGGCCTGCTTGAATGCCCGCCGCTCTACTTCCGCGAGGAAGGCAGCCAGTTCTTGTTGGGTAGCCAGAAATATCCCTCGACCCTCTATGGAAATTCGCTGGCCGATGCGCCGCCGGCCGGTGCAGGCCAGCCTGCGCTACCGGCCACAGCCGCGGGTCCTGCCGGCCGACACTCGAGGCCCGATTATACGGGGCACGCAGCCGGGTTTGTGGCGGCCCCGCCGGCACGGGTAAAATGGCGCTGGCGAATCCATGCAAAGCGTAAATCTGACGAATCACTTCCTGATCGCCATGCCCAACATGGCCGATCCCCACTTTGCCAGATCGCTGACCTATATCTGCGAACACAACGATCAGGGCGCGCTGGGAGTGGTGGTCAATCGCCCCACCGACATGACGCTTGGCACCCTGTTCGAGCAGATCGAGATCCCTCTGGGGAACCGCAGTCTCGGGACGCTACCGGTCTACTTCGGCGGCCCGGTACAGGTAGACCGCGGTTTCGTCCTGCATCGGCCGGTGGGGGGGTGGCAGTCCACGCTGTCCGTAAATGGGGAAGTCGGCCTGACCACCTCCAAGGATATCCTTCAGGCTCTGAGCCATGGCGACGGCCCTGGCCCCGACAATATCCTGGTGTCCCTCGGTTATGCCGGGTGGGCGCCCGGGCAACTGGAGCACGAACTCGGGCAAAACGCCTGGCTTACCGTACGCGCCGAGCCTTCGGTCATGTTCGACCGGCCGCCGGCGGAGCGCCTGACAGCGGCGATGGAACTGCTCGGGATAGATCCTGGCAGCCTTTCGGAGGATGCCGGGCATGCGTGAAGCGAATTCGGCGGGCGCACCAGCGTGAGGCCGGTGCAGAGCAGGCGCTCGGCGATTGCACACTCAGAACATGGTCCTGGGCACGTGCATTTTGGCACCGCAGTAGCCTTCGACTTCGGCGAACGTCGCATCGGCGTGGCTGTAGGGGAACTGGAACTCGGCATCGCGCATCCGCTCGAGACCATCGATGCCACCGCCAACGATGCGCGCTTTGCCCGCATCGCCGCGCTACTGCAGGAATGGCAGCCGGTCCTGTTGGTGGTGGGGTTGCCGCTGGCGCTGGACGGAAGCGAACACCGGTTGACCGGGTTGGCGCGCAAGTTTGCCGAGCGGCTGCAGGCTCGCTTTGGCATCGAAACCCGGCTGGTGGACGAGCGCCTGACCTCGGCGGAAGCGCAGCACGAAGCGCGAGCGAGCGGTCTGACTGCTCGCGAAAGCAAACGCCATCTGGACCCGCTCGCCGCGAAACTGATCCTGGAAGCTTTCTTCAATGACAACGCCTGACGCCGAAGCCCTGCTCAACCAGCTCACCGAGCGCATGCGCCCGCAAGTCACCGCGGACACCGCGCTGATCGGAATCCACACCGGCGGCGTGTGGCTGGCCGAGCGCCTGCACCGGGCGCTGGGACTGAAACAGCCGCTGGGCACCATCGACGTGTCCTTCTACCGCGATGACTATGAAAGCCGCGGGCTGCACGCCCGGGTCAAGCGTTCCGACATTCCCTTCGAGGTGGCTGATGCCGACGTGATCCTGGTCGACGACGTCCTCTACACCGGCCGCACCATACGCGCCGCGATCAACGAACTTTTCGACTACGGGCGGCCGCAACGAATTCGCCTGGCCGCACTGGTGGACCGCGGCGGCCGCGAACTGCCGATCGCGCCGCAGTTCCTCGGCGCCGAGGTCAAGGTTGCAGCCAACGAGCAGATCGAACTGCAGAAAAGCGCCGATGGCCGATTGAGCCTGGCGATTACTCCGATGCCGGCGCAGGAGCGCAAGTGATGGCCTACAGCCCGCAACTCAACGCCAATGGCGAGTTGCATCACCTGCTCACCATAGAGGGCCTTCCGCGCGACATCATCGTGCGCATCCTCGACACCGCGCACTCCTTTCTTTCCGTCACCGAGCGCGAGATCAAGAAAGTGCCGCTGTTGCGCGGCAAGGCGGTATTCAACCTGTTCTTCGAACCTTCGACGCGCACGCGCACCACCTTCGAAATCGCGGCCAAGCGACTTTCCGCCGACGTAATCAATCTCAACGTCGGCACCTCCTCCCAGAGCAAGGGCGAGACGCTGCTCGACACGGTGGCCAACCTCTCGGCCATGCACGCGGACATGTTCATCGTCCGCCATGCCCAGAGCGGTGCCGCGCACTTGATTGCCCGCCATGTCGCACCCTACATTCACGTGATCAACGCCGGTGATGGCCGCCACGCGCATCCGACGCAGGGCTTGCTCGACATGTTCACGATCCGCCACTACAAGCAGGATTTCACCAATCTGCGGGTGGCGATCGTCGGCGACGTCCTGCATTCGCGAGTGGCGCGCTCGCAGATCCACGCGCTGACCAGCCTGGGTGTGCCCGAGGTGCGCGTGATCGGTCCGCGCACTTTGCTCCCGACTCATGTTTCCGAACTCGGCGTGCACGTCTTCCACGATATGGCCGCGGGACTCAAGGACGTGGACGTCGTGATCATGCTGCGGCTGCAGAACGAGCGCATGAATGGAGCTTTGTTGCCCTCCGCACAGGAGTTCTTCAAGTACTACGGACTCACCCCGGATAAGCTCGCCGGCGCCAAGCCGGATGCCATCGTGATGCATCCCGGACCGATGAACCGCGGCGTTGAGATCGAATCCAGCGTGGCCGATGGCCGCCAGTCGGTGATCCTGCCGCAGGTGACCTTTGGCATTGCGGTGCGCATGGCGGTCATGTCTATCCTGGCCGGCAATGCATGAAAAGCCATTACCACAGAGACACAGAGGAAATCGAGAATTGGGGAAGCTGGGGACGCTTCTTGAGTGGTGTCTTCGAACGCGTGCCGGGAGTGGTTTGCCGACAATCAAGTTTGATCTTGAATTCTCTGTGCCTCTGTGGTTAGTGCCGACGAATGAAAATTCACATCAAGAACGGCCGAGTGGTCGATCCGCAAAGCGGGACAGAAAAGGTTCAGGACCTCTATCTGGCCGCTGGAAAAATTGTGGCTGTTGGTGCTGCACCCGGCAGTTTCCACGCCAACCGGGTAATCGAGGCCGACGGACTGGTGGTGTGTCCGGGATTGGTCGATCTCTCGGCGCGGCTGCGCGAGCCCGGTTTCGAGCACAAGGCCACGCTGGAAAGCGAGATGGCGGCCGCTGTGGCCGGCGGCGTGACTTCGCTGGTGTGTCCACCGGATACCGACCCGCCCTTGGACGAACCGGGTCTGGTGGAAATGCTCAAGCATCGGGCGCGTAGTCTCAACCAGGCGCACGTGTATCCGTTGGGCGCGCTGACCCTCGGGCTGAAGGGCGAGCGCATTACTGAAATGGCCGAGTTGGTCGACGCCGGATGCGTGGCTTTTTCGCAGGCGGACGTGCCGCTTGACGACAACCAGGTCATGCTGCGGGCGATGCAGTATGCGACCACCTTCGGCTACTCGGTGTGGCTGCGCCCCAGCGACGGCAGCCTGGCGCGCGGCGGCGTCGCTCATGACGGAGAGGTGGCCACGCGCCTGGGCTTGGCGCCGGTCCCGGTGGTGGCGGAAACGGTGGCGCTGTCCACCATGCTGCTGCTTGCCCGCGAAACCGGCGCCCGGGTGCATCTGTGCCGGCTCTCCAGCGCAGAGGGCGTGGAGATGATGCGCCAGGCCAAGGCGCTGGGCATGAACGTCACTTGCGACGTATCGGCGAATCACGTGCACCTGAGCGAGATGGATATCGGTTACTTCGATTCCAGTTACCACCTGGTGCCGCCGCTGCGAAGCCTGCGCGACCGCGATGCGCTGCGCCGCGGCGTGGAGGACGGCACCATCGACGCGATCTGTTCCGACCACACCCCGGTGGATGAGGACGCCAAGCAACTGCCCTTTGGCGAATCCGAGGCCGGTGCGACCGGACTGGAGCTGCTGCTGACGCTGACTTTGAAATGGGCGGAGGGCTCGCGCATCGCGCTGCCGAAGGCGATTGCCAGGGTGACTACCGAGCCGGCGCGCATCCTCGGCATCGGCACGGTGACGATCGCGGCCGGGGCCAACGCCGATCTGTGCATCTTCGATCCGCACTTGCAATGGAAAGTCGAGCCGGCGAAGCTCAAGAGCCAGGGCAAGAACACGCCGTTTGCCGGCTACGAAGTCACGGGGCGGGTGCGCTATACGCTGGTCGGGGGAAACGTTGTGTACGAATGTTGAATTTTGAATGTTGATTGTTGAGTGATGAATGTTGAGTGCCGAGTAATGATTTTTGAGTATTAAGTTTGAGGTGGCTTCAAATCGGCGGTGGCGACACCAGCCAAGCATTCAACATTCAACACTCAACACTGCCTCCATGAACCCTCTGCTCGATTTTTCGGCTCTGCCGCGTTTTGCCGAGTTCAAGCCGGACCATGTCACCCCGGCGCTGGACCAATTGCTGGCGGAAAACCGTGAGCTGACCGCCCGGCAGGAGGCCGATGGGCGGGAACCGACGTGGGAAAATTTCGTCGCCCCGCTGGACGATGCCAACGAACGGCTGCACCGCGCCTGGGGGCAGGTCGCGCACATGAACGCCGTGATGAACAGCCCGGCATTGCGCGAGGCTTTCAACGCCAATCTGGGGCGCGTCAATGAATATTTCACCGAGCTGTCGCAGAGCGAGGCGCTATTGCGGAAATACAAGGCGTTGCGCGCCTCTCCCGGTTTTTCCACGCTCACGCAGGCGCAGAAAAAAGTCATCGACAATGAATTGCGCGATTTCCGCCTGGGCGGCGCAGAGCTTCCCGCTGAACATAAGGCGCGATTCAGGCAGATGAACGAGCGGCTGGCGCGGCTGTCGTCCAGATTCAACGACAACCTGCTCGATGCCACCAATGCGTTCGAGTTGATCATCGAGGAGCGCGCGCAACTCTCCGGCATCCCCGACGACGTGCTGGAAGCGGCGCACAAGGCCGCGGCCGAGGCCGGCAAGGCGGGCTGGAAATTCACCTTGCAGCAGCCGTCCTATCTCCCGGTCATGCAGTACGCGGACAACCGCGATCTGCGCAAACGCCTGTATGACGCTTATGCCACCCGTGCCTCCGAGTTCGGTAATCCGGCGCTGGACAACACCGCGATCATCGTTGAGATTCTGCAGTTGCGGCGTGAACAGGCACAACTGCTCGGCTTCGAGAGATTCGCCGAATTGTCGCTGGAGCCCAAGATGGCCGACTCTCCCGCGGAGGTGCTGCGCTTTCTCGACGAACTGGCGGCGCGCGCCAAACCCTACGCCGGGCGCGATCTGACCGAGCTTAAGGAGTTTGCGGCGAAACAGCTTGGGCTCCGGGATCTGCAGCCCTGGGACACAGCCTATGCATCGGAGAAGTTGCGGGCCGCGCGCTATGCGTTTTCGGATCAGGAAGTCAAGCAGTACTTTCCGGAGGAGCAGGTACTGGCAGGCATGTTCCGCGTGGTGGAGACGCTCTACGGACTGACTATCCGCCCCGACGAGGCGCCGCGCTGGCACGACGACGTGCGCTTTTTTTCCCTTCGCGACGCAAGCGGCGCGCTGATCGGGCAGTTCTACCTCGACCTGTATGCGCGGCCGTCCAAGCGCAGCGGGGCATGGATGGACAACGCGATCGCCCGGCGGCGCAAGGCGGGGGGCATCCAGACCCCGGTTGTCTATTTGAACTGCAATTTTGCTGCGCCGGTCGGTGGTAAGCCGGCAATGTTCACGCACGATGAGGTGATCACGCTGTTCCACGAATTTGGCCACGGCCTGCACCATCTGCTAACCCAGGTGGAGGTGCTCGGCGTATCGGGAATCAACGGGGTCGAGTGGGACGCGGTCGAACTGCCCAGCCAGTTCATGGAGAATTTTTGCTGGGAATGGGACGTGCTCAAGGACATGACCCGGCACGCGGACGGCGGTCAGAGCCTGCCGCGCGCGCTTTTCGACAAAATGGTGGCAGCGAAGAACTTTCAGAGCGGAATGCACACCGTGCGTCAGCTCGAGTTCGCGCTTTTCGACATGCATCTGCACTACGATTTCGACCCTGCCGGTTCGAAGACACCGCTCGATCTGCTCGACGAAGTGCGCAGCCGCGTCGCCGTCATCTTTCCGCCCGCGTACAACCGCTTTCCGCACGGTTTCTCGCATATCTTCGGCGGCGGCTACGCTGCCGGCTATTACAGCTACAAATGGGCGGAGGTGCTGTCTGCGGATGCCTACCGCCTGTTCGAGGAAAACGGCGTGCTGAATCCTGTGGTCGGCGAGCGCTTTCGCGAGGAAATCCTCGCCGCGGGCGGCAGCCGCCCCGCGCTGGAGTCCTTTGTGGCGTTTCGCGGGCGCGAGCCGAAAATCGATGCGTTGCTGCGGCATAGCGGCATGGCCGTGGCATGATTAGGAAAAGTGATAAGGAGAAGGCTTCGATGAAATCCCGTATGCTTCTCGCGGTCTTGATGTCGGGTGCGCTGCTGGTGCAGGCCGAGACTTACAAATGGGTGGACGCGGAAGGCAGGACCCATTACAGCGATCAGCCGCCGCCGCCGGGCGCCGCTAGAAGCGAGCGCAAAAAACTCGGAGACAAGCCGGGGGATATTGCACTGCCGTACGTTCTTCAGCAGGCGGTGAAGAACTTCCCGGTGACGATGTATGTGTACGACTGCGGGGACGGTTGCAACCGGGCGCGTGCGCTGCTTGCCAAGCGCGGAGTGCCGCACGCAACCAAGGATCCGCTGGCGCCGGAGGTGCGGGACGAGTTGAAAAAGTTGACGGCCGGACAGGAAGTCGCGCCGGTTCTGCAGGTGGGGCGGCGGATATTGCTCGGCTTCGAGGAAGCGCGCTGGAACGCCGCGCTCGACGATGCGGGCTATCCCAAAACCGCGTTGGCACCGGTCACCCCGGTGCAGGCCAAACCGGTCGCGGCCACGCCACCTCCAGCGCCGCCTCCCGCAGCGGCGCCCGAAAGCGAAGGCGAGCCGGCCCCGCCCGAGCAGAACTGATCACACTTGAAGCTTGCCGCCTGGAATGTCAACTCGCTGAAAGTCCGGCTTCCGCATCTGCTCGAGTGGCTCGCGCGTGAACGCCCCGACGCGGTTTGCCTGCAGGAAACCAAAGTCGAGGATGCAAATTTTCCTGCTGACGCAATCAAACAGGCCGGATACCGCGCCGTATGTTCCGGGCAGAAGACGTACAACGGCGTAGCGATCCTGGCGCGCGATGCGCTGCAGGCAGTCGAGGCGGGCATCTCCGGCTACGCTGACCAGCAGAAACGGGTGCTGTCCGCCACCGTGGGGGACCTGCGGCTGGTGTGTGCGTACGTGCCCAACGGTCAGAGCCTGGAATCCGACAAGTATCGCTACAAACTTGATTGGCTGGAAGCGTTTGAGCGCTGGCTGGACGCGGAACTGAAAACACGGCCGCGGCTGGCGGTGCTGGGCGACTTCAACATCGCGCCAGAAGACCGCGATGTCCACGACCCGACGGCCTGGCAAGGCCAGGTTCTGGTCAGCGCGCCCGAACGTGCCGCCTTTCAGCGACTGCTGGGGTGCGGACTGAAGGACAGCTTCAGGCTGTTCGAGCAGCCCGAGAAGTCATACTCCTGGTGGGACTATCGCATGAATGCATTCAAGCGCAATCTTGGACTGCGTATCGATCACGTTCTTCTGTCCGCGGAACTCGCGTCGCGCTGCCGCTCGAGCCGCATTCATGTGGACATGCGCAGGCTGGAACGGCCCTCCGACCACGCGCCGGTCGTCGTCGAGATTGCCTAAGAAGAAGCTCACCACGGAGGACACGGAGGAAATGCAAGAGCAAAGGCAATACTGGAGTTAAAAGCCTGCATTGCGTGATGATCCGTCGCGGCGACAATTGGCGGCGGGAAGTCACCAACAGCGATACCGTTCTTGACTCGTATATGTTTTTCCTCGTCTTTGGTTTTCCTCCGTGTCCTCCGTGGTGAAATCCGGGATTTCTTAGTCTCCCGCGTCGTCCTTTTCCAACCCGAGTTCCTGGATCTTGCGGGTCAGCGTGTTGCGGCCCATGCCGAGCAGCACCGAGGCTTCGATCCTGCGCCCGCCGGTGTGGGCAAGCGCCTTGATTATGAGCGCCCGCTCGAACTGGCGGGAAAGCTCATCGAGGATCGCGCTGTCGCCGCGCTTGAGCCGCGATTCCGCTTCCCGCTCCAGAGCGCTCACCCAGTTTTCCGCCGGGGGGACAAGAGTTTCCTCACGCAATTCCGGAGGCAGGTCGTTGACGTCGACGTTCATCCCCGGTGCCATCACTGTCAGCCAGTGGCAAAGGTTCTCCAGCTGGCGTACGTTGCCAGGGAAATCCAGCGAGGACAGATACTTCATCGCTGCCTCGGACAGCTTCTTGGTTTCCACGCCCAATTCACGCGCGCTTTTCTGCAAAAAGTATTTGGCCAGCAAGGGAATGTCCTCGCGGCGTTCGCGCAGCGCCGGTAGGCGCAGGCGGATCACGTTCAAACGGTGGAACAGATCCTCCCGGAACATGCCCTGCTTGACCCGGCTTTCGAGGTCCTGGTGAGTTGCCGCGATGATGCGCACGTTGGCTTTGATCGATTGATGCCCACCGACGCGGTAGAACTGCCCGTCGGAGAGCACCCGCAACAGACGAGTTTGCAGGTCGGGCGGCATATCGCCAATCTCGTCCAGGAACAGGGTGCCGCCTTCGGCCTGTTCGAAACGCCCGCGCCGCATCGCCTGCGCGCCGGTGAAAGCGCCGCGTTCGTGCCCGAACAACTCCGACTCGAGCAGATCCTTGGGGATTGCAGCGGTGTTGATGGCGATGAAAGGTTTGGGCGCGCGCGGGCTGTGGCGGTGCAGGGCACGCGCCACCAGTTCCTTTCCGGTGCCGGATTCGCCGTTGATGAGAACGGTGGCGTGCGATTGCGTGAGCCGCCCGATGGCGCGGAACACTTCCTGCATGGACTGCGCCTGCCCAAGAATCTCTGGCGTTTGCTGCGCCACTTCGGCGAGCCCGCCCTGACGCAGGCTCTCTTCCATCGCCCGGCGGATCAGATCCACCGCCTGGTCCACGTCGAAGGGCTTGGGCAGGTACTCGTAAGCGCCGCCCTGGAATGCTGCCACTGCGCTCTCGAGATCCGAGTAGGCAGTCATGATGATGACCGGCAGGTTGGGGAGCTTCTCCTTGAGCTTCTGCAGCAATTCGAGGCCGGAGCCGCCCGGCATGCGAATGTCGCTGACCACCACCTGCGGGCTCGATGCCGACAGCGCCTGCAACGCCTCTTGCGCGGAGGCGAAAAGCTTGAAAGCAATGTTCTCCCGCGTGAGCGCTTTCTCGAACACCCAGCGAATCGATTGGTCGTCGTCGATGATCCAAACGAGTTTCATGAGCAAGGATGAAGGCGGAAGGATGAAGGATGAAAGAACAAGGATGAAGGCGGAAGGATGAAGGAGGAAGGATGAAGAGATTTCATTTCATCCCCGTTTTGGACTGTTTCTTGGAAGACTTTGCGATTGTGACGAAGATTTTCAGCAATTCCTGGTTCTCGATCTGCAGCTGTTTTACTGCCGTTGCATCTGCATTGCCCGATGCTTCGAGTAACTCCAGCCAATACCCCGTTTCATCAAGTTCTTGAAGTGCGCCTTCAATCTTGCTAACGAAATCGGCGCCGGATTTGGCTCGTTGGGCCTCACGATAGTGGGCGCCGACCGAAGTCTCTGATCGCAAT
>JBQTIV010000045.1:0-5813 GCA_052387775.1 Betaproteobacteria bacterium
TCAGGTCCGGATACGCAGCCAGTGCGGCCTGCGCGATCGTATCCACGCCGAAATTTCTTGCCGCGAGCATGAAGTTGGCGACATAAAGCCCGCAGTCCAGCACACCGTAGACGCCGAGTTCCTCCTCGGTGGTGATCAGGGCTACGTGTGGCGCGTCAAAAAAGCGGAAGTTCTCCAGCCGCTGCCGCTCCGCGCCCTCCCTGTTTTCGCGACCGATCCCCAGCGCCTGGTAAAGTTGCACCCCGCAGACCTTGCGCCGCTCCCGGTAGATGCCTTCGTAGCGCGAAGGGAACGGGAAATCCGGCTGCGGCAGATGGCCTTCAGCGGCATATGCAAGCAGCCTGTCGCGAAAGCTGGCGACCGCCCCGCCGCTTACGAGCACGACCTGCCAGGGCTGGCAGTTGCACCAGGACGGAGTTTGCTGCGCCAGATCGAGAATCTTCTCGATGGTTTCGAGCGGCACTGGCCTGTGCAGGAATTTGCGGCAGCTATAGCGACTACGAACCAGTTGTTCGAAATCCATGTCGTTGTTCCCTTCAGTTCCCTTGGTCTTCTCCGCGTCCTCAGTTTTTCCTCTGCGTTCTCTGCGTCAACGCCTTTTCCGCCGGCCCCTGGTCGGCTTTCTGGTCGATACCGACCAGGGCTCGGCAGGCTGATCGGGCTTGAAGCGCTCGTCGACCTCGACCTGCAGGCCCATCGTCAATCTGTTTCCGGCATTGGCAAGCGCGACGATTTCGTTGAATTCAGCGAGCATCGCATCGTCCATCCCCTGCTTGCGGGCGGTGAAGGTATGGGAGTTGATGCAGTACTCGCAGTTGTTGGTCACGCTGACTGCGAGATAGAGCAGTTCCTTGGTGAGCGGATCGAGGCGCGAAGGCTTGACCATCACTTCCTTCATCTGCTTCCAGAAACGCTTCAGCAGCGGCGGATGCACCGCCAGTGCGCGCCAGATATTGTTGATGTAGCCGGTGTTGCGCGTGATCATGATGTCGTCGAACACCGCGCGTACTTCCGGCGATGCTTCCCGGTAATTTACCAGTTTGACGTGAGCCATCGTAAACTCCTCCTCCGGAATCGAACCCAGTTCGTTGCCGCAATCTTAGCATCGCTTTCCGCCCGTCCCGGTTGGACAACTCAGGCCGGCGCGTACATAATGCCCGCCACCATTTTTTCGTGACGATCATGAAGTTTCTGTTCGATATCTTCCCGGTCCTGGTGTTCTTTCTCGCCTTCAAGATCTGGGGTATCTACACCGCAACCGCGGTAGCCATCGCCGCCACCTTCATTCAGGTCGGCTGGTCATGGGCACGCCATCGCAAGGTGGACAATATGTTGTGGGCAAGCCTCGCGATCATCGTGGTTTTCGGTGGAGCCACGCTCTGGCTGCACGACGACACCTTCATAAAGTGGAAACCCACGGTGCTATACTGGAGTTTCGGCAGCATCCTCCTCGGCTCGGAGCTGTTTTTCCGCAAGAACCTCATCCGAGCCATGATGGACAAACAGATCGCCCTTCCCGATACGGTATGGCAGAAGCTGAACCTGAGCTGGATTGCGTTTTTCGTACTGATGGGTGCGGCCAACCTTTACGTTGCGTTTTCGTTCGCGGAGAGCTTCTGCGCCAACGAAATCAGCGAGAAGTCGGTCTGTGAAAACGACGTCTGGGTCAATTTCAAGGTTTTTGGGGGCATTGGACTGATGCTGCTTTTTGTCGTGGCCCAGGGCCTGATGTTGAGCCGCTACATGGAATCGGAGGAGAGGAATTAACGATGCTGTATGCGATCGTCGGCGAGGACATAGCGGACAGTCTGCAAAAGCGCACGGCCTCGCGGCCCGCGCACCTGAAGCGGGTGGACGAACTGATCGCCGCCGGCAAGTTGGTCATCGGCGGCGCCTTCCCCGCCATCGACAGCATCGATCCGGGTCCAGCCGGAATGACCGGAAGCCTGATCGTCGCCGAATTCGGCTCGCTCGAAGAGGCCAAGGCTTGGGTCAACGCCGACCCTTACGTCACCGAGGGTGTATTCGCCAGCGTAACGGTCAAGCCGTTCCGCAAGGTCTTTCCCTAGTGTCCTGTTCCGCTAATTCGTAGTACGAGTCTCCAACCTCCGTCGCTAGTCCTTATGACCTATTTGACAGCAATCCATCATCGATCAGAAAACCCGCGAAATCGGCGTCAGGCAAGGCGCGAGTCCTTGACAGTGGCGGGGGCCGGTGGAACGTGGAGCAGGGGCCCCGCTTGCGGGGATGCGACCGTGCAACCGGCCAATAGCGTGTCGACCACCGGCCTTACGCGTGTCTCCGCGGTCAGATCCCCAGAGGGGCCCCTCTTCCGCGCACCGACACGCACGGCACGGACTCGTAACACAGCATGGCGCCGATTCTCGCCGGGTTTTCAGCCACGAATTAGCGGAACAGGGCACTAGAGTGACCACCGCAGACCTGATCCGCGAACGTCTTGCACCACTTGCCCCGGATTCCCTGGAAGTGGTCGACGAGAGCGATAAACACGCCGGACACGCTGGGGCCAAGGAGGGCGGCGGACATTATCAGCTCGTGATCGTCTCGCGTGAATTCGCCGGCAAGCCCGTGCTCGCCCGCCATCGGCTTGTGTACCAGGCGCTGTCGGATCTGATGCCGGGCCGGATTCACGCGCTGGCGATCCAGGCTTACGCTCCGGAAGAATGGGGACCTTCAGCCGAGAGTTGAACGCTGAAGTAAAGGACAATCAGACAACGTCCCCAAGAAGATGCTCTCCAAGTTCAACTCCCGTCACCCAAAGGAACTGCAATGCACTTGGTCAAACCCGCACTGCTGCTTACGCTAGCCGTCGCCTGCCTCGCCGTACTTCCGGCCGGCTACGCTGCCGACACCAAGCAAAAAAACGCCGCCATCGTCAATGGGGTGCCAATCCCGCAGGCCCGCATCGACTTCGTCGCCAAGGCACAAATCGCGCAGAGTCAGGGCCAGCAGCAGGACAGCCCGGAATTTCGCAACAACATCCGCGATATCATGATCACGCGTGAAGTTCTTCACCAGGAAGCGCTCAAGCGCAAGCTCGACAAGAATCCCGACTACCAGCTCCAGCTCGACTTGGCCAAGCAGCAGATCATCCTCGGGGTGCTGTTCGAAGATATCAACAAAAAGACCAAGCCCAGCGACGCTGACGTGGCCAAGGAGTATGAGCGCGTCAAGGCACAGCAAGGCAGCGATGCCGGCAAGCAGTACAAGGCTCGCCACATCCTGGTGAAGGAAGAAGCCGAAGCCAAGCAGGTCCTGGCCGATCTGCAGAATGGCGGAGATTTCGCCAAGATTGCAGCGGAGAAATCAACCGATCCCGGATCCAAGGATAACGGCGGCGAACTCGACTGGTCGGAGGCGGAGGCCTATGTGCAGCCGTTCGGAGAGGCGCTGAAAGGACTGAAGAAGGGCGAGATGACCAGCGAGCCGGTGAAGACCGACTACGGCTATCACATCATCGAATTGCAAGACGTGCGCACCCTGCCCTTCGCGCCGCTCGAGCAAGTGAAGGGCCAGATTCAGCAGACCCTTGCCAGCAAGGCGCGCGATGACTACATCGCCGGTCTGCGCGCCAAGGCGAAGATTCAGAAAATCGATCCAAAGTAATTCGGAAAAAACAAAAAGAAGCACTCAACACGGAGGACGCGAAGGACGTAGAGGAAGGACAAAAGCAACAACATTCGAGAGTAAAAACCTAGAATCCGTAGTCACTGCGGCACTGTGCCTGCTTTTAACTACCACGTGCCTTTCCTCGTTTCTGGTTTTCCTCAGCGTCCTCAGCGTCCTCTGCGTTGAGCGCTTTTCTTGCCCTACCCCACCCATTTGCGGGCGTTGCGGAACATGCGCATCCACGGCCCGTCTTCACCCCAGGAATCCGGGTGCCAGGAGTTCTGCACCGTGCGGAACACGCGTTCCGCATGCGGCATGAGGATGGTAAAGCGCCCGTCCGCGGTGGTTAGGCCGGTGATCCCCTGCGGCGAGCCATTGGGATTGAACGGATAGCGTTGCGTCGGCCTGCCATCGTTGTCCACGAAGCGCAGCGCCACCAGCCCCCGCGCTGCAGCCCGTTGCGCAGGCGAAGCGAACTCGGCGTAGCCCTCGCCGTGCGCGACCGCGATCGGTATCCGGCTGCCCTCCATCCCGCGGAAGAACAGCGACGGGTTTTTCACGACTTCCAGCATCACCACGCGCGCCTCGAACTGGGCGGAGCGGTTGCGCACGAAATGCGGCCAGTGCGCCGCGCCGGGAATGATTTCGTGCAAGTTGCTCATCATCTGGCAGCCGTTGCAGGCACCCAGCGCGAAGGAGTCGCTGCGCAGGAAGAAAGCCTCAAACTCGTCGCGCGCGCGGTGGTTGAACAGAATGGACTTGGCCCATCCCTCGCCGGCGCCGAGCACGTCGCCGTAGGAAAATCCGCCGCAGGCCGCGACGCCGTTGAATCCGCCAAGCGATGCCCGTCCGGCAATGATGTCGCTCATGTGCACGTCGCACGCTTCGAAGCCGGCACGATCGAAGGCCGCGGCCATTTCGATTTGGCTGTTCACCCCCTGCTCGCGCAGGATCGCCATTTTCGGGCGAGCGCCGCGGCCGATGTAAGGCGCGGCAATATCCTGCGCCGGATCGAAGGTCAATTTCGCGTGCAGTCCCGGGTCCGCGGCATCGAGGATGCGATCATATTCCTGTTGCGCGCATTGCGGGTTGTCGCGCAGTTTCTGCATTCGGTACGTGGTTTCCGACCATACGCGCCGCAACGCGATTCCCGATTCGCCATAGATCTGCTTGCCCTTCGCAGTGACGATCAGCCGGCCGGTGCGATTGAGATTTCCGAGACGACAAAACTCCGCGCGCAGCCCGGCCCGCGAGAACGCGTCCATCACGGCGTCGAAATCCGCGGTCCTCACCTGCAGAACCGCGCCCAGTTCTTCGTTGAAAAGCGCCGCCAGGGCATCTTCACCGAACGCGCCGATGTCGGCAGTGATCCCGACATGCGAAGCGAACATCATCTCCGCCAGCGTCACGAACAAGCCGCCATCGGAGCGGTCATGGTAAGCAAGAATTCTTCCGTCAGCGTTCAGCCGCTGGACGGTTTCGAACATTGCCTTCAGTTTTCGCGGCGATTCCAGATCCGGCGCTTCTTCGCCCATCTGGGCATAGACCTGGGCGAGCGCCGATCCGCCCAGGCGATTACGTCCCGACCCGAGGTCGATCAAAACCAGCTCGCTGTCGCGGTCAAGCGGCTGAAGTTGCGGGGTCAGCGTCTTGCGCGCATCCATGCAGGGCGCAAATGCGGAAACGATCAGCGATAGCGGCGCAATGACTTCCTTTTTCCTGCCGTTGTCATCCCACGCCGTTCGCATCGACATCGAGTCCTTGCCGACCGGGATGCTGATGCCTAACTGCGGGCACAGTTCCATGGCCACCGCTTTGACGGTATCGAACAGAGCCGCGTCCTCACCCGGGTGGCCGGCGGCCGCCATCCAGTTTGCGGACAACTTGACCTCGCCGAGTTTGGCGATGCGCGCGGCGGCAATGTTGGTGATCGCCTCCCCCACCGCCATCCGTCCGGAAGCCGGCGCATCGATCACCGCCAGCGGCGCGCGCTCGCCCATCGCGAAGGCCTCGCCGCGGTCTGTCCTGAATCCCATAAGCGTGACGGCCACATCGGCGACCGGGACCTGCCAGGGCCCGACAAATGGATCGCGCGCGCACAGGCCGCCGACGGTGCGGTCGCCGATCGAAACCAGGAAAGTCTTGTCCGCCACCGCGGGGAAACGCAGCACCCGCTGCGCCGC
>JBQTIV010000046.1:0-15458 GCA_052387775.1 Betaproteobacteria bacterium
CCGAAAGCGTGATCAGCAGGAATGCGAGCGTCCACCAGCCCAGGGAGTGGGTGATGTACTCGATCGGGTTGGCGCCGAGCCGGTTGTGGAATCCCAGCCAGGCCAGGCGTGCGAACGGGATCAGGCAGGCGGCGAACACCGTGGCCTTGATCCATGTCACGTATTGCGGCTTCAGTTGTGATGGATACATGAAGACATACCACAGAGGCACAGAGGCACGGAGAAATTCCGGAAAAGAGTTCTCCGATTTAGCCGCAAGTTACTCGCGGGGTATGTAAAGATGCACGACTGGTCATCTACGCAAGGATTCTTGTGTAAGTTCCGCGTTTCGTGAACTTCTCCGTGCCTCTGTGTCTCTGTGGTGAGGATCTTCAGAAGAATTTCTTCAAGTCCATGCCGGTATATAGATTCGCGACCTGATCGCCATAGCCGTTGAACATGAGCGTTTCGCGCTTGCGAAATTCACCGATGCGGCGCTCTTTCGCCTGGCTCCAGCGCGGATGATCGACCTTCGGGTTGACGTTGGAGTAGAACCCGTACTCGTTCGGAGCCGCCAATTCCCAGGCGATCTTCGGTTGCTGCTCGGTAAAGCGAATGCGCACGATCGACTTCGCGCTCTTGAAGCCGTATTTCCACGGCACCACCGTGCGCACCGGCGAGCCGTTCTGGTTGGGCAGCACCTGGCCGTAAAGTCCCACCACCAGTAGCGTCAGAGGATGCATCGCCTCGTCCATTCGCAGCCCCTCGACGTAGGGCCAGTCGAGGATCGGCATCTTCTGCCCCGGCATCTGTTCGGGGTCCAGCAGCGTGTGAAATTCCATGTACTTGGCATTGCCGGTAGGCTCGACGCGTTTGATCAATTCGGAGAGCGGGTAGCCCACCCACGGGATCACCATCGACCAGCCCTCCACGCAACGCATGCGGTAGATGCGCTCTTCCAGCGGGGCAAGTTTGAGCAGCTCCTCGATATCGAAAGTCTTCGGTTTCTTCACCTCGCCTTCGACTTTCACTGTCCACGGGCGGGTCTTCAGTTTTCCGGCTCGCGCGGCCGGGTCTTCCTTGTCGGTGCCGAACTCGTAAAAGTTGTTATAGCTGGTAACCGACTCGAACGCCGTCAGAGTTTCATCGGTGGATAAAGGGCTCTTCCTGAGGCCGGCCAGTTTTACCGCCGAACGCGCTTCGCCCGGCGCCAGCAGTCCGGATGCAACTAATCCCCCCGCTGCACCGAGTAAGGCAGCCGCGCGGATGAATTCCCGCCGGTCCCGATAGTGCGCCTGGCCGGTAATCTCAGAAGGTTTGATGTCATACGGGCGTCGGATCAGCATATTCGTGCTCCCTGGATACTTCCGCAGCTTATTGCGCGGATGGCAGATAGCTTACAACGACCCGAGGATGAACGCGGACATGCGTTGCGCCACCGAAAGCGGGATCGGCTCGGCAATGATACGGACGAAATCCTTCTCTGGATGTGCCGAGGTCTTGCGCGTGCCTGGTTAAAGAAGGAAGACAGTTGCCAGACCAAGGAAAATAAAAAATCCCATGCTGTCGGTGGTGAACGTGAGCAGCACGCTGGAACCGATCGCCGGGTCCCGGCGCATCCTTTGCATCGCCATCGGAACGAGTATTCCGACCAGCGCGCCCACCAGAAGGGTCAAGAGCATCGCGCCCGTCATCACCACCCCCAGAGAAACATTGTCGTACAGCCACCACGCGAACAATCCCGCCACGCCTCCCCAGACCAGGCCATTCAAAAGACTGATTGCCAGTTCCTTGAGAATCATCCGGCGCGCGCTCTCCGGCGTCACTTGGCCCACTGCGAGTGCGCGGACGATGAGCGTAGTGGTC
Organism: Betaproteobacteria bacterium; assembly: GCA_052387775.1. Classification (GTDB taxonomy): domain Bacteria; phylum Pseudomonadota; class Gammaproteobacteria; order Burkholderiales; family JACQAP01; genus JACQAP01. Next base: position 1,846 of record JBQTIV010000046.1, read on the forward strand.
TGATTGCCGGAATTGCCGGCTATGCCCGCGACAATCGGCATGAGCGTCGCAACTGCGACCAGCTTCTCGATGGTGCCCTCGAACACGCCGATCACGCGCGAGGCGAAGAATGCCGTGCACAGATTCACCGCCAACCACAGCCAGCGGTTCTTGGCGCTTTTCCACACCGACGCGAATATGTCCTCCTCTTCGCGCAGACCAGCCATGCCGAGGAGCTCGGACTCGGACTCCTCGCGGATGAAATCCACCACCGCGTCTACCGTCACCCGCCCTGCCAGCTGGTTGTTCTGGTCCACCACCGGCGCGGACACCAGATCGTACCGCTCGAAGGCCTGTGCGGCCTTTTGCGCCTTGTCGTCCGGCGAGAACGAAATGAACTCGGAGTTCATCACGGTGGCCACCAGGACGTCCGGATCGGTGACGATCAGGCGGTTGATCGGCAGCACGCCTTTGATCGCTTCATCGCGATCCACCACGAACAACTGGTCGGTATGGTCCGGAAGTTCATCCATGCGCCGCAGGTAACGCAGCACCACTTCCAGGGTGACATCGTCACGCACCGACACCATGTCGAAGTCCATGAGCGCGCCCACCGAGTCTTCCGGGTAGGACATCGCGGAACGCAACTGCTCGCGCTCCTCGACCGACAGCGACTTGAAGACGCCGGCGACCACGTCCTGCGGCAGGTCCTGGACCAGGTCGGCAATCTCGTCGGTGTCGAGCTGCTCGGCTGCGGCCACCAGTTCCTGCGAGTCCATGTTGGCGATGAGGGTTTCCCGGACTGCGTCGGAAACCTCGAGCAGGATTTCGCCATCGCGCTCGGTCTTGACCAGGTCCCAGACCACCAGGCGCTCTTCGAGCGGCAGTGCTTCAAGGATGTAGGCAACGTCGGCGGGGTGGAGCTTGTCGAGCTTATTCTGCAGCTCGGCCAGGTTCTGCTTGTGGACGAGCGATTCCACCAGTTCGTGGCGAGGCATGTCCTGCTTATGGACCAGGCTCTCGACGATCCGGTGTTTGTGCAGGAGCGCCCTGACCTGATCGAGGGCCTCCTGCACGCCTGGAGTTCGTTTCCTTTCCGCGGCTCGCGCCATTATTGTCAGCTCAGGCTGGAGCGCGCGGTTTTGCGCCGCGCGCATCGGTGCAGCATGAAGCGCGTTTACTGCGGGGCGGGTACGCGGGTAGCCTGCCAGGACACGAATTGCAGTCCGCCGTCGCGCTTGGCCCAGACAGTATGGAAACGTAGTCCCACCGACAGATCCTGGCCTTTCACCGTGACGTCGAAGTTGGCGTCACCGGAGAGGATGGCGATGCAGCCGTAAGTGCGAACCGTCACGCCGCTGCGCCGCATGGTCCGGTACCTGACCGTGCCGGAACGCATGGTTTCGATGTAGGTCGCCTTGTTGTCGACTACCGAAGAAGAATGGATATAGACCAGGTCGGCTCCGAACAGCTTTTCCATGGCGGCGAAGTCGTTGGTGGTCTGCGCCTCGTAGCGGCGATCCTCCGCCGCCAGCGCTTCATCCGCCGTTACCGCACCGGTGCATTCTTCCGCCCGCGCCGTCCCGGCGGCGACCATTCCTGGCAGCGCACAAACAAAAAACAGGGCCAAAAACCGTTTCATGATTTCCTCCCTCTTCATTGGTTTCGTCGTGAATGACAGCGGACATCGCACGCGCAAGTTCGCCCGTCCTGGCCGCCCATTGTATGTACTCTTCGCGCGCCGCGGGGCGCAGCCGCGTACGCCGCACGCCCGGTTTCATCCCGGCCAGCCTATTCCCGCCCGCTTTTCGGGAAGAACGTCATTCAGGAATGCGCGATCGCCGGCCGGCGTTTCCAGAAGCCGGTCGCCTGTTCTAAGGCGTGTGCAATCTGCAATACGCCAAAATCGTCCTGATAGCGGCCGACGATCTGCAGCCCGACCGGCAGGCCGCTGCCGCTGAAACCGCACGGGACCGATATCGCCGGCGAGCCGGTCACGGTAATGTAATAGCACGAGCGCATCCAGTCGATGTACGTTTCCATCTTGGTGCCGTTGATTTCGCTTACGTAGGGCGTGTTGACATCGAACGGCAGCGCCTGCGCAACCGGGGCGACCAGAAAATCGTAAGTCTCCATGAACTCGCGCATGCGCTGGAACAGTTGTGTGCGCTTGACTTCCGCCGCCCCGACTTGCGGGCCTGTCAGGCGCGCACCTTCCTCGATATTCCAGATCACCGTGTCTTTCATCAGGCCGCGCCTGGATTTCAGCAGTTGGCCGTAGGAAAGCTCGAAATTCCACGCGCGCATCACTTGAAAGATCTCGTCCGCATCGCGCAGGTCCGGGGTCGCCTCTTCGACGATGCAACCCAGTCTCGAGAAGGTTTCGCGCTGAGCCTGCATGACCCGCGTGACTTCCGCCTCCACCGGCAGACCGCCAAGGTCTGCGCTCCAGGCGACCCGCGTGCCCTTGAAGTCGCGCGCCAGCGGCCGTGCAAACGACGACCCTGGCCCCTGCAGCGAGATCGGCGAGCGCGGATCGGGTCCGGCAGTGGCTGAAAGCATCAGCGCCACGTCCTGCACCGTACGCGCCATCGGTCCAACCACCGACAGCGGAAACCAGGCCGAGAAGCTCGGCCAATGCGGCACGCGCCCGGCTGAGGGGCGCATGCCGACGACGTTGCAAAAGCTCGCGGGATTACGCAGCGATCCGCCCAGGTCCGAGCCATCCGCGATCGGCGCCATCCCGCAGGCCAAAGCCACGGCCGCGCCGCCGCTGCTGCCGCCGCAGGTCTTGGAAAGGTCGTAGGGATTTCTGCTGGCGCCGAACACCGGATTGAATGTCTGCGAACCGGCGCCGAACTCCGGCGTGTTGGTCTTGCCGAATGTCAGCGCGCCAGCCCGCTTCAGCCGCTCGACGATGATTGCGTCCACCTCGGGCACGAATTCGCGATAGATCGGCGAGCCAAAAGTGGTGCGAATGCCCTTGGTCACCGCGAGATCCTTGTGCGCCACCGGCAGCCCTGCAAGCGGCCCGGGATCATCGCCGCGGGCAAGCGCCGCATCCAGCGCCTGCGCGCCGGCGCGCGCCAGTTCCGGAAGGTAAGTGACGATCGCGTTGACGGCAGGATTCAGTCTTTCCGTCTGCGCCAGGTGCGCGTCCATGACCTCCAGCGCGGAGAGCTCACGCGCACGAATGCGGTGGACCAGTTCGTGGGCAGGCAGAAAACAGATCTCGTCGGCTTTCATTGTGGTTTCGAGACTCGGCGGCTGCGCAGTACGCGCTCCCGCTAATCGAATTCCGCCAGTTGCCGGGCAACGGCAGTAAGCGGGGCCACACTTTCAGCGCAAAGTGTCGACACCCGAATACCTTTCAGTTGGCCGGGGCCTGGAAGCCGATGCCGCGCGCCATCAGGACCGCCAGCAACGGAATGAAGGCGAAAAGGACAAGCTCGATGAGCACGTAGCGGCGCGCGCGCAGTACTTCGAAATCCGCAGCCACGGAGTTGGCACCGGTTTTCAGCAAACGCATCCAGCGCAGGTACTGCATCGTGGGGGGAACGGAAATCAATCCGACGGCGACGAAAAGCGCCAGCTTGATGTAGAAAACCGGGTTGTGGAGGTAAAAACCCGCGCCCTTGCCGAACCAGATGACTCGCGCTACTCCGGTAGCCAGTGCGAATACCGCGGCAATCAAGTAGCAAAGATCAATGCGAGCAAGCAGATTTACCCGTTCCTGCGCCAGTCCGGGAACGCAATTCAAGTACTCGATCGCGAGAAAGACCGCGATCAGGATCATCGCTGCGAAATGCAAGTAAACCACCAGGACCTCAGTCACGGCCATCCTTCACGGGTCAGACGATTGGCTCATCAACAACAACCCGGATTCCACCATCGTATTGCGCAGGAAGCCCGTGCGCTGCCTGAAGTTCGAGCCACGCCGCTCAAGCGGCGAGTACGACGCCGGGTTCATAAGCCAAATTGGTTGCAAGCCACCTCTCGACCTCTGGTACGCTCATGGCTTTGCGGCGCGCATAGTCCTCGACCTGATCGCGATCGATCTTCGCCACCGCGAAGTACTGCGACTCGGGGTGCGAGAAATAAAATCCGCTGACTGCCGCAGTCGGCAGCATGGCGTAGGATTCCGTGAGCGTGATGCCGGCATTTGCCGGTGCGTCGAGCAGTTCGAACAAAGGGCCTTTCTCGGTATGATCGGGGCAGGCCGGATAACCCGGCGCAGGACGGATTCCACGGTATTTCTCGGCGATCAGCTCGTCAACACCCAGGTTCTCCGAGGCGGCGTAACCCCAGAACTCGCGACGCACGCGTTGATGCATCAGTTCGGCGAAACCCTCCGCCAGGCGGTCCGCCAGCGCCTTGAGCATGATGGCGTTGTAGTCGTCGTGCTTCTGCTCGAATTGCGCAACTCTTTCGTCGATGCCGATGCCCGCGGTCAGCGCAAAGGCGCCGAGGTAGTCGCGCACGCCCGAATCTCTTGGAGCGATGAAATCCGCCAGGCACTGGTTCGGTTTGTCCAGCGGCTTCACCATCTGCTGGCGCAGGAAGCGTAACGTGGTGGCGGCCCGGGCACGCGTCTCGTCCGCATAGATTTCGACGTCATCGCCGACCCGGTTGGCCGGGAACAAGCCGATCACCGCGGCTGCCCCAAGCCATTTTCCGGAAATGATGCGGGCAAGCATTTTCTGCGCGTCTTCGAACAGATTGCGCGCAGCCTCGCCGACCGTCGGATCCTGCAAAATCTGCGGATAGCGTCCCGTCAGCTCCCAGGTCTGAAAGAACGGCGTCCAGTCGATCACTTTGGCAATTTCCTCGAGCGCATAGCCGCGAAACGCCTTCAGGCCGGTAAACGCAGGCGCGGGTGGAACGTAAGTTTTCCAGTCGGTCTTCAAGCCGTGCCTACGGGCTTCCGCAATCGGGTAGTGCGGCCCCTGGCCTTTCTTGCCCTTGTGCTGGGTGCGGGTCTTCTCCGCCTCGTCCTTGACTTTGCGCACGTACTCGTCGCGGTTCTCCGCGGAGATCAGGTTCGTGCACACGCCGACGGAGCGCGAGGCGTCCGGGACCCATACTGTCGGGCCCGAGTAATTCGGCTCGATTTTCACCGCGGTGTGCACCCGCGAGGTGGTCGCGCCACCGATAAGCAGCGGCACCTTGAAGCCCTGGCGTTCCATCTCCTTGGCTACGTGCGCCATTTCCTCCAGAGACGGCGTAATAAGTCCAGAAAGCCCAACGATATCAGCGTTCTCGTCGCGCGCGGTCATGAGTATTTTCTCCGCCGGCACCATAACACCTAGATTGACCACGTCGAAGTTATTGCACTGGAGCACAACGGAGACAATGTTCTTGCCGATGTCGTGTACGTCACCCTTGACCGTGGCGATCACGATCTTGCCTTTGCTCTGTCCGCCGCTGCCGGATTTCGCCTTTTCCGCCTCGATATAGGGAATCAGGTGGGCGACCGCCTCTTTCATCACCCGCGCGCTCTTCACCACCTGCGGCAAGAACATTTTGCCCGCCCCGAACAGGTCGCCGACCACGTTCATGCCGTCCATCAGCGGGCCTTCGATCACCTGGATCGGGTGTTCGAATTGTTTGCGCGCCTCCTCGGTGTCCTCGACGACATAGGTATTGATGCCTCGCACCAATGCATGCGTGATGCGGCTGCCCACCGTGCCTTTGCGCCACGACAGGTCCTCGACCGAAACCTTAGCCTCTGCCCGGTAGCTCTCGGCGAAGGTGACCAGGCGTTCGGTCGCATCCGGCCTGCGGTTGAACAACACGTCCTCGACGCGCTCCAGCAGATCCTTGGGAATCTCCTCGTACACCCCGAGCTGGCCGGCGTTGACGATGCCCATGGTCATGCCGGCCCTGATGGCGTGGTACAGGAACGCGGTGTGGATTGCCTCACGCACCGGGTCATTGCCGCGGAAGGAGAAGGAAATGTTCGAAACTCCGCCGCTTATCTTGGCGTGCGGCAGCGCCTTGCGGATCGCGCGCGTGGCTTCGATATAGTCGATCGCGTAGTTGTTGTGTTCCTCGATCCCGGTGGCCACGGCAAAAATATTCGGGTCGAATATGATGTCCTCGACCGGGAAGCCGGCTTCCTTCACCAGCAAGTGGTAGGCGCGGGTGCAGATCTCGATGCGGCGCGTCAGCGTATCGGCCTGGCCTTTCTCGTCGAACGCCATGACGATCGCCGCTGCGCCATAGCGCCGCACCAGGCGCGCCTGGCGGATGAACTCGGCCTCGCCCTCCTTCATGCTGATCGAGTTCACCACGCATTTACCCTGCACACACTTCAGTCCCGCCTCGATTACATCCCATTTGGACGAATCGATCATGAGCGGCACGCGCGAGATGTCCGGTTCGGAGCCGACCAGATTGAGGAAAGTCACCATCGCCTTCTTCGAATCCAGCATCGCCTCGTCCATGTTGAGGTCGATCATCTGCGCTCCGTTCTCGACCTGGCTGCGCGCCACCGAGAGCGCCGCGGTGAAGTTGCCGGAGAGAATCATGCGCGAAAAGACTTTCGAGCCGGTGACGTTGGTGCGTTCGCCGACATTTACGAACAACGAGTCCTCGGAGAGGTTGAGCGGTTCCAGCCCGGAAAGGCGCAGCTTCTTTTCGATAAGCGGTAGCTTTCGCGGCGCCACGCCCTCGAGTGCCTCGACGATCGCCTTGATGTGCGCCGGCGTGGTGCCGCAGCAACCGCCGGCGATGTTCAGGAACCCGCTCTGCGCGAATTCCCTGAGGAACGAGGCGGTGTACTCCGGCGTTTCGTCGTACCCGCCGAAGGCATTCGGCAATCCGGCGTTCGGGTGAAGGCTGGTGTGCACCCCGGCGACCTTGGACAACTCCTCGATGTAGGGCCGCAGGTCCTTGGCGCCGAGCGCGCAGTTCAGCCCGACCGAGAACGGCCGCGCGTGAGAGATCGAGTTCCAGAATGCCTCCGTGGTCTGGCCGGAAAGCGTGCGGCCACTGGCATCGGTGATGGTGCCGGAGATCATGACCGGCACATGCACGCCATTGCGCTCGAAGTAATCGTCGATTGCGAATAGCGCGGCCTTGCAGTTGAGCGTGTCGAACACGGTCTCGACCATTAGCAGGTCCACGCCCCCGTCGAGCAACCCCCTCACGCATTCGCCGTAACAAGCCACCAGCTCGTCGAAAGAAATGTTGCGAAATCCCGGGTCGTTGACGTCCGGCGATATCGATGCGGTGCGGCTGGTCGGCCCAAGCACGCCGACAACGAAGCGCGGCCGGGCGGGATTATTCCTGGTGAAATCGTCGACGGCGGAACGGGCCAGGCGCGCGCCTGCGCTGTTCAATTCGTACGCCAGTTGGGTCATGCCGTAGTCGGCCATCGACACGGCGTTCGAATTGAACGTGTTGGTTTCGATCAGGTCCGCGCCTGCCTCCAGGTACGCAGAGTGGATTGCGCGAATGATCTGCGGCTGAGTCAGGTTCAGCAGGTCATTGTTGCCTTTTTGGTCGCAGTGATGCGCCTGGAAGCGATCGCCGTGATAGTGGCGAGCATCCAGATTGTGGCCCTGGATCATGGTGCCCATGGCGCCGTCCAGGACCAGGATGCGCTCCTCGAGCAGTTCGCGAAGCAGATGTATGCGTCGATCAGTCATTCGAGTCCCAAAAACAAAAAACCCGTCCGCTCAAGCGGGACGGGTTTTCGTTCCACGCTTTAGCGGTATTTGTTAAGCGCCCGCAAGCTGAGAATCAAATCGGCGCGAAGACAACGTTAGCGGGTCGACGCGCTGGTGTCAATCCCGGGGGCAAGGATGAAGGCGGAAGGATGAAGGATGAAGGATGAAGTAAAAAGCGATTTACCGTTGCGAGATCACATGGAACCCCTGGTTTGTTTTTTGACTTTCCTTCCGCCTTCATCCTTCCGCCTTCATCCTTCATCCCTCATCCTTGCTCCTCACCCCAGGCTCACCCCGAGAAGTCTGCCTATCAGGAAGGTCAGCAGTCCGGCCCCAGCGCCGATCGTGAGCATGCGCAGTCCGCCGCGCAGCGCCTGCCGGCCGGTGAATAGTGACAGCGCTGCGCCGACGGCGAACAGCGATGCTGCAGTCAACACGACCGATACAGCCAGGCTCCCCGCGCCGGAACCCCACAGGAATGGCAGCAACGGCAGCAGTGCGCCGGCCGCGAACGAGAAAAACGAGAATCCCGCGGCACCCCACGGCGAACCCAGCTCCTCGGGATTGAGGCCGAGTTCCTCCCGCGCCAGCGTGTCCAGCGCCCTCGACGGGTCCACCAGAATCAGGTTTGCCATTCGCCTGGCCTCGTCCTCGGAAATGCCTCGCGCGGCATAAATGAGTGCCAATTCGGACGCTTCTTCTTCCGGGTACTGGGCGAGTTCGTCGCGCTCCAGGCCGATCTGATACTCATACATTTCGCGCTGCGAGCGCACCGAAACGTATTCGCCAGCCGCCATCGAGAACGCCCCGGCAAGCAGTCCGGCAATTCCCGATAGAAGAATCATCCTGCTGTCGGAAGTTGCGCCTGCGACACCGAATATCAGGCTGGCGTTCGAGACCAACCCGTCATTTACGCCGAAAACCGCGGCGCGCAGATTTCCGCCGCTCGCCAGCCCGCGGTGGCGGCGCTCCAGTCCTGCAGTGGATTCCGGAACGTAGTGGCGCGGATCGGCACCGGCATATAGCGACATGCCGCGCACCTTCATCGCCGCCAGCACTGAACGCAAGGACCGCGGCCCCATTTTTTTGACCAGCGCAGCAACGATTCGGGTACGCAGGTTCGGAATGAAGCGCTCGGGGACCGTGCCGCCGGCCTCGCGGATCTTCTGCTCCCAGATGCCGGCCTGCTTCTCCGCTTCGCGCGCCAACTCAAGGAAAAGTCCCTGGCGCGCCGTACCGGCCTCCCGCTCCCCGACGATGCGGTACAGGTGCGCGGAGCTCTTCTCTTCCTCCCAGCTTTTCAGTTCATTCATCGACCGATTTCACCACAGAGACACAGAGGCACGGAGAACGTCGGAATTGAAACGTGTTCGACGCGAAGGCACGCAAAGAATTCGGAATCCAAATGTAGATCCAAACTTTTCGTCTTTAGTCACCTGGTTCAACTCTGTGCCTCTGTGTCTCTGTGGTTGATGTTCAGATACGTTCGAAGCGACGATACTGCACCGCTTCGGCCACGTGCGCCGCGGAGACCGTAGCCGCGCCGGCGAGATCGGCGATGGAGCGCGCCACTTTCAGAATGCGGTGGTAGGCGCGCGCCGACAACCCCAGCCTGGTAATTGCCTGGCGCGCCAGTTGCTCGCCCTGCGGTTCGGCAACGCAGTGCGCATCGATCTCCTTCACCGACAGCATCGCGTTCGGCTTGCGCTGACGCCGCAGTTGAATGTCGCGCGCGGTGCTGACCCGCTCGCGCACTGCGGCGCTCGGCTCGCCCGGCTGGCGCGAAGCGATCTCCTGTTCGGGGACCGCCGGTACTTCGATATGCAGGTCGATTCGATCCATCAGCGGCCCGGAGATGCGGTGGCGATAACGCCTGACCTGATCCGGGGTGCAATGGCACTTGCCGCTGTAGTGGCCGAGGAAACCGCATGGGCAAGGATTCATCGCCGCGATCAATTGAAAGCGCGCCGGAAATTCGGCCTGGCGCGCCGCGCGCGAGACGCTGATCTTTCCGGACTCCAGCGGCTCGCGCAACACTTCCAGCACATCGCGGCCAAATTCGGGCAGTTCATCCAGGAACAACACGCCGTGCATCGCCATCGAGATCTCTCCCGGACGCGGATTGCTGCCGCCGCCAACCAGCGCCACCGCCGAGGCGGTGTGATGCGGCGCACGGTAAGGACGGCGTTTCCAGTTGCGCACGTCGAAGCCTAGGTTGCCCATCGACTGCAGCGCCGCGGAGGCCAACGCCTCGTCCTCGGTCATCGGCGGCAGGATGCCGGCAAAGCGCTCGGCGAGCATGGTCTTGCCGGTGCCCGGCGGACCGACCATGAGCACGCTGTGGCCGCCGGCGGCTGCAACTTCGAGCGCCCGTTTGGCCGGCGCCTGGCCCTTGACCTCCGCCAGATCGACGAAGGCCGCAGGCGGCGATGGCGGCGGATCGGTGGCGCGCTGCAGGGCTTCGCGCCCGGCGAGGTGTGCACACACCTGCAAGAGTGTGGCAGCGGGATAGACCAGCGCATCGCGCACCAGCGAGGCTTCGGTCGCGCTCGCCACCGGCAGCACGAAAGCGCGGCCGGAGCGATGTGCGTTATAGGTCATAGCCAGCGCGCCCCTGATGGGACGCAGTTCTCCGGTCAATGCGAGCTCCCCCGCGAATTCATACTCGCCGAGCCTGTTGGCGGGAATTTGCGCGGAGGCCGCGAGGATGCCGAGTGCGATCGGCAGATCGAAGCGCCCGCTTTCCTTGGGCAGGTCCGCGGGGGCGAGATTGACGGTGATGCGTCTGGCGGGAAATTCGAAACGGCAGTTGAGTAGCGCAGAGCGCACCCGGTCCTTGCTCTCTTTTACTTCGATCTCGGGCAATCCGACAATGGTGAAATTCGGCAGCCCGTTGGCGAGATGAACCTCTACGGTTACCGGAGGCGCTTCCATGCCGGCCAGCGCCCGGCTGTGAAGGACGGCGAGAGACATCTAAGGGCAAGGATAAAGGCGGAAGGATGAAGGCGGAAGGAAAGTCAAAAAACAAACTGCAGATTCCGCGTGATCTCGCACCGGCCAATCGCTTCTCACTTCATCCTTCATCCTTCCTCCTTCATCCTTGCTTTCGCTTCCAGCTGCGCAACCCGCGCTTCCATCTGTCCCAGCTTCTCGCGAGTATGGCGGAGCACCTCCTGTTGTATGTCGAATTCTTCGCGCGTCACCAGATCAAGCCGCGAAAACGTGCTCGACAAAAGCGCGCGCAGATTCTTCTCGATATCTTTTGCCGGGGTGGCAGCAATCAGGTCGCTCACCCGGCGATTTAATTCTTCCAACAATTTGGTATTCACGTGCGGCCTCCTTGGCGAAGTGTAGCAAAGCGCCCTTCGCGTTCCTTTTTGCACCGGCGCGGTGCGACGGGCTCCAACGATGCATTTCTATAGTGCATCGCTGCATTAGCCTCTGCCAGGGACATGATTAACACATTAATTTAAAGTGAATTTTTGTGTGGCATGGTAAATGCTGAAAGCTCTAGCCGTTATGAAGCGTCTGGCCGTTATTTTAAAGATGTAATGGCAGACCAAAAGAAATTTGCCGGGACCACAGGCACCTCCTCGGCAGCGAAAGACTTCTGACAGGCATCCCGGGCAATTGAAAGGGCCGGCGCGAGTCCGGATCCAATCGCAAAGCACATTGGAGAAACCATGAAACTAGTTACCGCAATCATCAAGCCGTTCAAGCTTGACGAGGTGCGTGAGGCCCTGTCCGCGATCGGCGTGCAGGGAATCACGGTCACCGAAGTCAAAGGCTTCGGACGGCAGAAAGGCCACACCGAACTTTACCGCGGCGCTGAATATGTCGTCGACTTCCTTCCCAAAGTGAAGATCGAGGCAGCAATCAAGACGGACTTGCTCGAACAGGCGCTCGAAGCGATCGAGAAGTCCGCGAACACCGGCAAGATCGGCGACGGCAAAATCTTCGTGTTCGACCTTGAACAAGTCGTTCGCATCCGCACCGGCGAAACCGGTGCCGATGCGGTATAGGGAGGATGTCATGATCAAAAAGATTCTGATGCTTCTGGCTCTGTGCACAGCGCTGGGTTTGTCAGCCCCGAGCTTTGCCGAGGATGCGCCTGCAGCCGATGCGCCCACGGCTGCTGCCACGGCTGCCGGGGCGGCTGCGGCCGCCGCCACAACGCCGACCCCGAACAAGGGTGACACCGCGTGGATGATCGTCGCCACGGTACTCGTTATCCTGATGACCATCCCCGGCCTCGCCTTGTTCTATGGCGGCATGGTTCGCGCCAAGAACATGTTGTCGCTGCTCATGCAGGTATTTGCGACGTTCTGCCTGCTGTCTATCCTGTGGGCCGTCTACGGCTACAGTGTTGCGTTCACGGAAGGCAACGCTTTCTTCGGCGGACTGGGTCGCGCCTTCCTGAGCGGCGTGACGCCGGATTCGAACGTTGCCACGTTCAGCAAGGGCGTGGTCATCCCCGAGTACATTTACATCGCCTTCCAACTCACGTTCGCGGCTATCACCCCGGCGCTGATCCTCGGCGCCTTCGCCGAGCGCGTGAAGTTCTCCGCGGTGCTGCTATTCATGGCGCTGTGGTTCACCTTCGCCTACCTGCCGATCGCGCACATGGTGTGGTACTGGGCCGGTCCCGACGCTTATTCGTCGGCCGAGGCCGCCACGGCGGCGAGCGCGACCGCGGGGTTCATCTGGCAAAAAGGCGCGCTGGACTTCGCCGGCGGCACCGTGGTGCACATCAACGCCGGCATCGCCGGACTGATCGGCTGCCTGATGATCGGCAAGCGCATCGGTTACCGCAAGGAAGCCATGCCCCCGCACAGCACGACCATGACCATGGTCGGCGCCTCCCTGCTGTGGGTGGGCTGGTTCGGCTTCAACGTCGGCTCCAACCTCGAGTCCACCGGTTTCGCCGCCATGGTGTTCGTGAACACTCTGCTGGCAACCGCTGCAGCAGCCCTGGGCTGGATGTTCGTCGAATGGCTGGTTAAGGGCAAGCCAAGCATGCTGGGTATCGCCTCCGGCGCGGTCGCCGGTCTGGTCGCCATCACGCCGGCCTGCGGTTTCGTCGGCCCGATGGGGGCCATCGTGCTCGGTGCCGTCGCCGGCGTCGTCTGCCTGTGGGCCGTATCCGGCCTGAAGAAGATATTTGGCTACGACGATTCGCTCGACGTGTTCGGCGTGCACTGCATAGGCGGGATCACCGGCGCTTTGGGCCTGGCGGTGTTCTGCTCGCCGTCCCTCGGCGGCACCGGCGTGTACGACTACGTTGCCAATGCGTTTCCGCCACCCGAGGCTTACTCGATCGGCACCCAGTTTGTGTCCCAGTCCTGGGGCGTGGTCACCACGCTGGTTTGGTCCGGCGTGGTGGCGGCAATCGCCTACAAGATCGTCGACCTGCTCGTGGGCCTGCGCGTAGCGGAAGAAAAGGAGCGCGAAGGCCTCGACATCACCGAGCACGGCGAAACGGCATATCACATGTAATCCTCTCCGGTAAGTACGCCGGACAACTTATCGGGCGCCTGCGGGCGCCCGTTTTTTTGCCCTTCGAGGCGCCCATATGGCTCGCGCAGTCGATTAGGCGTCATGTTGCGAATAGAGGCGCTGCGCAGCAAACTGAACGGCTCGCCGACGGAGCGCGTCTGTTACAATCGGAATGAACCCAACCTGTTGACAAACATGACCGTTCCCCGCCTTGCTACTGCCCAGACCGGCCCCGTTCTTTCGCTCGAGAAGCAGATTCTCGACAGCATGCCGAAGATCGAGCATTGGTTCCGCAGCCAATGGCAGGATCACGCGGCACCGTTTTACGCATCGGTGGATCTGCGCAACGCCGGCTTCAAGCTAGCGCCGGTGGACACCAACCTTTTCCCCGGGGGATTCAACAACCTGAACAAGGAATTCCTGCCGCAGTGCGTACAGGCCGTGGTGACCGCGATCGAGAAGGTG
>JBQTIV010000047.1:0-16740 GCA_052387775.1 Betaproteobacteria bacterium
GTTGCGGCGGGCGCTACCGTCGCGATAGCTGGCGACCCAGCGTTCGATCGCAAGCGGCACGAAGATGAAGACGTCATAGAGCATGATCGCCAGCTTGCCCGCCTCCCTGATCAGATTGGCGGCAAGACGCAGCACGAACGCCAGTCCTTGCAACGCCATCTCCAGGCCCGCGCCAAACACGGTACGGCCGGAATTGATGAAGTACTCAAGCGGGATTGCCACAAACGCCAAGGCAAACGGCAGCGTAAAGCCCAGAATCATCTGGCCGAACGTCGGGATCCTGGTGACCCAACCCGCCTCGGCCTGCGCCGCGCCGGCGGCAGCGCCAAGCTGCTGCTTTAGTGCCACGTCGGCGGCGATAATCATGTCTCGCATGACCGCCAGCGCCACCTCGACACCGGCGAGCACCAGAAGTATCGTGAGCGAGACCCACATGAGCCAGCGGCGCATCCTCTCGGTGATGTTGCCCAGCGGGAACAGGCTGGTAAAGCGCAGCGTCTCCATCAGGAACAGGCCCATCAGGGTTTCGAACAGGATGATGACCAGCGCCGCAACTTCCGAGGCCTGCAGGCTCTCGGTGATGTAATCCCCGCCGCCAACCATCGCCGACATCGGCAGCGCGATCAACTTGAAGTTGACGTAGGCGCCGCCGAAAGCAATCAGCATTACCAGACCGGCGATAAAGAACTGTGTGGTGGCCGACGCAGCGAGCACGTTTGCGGCATTATTGCCGCGGGCCGTGATGTTTTCGAGTTTGACGACATTGGCATCGATCTTCGCCGCGCTGTTCTGCAGGCTGGTGATATTGCGGTCCACCTGGGTCAAGGTCTGACTCACCGAGCGCCAGAAAGGCAGGAAGCCCTTCAATACGTGGTGGCGCTCCTGGTAGGCCCCGCGGTATTCGGCAACGATCTTTTGATAAATTTCGTCGAGGGAGTCGCGGATATCGGAAAGAATGCGCTCCACAACACCGTCGCCGCTGGCCTTGATCTTGGCGATAGCCTCGATTGCCTTGACCCACTCCGGGGGCGGCGGCGGCACTTCGCCGCTTTTCTTGTAATCCTCCTCGATGCGGGTGATTTCGTCCATCATCTTGCGTTGCAGCACCGGGTAACCCTCGAGGTCACGCTGCACCAGCGTTGTAACGTGCTCGAACTCGCGCTCGATCGCCAGTTTCACCTCATGGCTGCCATGCGCGAACAGCACTTCGCGGTTGCGGTTGCGCAGGCGCAAACCGGCATCGGCCAGCCACCGCGCGCCCAGCCGCAACGGATTGGCGATCGACCGGCACACGCTTCTGAACAACGCATGCATCGGTTCGCGCGCCGCGTACAAAAATGGCATCAACAGGATCAGCAGGACCAAGAGCGACGGTAACGGGTGATCGGGCCAGATGAACAGCGATTCCGGGAGTGACATGATTCCCCCCTTGATGAGTGGCTTTTGCTTCGGCAACAGGACAACACGCGAAACAGCGATTGCGTGCCTGAAGCTCCTGTCATCTGCAACCGGCGGGCCAGAATCGCGATCGACCTCCCATATCACTGCTGTTCACCGACTGGTGCGCTTACCCTTATGTTATTTCGCAAATAAATTAGCTCTCCGTGCGCCCGGAAACCGCTTGTTCAAGGGGTGCAATTGTCGTCCGGCAGCGACTCGGGGTGCCCTAATTAGTAACACCCACTCGGCCAGGGGTTTGTTGCCGATCTATTGGGTGTGGAAGTAGCATTGGGGGGCAGAGGAGGCGCATTACGGTGAAACGGAAGATTTCGCAACGCGATCCGGTTTCCCGGGCGCGCATGGCGCGCCGAGTCATCGGCGTCGGATTGTGGGCCGGTGGCATCGCGTCAGGGATCGTCGGCGGCGACTACAGCTTGCCAATCGCATTGGCGCTGTTCGTAATCGGCTTCTTTCTATTCGTATCCACCCCTGCGGCCAAGGGAAAATCTTAAGCGCCGGCGACGCCGCGACACGGGATAGTGAAGGATCAGGGCTCAGTCAAGAAAATGGGCGCTGCGTGCTCAGACCGTACCAAGACGGTCGCGAGTCACCGATTTGTGAACGTTGCGACCGTCGTTCAGCGCGTATCACCAGCTTTGATTTTTTGCTTGATGACGGATATCAGCGCGCGAATGCGTTTCATCGACGCAGCATCCGGAGAACGTCCGAGATTTTTCCAGCGCCGTGCCTCAAAGAACAGGCAGGTTCGCAGGTGCGTCAGGGTTCCCGGGGTCTGACTTGCGACCTCGGCGCACTTTTCGACCGAACCCCAGTAACGGAAGCCATCGAAAGTCAGGGCAAAGGGTTCGATTCGCGACCAAGGCTCCCCGGAGGCCGGCACATCTGCTGGCGTGAGTTCCGTGTTCGCCAATTCGGTCGTCATGAGTGGTCAGGTGCAAATACCAGGCCTGAGTCGCTATTATTCTCACGCTTGTCGCGAAATGCCGCACGGGCCGCCTACTGCATGCCCCAATACAGCGATAAGAAAAAAAGGGCGCGCAGCGTCGGTTGGCGTAGGATGCACCCTATCCCAACTTAAAGGCAAACCCATGTCCGCCCCCGCTCCGTCCCCGAGCGCTGATCCCGTGCGAAACCTGGCAGCGAAGATCTACATAGAGCTGATCTGTCGAAACGTCGTTGTCACCGAGAACGCCGCCCAGATCAAGGCGAACCCGGAAAGCCTCGCCAAAATCAGTTACAAACTGGCCGAAGTATTTCAGCGCGTAGGTGTCGAAATCAAGGCCCCAAGCCAGCCGAAGAATCAGGAATTCGACATGAAGGTCGCCGATATTTCGGGTTGGAATGCGGCGAAGACTTAGTGATGGCCGTGACGGGTTACGCACCACCCGCTGGAACTTCCGACAGAATAGAAAAAAGCCCGGTTTCCCGGGCTTTTCTCTTTGGGTGCCGGGTGGGCCTGGCGGAAATTCACCAAGCACCCGACGCCGCCGTCAGGCTTACGCGGGACGGATGTTCGAGGCCTGATCACCCTTCGGACCGGTGGTCACGTCGAAGGTGACCTTCTGGTTTTCCTGGAGTGACTTGAAGCCGTTGCCCTGAATCGCGGAGAAATGGGCAAAAAGATCCTTGCCGCCGCCATCCGGAGTAATGAAACCGAAACCCTTCGCGTCGTTGAACCACTTGACGGTACCTGTAGCCATAAATTTACTTTCCTAATAAAAATTGAAAATGGGCGTGTTGCCCGAGTGCGGAAACTTCAAGAGGAGAAATTAAGGAGATCTGAGGAGTACCGGAAACGGATACAACGGACCAGCAAAATCAGCGCTTGGAGAATCCTGCGCCGCCTTTATACGCCCTTATATCGGTAGGGTCAATGCATTTTTTGGTGAATGCTCCGACATCATAAATTGCGACTTGGCCGATGCCATCATGCCCAGGCACAGTGCGGCCGCGCCGCGATCCGGGTCAGATCCATTCCGCGCCAGACCACCGCAGCGGCGACCCCGAATGCCAGGATGAATTGCGTTGCCGAGCCACTGGTTGCCGTCTTTGATATCACGCCCTGACCGCCCTACACTTGCATCACTTAGGCATGGAAAAGGGGGAATGCTGCATGCATGATCTGGTCATCCGTGGCGGCACCGTCGTCGACGGCACCGGCGCGCCCCGCCGTATTGCGGACGTCGTGGTCGACGGTGAAACGATTACCGGGATCGGCACGGGAACCGGGCGCGGGCGCCGCGAAGTCGACGCTCGGGGAATGTTGGTCACCCCTGGCTTCGTCGACATCCACACCCATTACGATGGTCAGGCCACCTGGGATCCTTACCTCACGCCTTCCTCCTGGCACGGCGTGACTACGGTGGTCTTCGGCAACTGCGGCGTCGGCTTTGCCCCCGTGCGCCCGGGAAGCGAATCCTACCTGATCAACCTGATGGAGGGCGTGGAAGACATCCCGGGCACGGTACTGGCCGAGGGCGTCAGTTTTGACTGGGAGTCCTTTCCGGAATACCTCGAAGTTGTGGCTGCGGCGCCAAAGGTGATGGACGTCGGCGCGCAGATGCCTCACGGGGTACTGCGCTTCTATGTGATGGGCGAGCGCGGCGCCGACCATGCCGAAGTGCCGACCGATGCGCAGATCGCCCGCATGGGTGTGCTGCTCGAGGAGGCGCTGCACGCGGGGGCGCTTGGGCTCACCACCTCGCGCACCATCAAGCACCGCGCACGCGACGGCCGGCTCACACCGGGCTTTTCTGCCAGTGAGCCGGAACTTTTCGGCTTGGCGGCGGCGATGAGGCGCGCCGGCCGCGGTGTCATTGAAGTGAATTCCGATTTCGGTCCGGGCGAATTCCCAGCCTTGCGCGCGGCAGCGGCGATCGCCAACCGGCCGCTCTCGGTGCTGCTGCTGCAAGTCAACAACGCGCCGGATCTTTGGCGCGAAACCCGCGCACAAATCCACCAGGCGCGCAATTCAGGCCTCTGCGTCAACGGCCAGGTCGGGTGCCGGCCAATCGGCGTGATGATGGGGCTGGAAACCACGGCGCATCCTTTTTCAACGCACCCGGCGTGGATCGCGATGGAGGGCCTCTCGCCCACCGCGCGCTTCGAGCGGCTCAAACGCGATCCGCAGTTGCGGCGCGTCCTGGTGGAGGAGTTTCCCGACGACGAGCACACCCGCAGCATAGGGCACGCGTTCGCGCGCACCTACGTCCTGGATGACGCGTACGACTATGAACCGCACACTTCGAACAGTCTCGCCGCCAGGGCGCAGGCGCAGAATCGCAGTCCATGGGCGCTTGCACTCGAGTCGCTGATGGCGAATGAAGGCAAGAGCCTGCTGACACACACCTTCGAGAACTACACGGAGGGCAGCCTCGAGGTGATTCGCGAAATGCTGCTGGACGAAGCCACCATCATGGGACTGGGCGACGGCGGCGCGCACGTCTGCACGATCTGCGATTCGAGTTCCCCCACTTTTCTGCTCACTCACTGGGCGCGCGACCGCCGCCGTGGCCAGCAGTTGCCGCTGGAATTCCTGGTGCGCAAGCAAACCCACGACACTGCGGCGGCCTACGGCCTGAAAGACCGAGGTGTTCTTGCACCCGGCTACCGCGCCGACCTCAATGTCATCGACTTCGAACGACTGCAGTTATGCAAGCCCGAAGTGGTCTACGACTTGCCTGCTGGCGGACGCCGCCTCACCCAGCGGGCGCGCGGTTACAGGCACACGTTCGTTGCGGGCACCGAGACCTTGTGCAACGACGAGCATACCGGCGCGCTTCCGGGACGACTGCTGCGCTGATGAGTCGGGTAACATTGACCTGACACAACCGGCACCAGCGTCCGCATTTCTCATCACGACAATCACCCATGGCAGAACAGGGCGACTGGGCCTTTCCCGAGGCCGCGCAACCGAACCCCGCGGAGGTCCGCTTCGACCTCGACGCGGCGCTGGACGCCGTGGTCATGCTGCGCGCGGAGATTCCGGAAAACGCATTCACCGCCTCGATTCTCGGTACCGAGCGCATCGGCAACGGCGTTGTCATCCGTGAAGACGGGCTGGTACTCACCATCGGCTACCTCGTCACTGAGGCCCGCGCCGTTTGGCTGACAACCAACCGCGGTGCGGCCGTTGCGGGATACCCGCTGGCTTATGACCAGGTAACTGGTTTCGGTCTGGTGCAGCCGCTCGGCCGGCTCGATGCCCCGTTCCTGAAGCGCGGTTCGACCGCCTCGTGTGCGTCCGGCGACGACGTGATCGTAATTGGCCACGGCGGGCGGGCGCATGCAACGAAAGCAATTGTCATCGCCAAGCGCGAGTTCGCCGGTTACTGGGAGTACGTGCTCGACGAAGCCCTGTTCACTGCGCCGGCACACCCGCAATGGGGCGGTGCAGCCGTAGTCGGCCGCGACGGACGGCTGCTCGGCATCGGTTCACTGGTCACCGAGGAAGACTACGACGGCCGCAAGGTCCAGGGCAACATGGCGGTGCCCATTGATCTGCTGGAACCGATACTCGAGGACCTGCTCAAGTTCGGCCGCGCCAATCGCGCGCCGCGCCCATGGTTGGGAATGTACACGATCGAAGCCAACGGGCAGCTCGTGGTTGCCGCAATCGCCGACAACGGTCCGGCGGCTCGTGCGGGCGTGCGCCAGCGCGATCTGGTGCTCGAAGTCGCCGGCAGCCGCGTCACCGCGCTCGCCGACTTGTTTCGCAAGGTGTGGAGTCTGGGATCCGCGGGCACCGAAATTCCGCTCACGCTCGGACGCGACGGCGACTTGGTGCGTGCGCGGTTGCGCTCTGCCGATCGCAACGACTTCCTCAGAAAACCGCAGCTGCACTGACCGGCTCCAGCGGACGGCGGCTGGCCTAACGAGCGCGCCTGGCGAGCCCACACCCGCATTTTCAGCGCTTCGCCAGAAAATCGCGGGCGCGCGCAAGTTCCGGGCGTTCGGTATCGTGTTTGGCGGTCAGGCTCTGCAGTGTCGCGTAGAACGCGCGGGCAGTTCCGGAATCGCCGGCGGCTTCCGCCGCGCGCGCGGCGCCGTAGACGCTGCGGAAGCGATTGGCATCGCGCTTCAACGAGCGTTCGTACTCGATCAAGGCCTGCGCGGGCTCACCTGTCTCCAGCAGCATCTCCGCCAGCAATTCGCGTGAAGGGACGATGTTTCCGGGCGTCACCGGATGTTTGTCGCTCGCCTCTTCCGCCTCGGCGGCGGCCCGCATCCACTGCAACGCCTCTCCATGGCGTTTTTCCGCAAACGCGATCCAGGCCTCTACGGTCTTGATCTGGAAATCCGCTTGTCCGGCCCAGTAACCGATCTTCGCGGCGATCATCGCATCCTTGAGCACCTGCAGGCGTTGCAGGTCGCGGCGAGCGGCGGCGAGTTCGCCGGTGCGCGCAGCCGCCAATCCGCGGGCGAATATCAGAATCGCTTCCGCCTGCGGGAATTTGGTCCAGGCTAGATCGGGCGGCGACAACTCGAGCCCCGCCGCTTGTGCCCAATCGCGGTGTTCGAGCGCGATGCGTGACGGGATGGAGGCAAAGGCGTACGCGGCGACGAAGTTCTCGACATTCACCTTGCGGATGGCGGCAACCTCGTCCGCAATCTGTTGCGCCGCCCGATCCTGCGCCTGCTGCAAGTGTCCGAACACCATGTAATCCATTGCATGCAGCGCATCGTAGGTGCCGATGCCCAGCGTCTTCTCGGACAACTCGCCCATCGCGACGCGATATGACGCGCGGTTGCCTTCCACCATTTCCTCCCACAATCCTACCCGCGAAAAGATATGCGACGGCATGTGCAGCGCGTGTGGCACCGAGGGCGCGATTCCGGCGTAGACGCGGGCAGCCGGAAGGCCCTTGTGCGCCAGCTCCGCGTAATCGTAGGTGTGGATAAGGTAGTGCGGCACGCCGGGATGGTCGGGGTATTTCCCGAACAGCGGCTCCAGAATTCGCGCTGCCTTGAGCTGGTTCGCAAAGGACTTGTCGGTAGGCAGCGCGGTTGCGTCCAGCACCAGCGCATACAGGATTTGCGCCTCGATATCCTGCGGATGGCGCCGCGCAACGTCTTCCATCGCTTTCTCGAAGGCGTTCACGCGTGTTCTGTGGTCTATGCTTTCCCAGTCGCGCAGGAACACACCCAGCGCGGCGATGTAGTCACGCTCGCGCTCGCTGTCGGCGCCAATGCGCTGCGCCTCGGCGGCCGCGACCGCCGCGGCCTTCATTGCATTTGCGTTGGCAGGCCAGGCAAACGGGTTACCCATGGACATGAATGCGATGCCCCACTGCGCCATCGCGCACTGTGGATCCAGTTGCAACACGCTAGCGAAAGACTTTTTCGCGGGATCGAACCAGAACGAGTGGAACAGCGCCATCGCGCGATTGAATTCCTTCTGCGCAGTGGCACTGCAGGAGACTGGAAAGTCGACCTCACCAAGTTTCTCCGCGGGAACGCCCGGCGCCGCAGCGTCGTCCTCATGAGCCCGCGCGCCGGGCGTGCCGGCGCCAAGAGATACGCAGAGAATCAAAACAGGCACGAGAGTAGCGGATTTCACTGCCAGGCCCCCCTTTGCTGGAGAGCGTCCCCTTGAATATCGGCAATCCAACGTTGCCTGTGCGATGCCAAGCCCTGCCTATTGCGACACGTGCTGGAGAAGATTGCACCCGCCGTATCTGCCCCGTCAAGCGGGTCTCATAAACGACCTCGACTGGGCGTGGCCGCCACTAGCTGAATTGCCGCGCCCTGCTGTTCCGTCGGACCGGACGTGCTGTGGCATGCGTGTTGGCTGCGGCGTAAAATTACGCTCATGCGCTGCCCTTACTGCCAGAGCGAGAACGTTGCACCTGCCCCAGATGCTGTGCAGAGCCATGCCCTGCAGCACCCCGACTATTATCCAGGCGGCGACTGCGGTAAGCGGATATCGGTAACCAACGCGCCCCGACCGGGCCCCGCAAACCAACGCCCTTCGATGCCCAAAACCCAGGTATTCAGGCGGGCACGTGGCAATCCGCGCGGAGCCCGTGGGCGATAGCTGTCAAGACCGTCAACCGAAAAACTGCTTTCTTTTGTTCGCGCACCGCCCCCGATTTGAAGTACATTGCGAACGCGGTCCTTTTCGTTTGCGGACGACCCGACAGTATATGACCAATGCCCTCACGTTCTTCCGCTCCCTGATCGCTGATCCGCGGCGGGTCGCGGCCATCGCACCGTCGAGCCCGGCGCTGGCCAACGCCATCACAGCAGAGATCACGCCGGTTTCCGCTCCGGTAATCGAACTCGGGCCCGGCACCGGGGTATTCACCAGAGCACTGCTTGCCCGAGGAGTCCCCGAAAACAAACTGGCGCTGGTCGAATACGGACCGGACTTTGCGCGCATGTTGCAGTCGCGCTATCCGCGTGCGCATGTCCTGCGGATGGATGCGGCACGCTTGAAGTCGGTCCAACTGTTTGGGGGCGAACCCGTCGGCGCGGTGGTTAGCGGGCTGCCGCTGCTGTCGATGCCGGCGAACGAAGTAATCGCCATCCTCGAAGGTGCATTCGCGCATATGCGCACTGACGGGGCGTTTTACCAGTTCACCTATGGCCCGCGCTGCCCCGTTCGCCGCTCCATTCTTGAACGGCTCGGGCTCAAGGCAATCCGCATAGGCGGCGCGTTGGCCAACATGCCGCCCGCATCCGTCTACCGCATTCTCAGGCGTGGCCGACTTCGTTCACCCGGGGCCGGGAAAGCTCATTCACCTTTACAAGGGTAACGACGGGGCCAGGTGAAGGACAAGGGTGAAGGGTGAAGGGTGAAGGGAAGACACCATTCGGTCCGCGCCGGTCAGGTGCCGACACGAAGGGGCGAGTTCAGCTTGCGCAGCAGCGCAATTACGCTGTGCGCGGCGATGCGACCGGTCCTGGGGTTCTCGGAAGGAATATTCTCGATGATCATGCTGAAGCTCGCCGAGTCCGCCTCCACTTCGATACGGTGAGTATTACGGGTAACGGACGGGTCGGCCCACACCTCCACCAGGGTCCTGTCCGGGCCAATTCCTGCCAACGATAGCGCCGCGGCAACGTTGAGATTCGCAGGGAAACCGTTCGCCGCCTCCCGCGCGGTTCCCGAGAAAATCTTCAGCGGCTCGCGAAGATCGTCCAGGCCGATGCCGTGCTCGACGAGAAAGGGCGCGCCCGCGAGGCCTTTCACCGGCTTGCGAGTCACCATGCGAACCGATCGGATCTTGCCTTCGGCGGCCGCCAGCACTGCATCCAACCCGATCAGCGCGCCAGTCGGCACCAGAATCTGCGCATTGTTACGCTCGGCAATCTGCCCGAGCTGCGGATTGGAAAGCAGCGCACCAACCGACAGCACGACCAGCTTTTTCCCTTGCCTGAGGACAGGTTCGGCGATCGCGACGAGCAGTTTCGCCGGAGCGCACTCGACCACGATGTCTGCGTGACCGGCGAGCGCATCGAGGGCGACTACCGCAGGGCGATGCGACAGGGTCTGGAGAAACGCGTCGGCAGCGGCGGGGTCGCGTACGGCGACCGCGCTCAGCATCAATCCGGCGATGCCCTCATCGAGCTTTCGCGCGACCGCCCTGCCTATCGCGCCGAGACCGGCGATGGCTACACGCTGCATGCTTCAACTCCGTTGTTCGTCATGTACGAAATTGCCGAAGGCGCTTTGCCGTTCTATTGGACTGTGCCCTTGGTCAATACCGCCTGTGGTGCCGTCGATCACGACGATCGCCGTTGACAGGCGCATGGCGAAAAAAACAGCAATAACTCCGAGGGCTCTCAGCACTCGCATGGTCTGCTCCAATAGGCAAGTTGCGCTCCAGGCTTGAACGATACCTTTCGAACGCCGACCAACTTTGGCGATGCGCCGCCAGTTTACACACGCTGAGGCTGAATCTAATGCAAAACTTGCCCAGGCAAGTTTGGACACTTACGGAACTGCTCGAACCCTTCGCGAGTCTTGACCTCCATCAAGACCCCACGTAAACGAGCATGTCACACTGCGCTTTGTCGATGGATAGAAGGGGTTGCGATGATCCGATACCTGTTATCCGCCCGAACCTGCGTTCGCCTCCTGGGCGTGCCCGCGGCATTGTGGCTTGCCGTAACCGCCAGTATCGCGGCGGACATCGCGATCATCAGCCCGCGACATGAGGAAACGCTTCACGACAATTCCGGCGACGTTACGGTGATGGTGCGAGCCAGTCTCGCCGGCGGTCAGCGCATTCGACTGCTGCTGGATGGCGAACCCGCCGGCACGGATACCGACAGCACGACAATCGCGCTGGAAGGTATCGAACGGGGCGAACACGAGCTGAAAGCATTGGTGGTGGATGAGAAGGGCTCCGTCTTGGCCGCTTCCCCGCCCGTCACCTTCTATATGTGGCAGGCATCGTCCCAGTTTCCGACTCGTAAGAAACCAGCGCCGCCGCCGAAGCCGCCCAAGAACTGAGCTCTCGCGCGGCGACCGGCGCTCGCGGTACAGTTGCGTACTCGAAACAAGGGGCGCAATGGCCGAGTTGATCCATTTTCCCGACGGCGGGTACTCGTTCCTGAGGGGCGGTTTCCCCTACTCTCAGGGAGTAAAGGCATTGCAAGGCTATGCGATCGAGCGGGTGCGCTTCGCGCAGCCGCTGCCGGTCATGCAGGGATTCGCCGCGATCGAAGCCCACCTCTCGTCACTCGGCAGGCCGCGCACCGCGCTGTGCGCCGCCGAGCTGCGCTCTCCCGCACCTCTGACGATAGCCGGGTTCAAGACGTTCAACGAAGGTTACGTCGAAATACTGAAGCGCTGGACCCTGTTCCGCGATGGCCTGAACCCGGTAGCCCGCTCGAATGTCGCGCCAGAGATTTCGCCGCCCCCGCAACCCTGCTTCTACGCGTTCTGCTACACCGTGCCCGTAGATCATGGCGGCGCGAACTTCGTCGTCGCCGGCAGCGGCGAGTGGCCCGACGGCGGCGCATTTCCGGGGGATATCGTCGCGCGCGGTGACGTTTCTGCCTCCGGACTGACGGTAAAGGCCCGCTTCGTGCTCGGGAAGATGCAGGACCGTCTTGCCGGCCTGGGCGCTTCGTGGCGTGAAACTACCGCGGTACAGGTGTATACGGTGCACGACATTCATCACCTGCTTGCGGGGGAATTGCTGCCGCGAACCGGCAACGGCGCGGGACTGACCTGGCACTACTGCCGGCCACCGATCGAGGAACTCGAATACGAAATGGACCTCCGCGGCGTCGCCGTCGAACGTCTCCTCCAAACTTAAAGCACTCACCGCAGGACGCGGAGGACGCGGAGGAAAAACAAAAGCGAGGAAAAACGAATGGGAGATAGAAACGCGGTCACTTTTCGCGAATATCTGCCGCCAATTTCGACTTTTCTGGAACATTCGTCAATTGGAGCTTCTTACCCTCGTATGCTTTTTTCCTCCTGCCCTTCCTCTGCGTCCTCTGCGTCCTCAGCGGTGAGTGCTGAATTATTGGTAATCAGGCCGTGGCGGCGGGCTTCGCACGGCGCCTGTTCCAGGCTTCGCTTGCCGCGCCAAGGATGCCCTTCGGCAGGAAGATGATGAACAGCACCAGCATCAGGCCGTAAAGCGTGGTATCCAGGCCGTGGATATCGTGGCCGAGCGCGAGCCGCAGCACTTCGGCGAGCAGCAGCGTGAACACCGCGCCGACCGTCGGTCCGAGGCGCACGAACATCCCGCCGGCGATCGCGCCGAATACCATCTGCAGACTCACCCCGATTCCCGAAACCGTCTCCGGGTTTACATAGAGCTGGTACTGCGCGTATAGCGCGCCACCCAGACAAGTCATCGTTGCCGATATCACCGTCACGCCAAGCTTTAGCCGGGTCACATCGATGCCGATCGAGGCGGCGGCGTCTTCCTCCTGGCTGATCGCCTCCAGCGCCAGCCGCGCCATTGAGCGATCCACCCGCGTCCACACCCACAGCCCGAACAACCAAAAGCCGAGGATCACATAGAACCACGTCAACTTGGAGGAGAACTGCAACGCCGTTAGCGACCACGACGCATCCGCGAGCGCAGTGTCGGGCGTGGCGCCGAGCGAACCGCCAGTCTGGTCGCGCAGCGCGACGATGACCATGCGCGCGATCTCGCCGAGGGCGAGGGTGACCAGCGCAAAATAGTGGCCAACGATTTTCAGGCGGAAACACGGATAGCCGATCAGGAACGCGATCAGCGCGGCAGCCAACAGCAATGCCGGCAGGGACAGCCAGATCGAGAGCCCGAAAAGATTCCATGCCATCACGACCCCGTACGCGCCGATGGCGAGAAAAGCACCGTGGCCGAGGCTGGTCATCCCGAGTCGTCCCATCAGCGCCCAGCTGGTGTAAACAAACGCCCATAGCAGGCACATGATCAACAGGTGCAACGGGTAGTTGCCCATCCCGGTAAGCGGCGTGGCCGCCAGCAGCGCAATACCGATCCAGGGCAAGCTGCGCATCATGACTTGCCTCCCAGCAGGCCTTGCGGCCGCCAGAACATGAACGCGATGAAGAACAGGAAGGCCAGCACATAGCCCCATTCAAGGTGGAAGAAGTACCCGCCTACGGAAATGAACTGCGCGAAGATGAACGCCGCGAGGAAGCCGCCAATCATGTTTCCCAGCCCGCCGAGTACGCAAACCAGGAAGGCGATCGGCCCGAACGACAATCCAATTGCCGGATGGATATCATATTGCAGCACCAGCAGGCAGGCAGCGATTCCGGCAAGCGCGCCGCCCAGCGCGGAGGTGATGAGGAAGATGCGGCTCGGGTTCACGCCCATCAGCGGCATGATCGCGCGGTCCTGCGAAATGGCACGGATCGCGGTGCCGAGGTAAGTGCGCTTGAGGAACAGATAGACGCCGATCATGGCTGCGAGCGCGATCAGGAACGCCGTCAGCCGCGCCAGGCTCAGGAACATCCCGCCCAGCTCGAAGGTCGGCAGTTTTACGCCAATGTTCCTGAACTCGACGCCAAATGCCAGCGTAGCCGCGCCCTGCAGGAAAAACAGCACGCCGCCGGTGACCAGCAACTGGTTGATCGGCTCGGCGCTAAGCACCGGGCGGATCACGAAGTGGTGCAAGGCCACGCCCAACGCGGAGACCACCGCGATGCACGCAGGGAAGGCCAGCCACAGCGGCCAGCCATAGTCCACGTGCAGGTAGAACGCCGCGTACATGCCGATCATGATCAGTTCGGCGTAACAGATCCACACCACGTCGATGACGCCGAAAACCAGGTTCAGCCCCAGCGCCAGCAGCGCCAGAATGCCGCCCAGCAGCACGCCGTTGATGATGGCTTCCAGCAAAAAGACGTCGAACAATTCCATTGCCTAGATTCCGAGGTAAGCCTTCTTGATCTCGTCAGTGTCGAGCAGCTCCGCGGCCGTTCCTGCAGCGCGGATGCGCCCGGTCTCCAGCAGATAACCGCGGCTGGCGATTTTGAGCACCTGGCGGATGTTCTGTTCGACGATCAGCACGGTGTAGCCCTCAGCACTCATTCGCCGTACCGTGTCGAAAATCGACTGCACGACCACGGGCGCCAGTCCCGCTGAGGGTTCGTCGAGCAAAAGCAATTTCGGTCCGGACATGAGTGCACGACCGATCGCGCACATCTGCTGCTCACCGCCGGAAAGCGTTCCGGCAAGCTGATGGCGGCGTTCCTGCATTCGCGGAAACAACTTGTAGACGCGTGCGAGCCGCTCTTCGAAATGCGCGCGCGCCTGCGGCACGAACGCACCCATTCGCAGATTCTCCTCGACAGAGAGCTTCGGAAACAGTCTCCGGTTCTCCGGCACATGCGCGATTCCATGGCTGACCACCGCGTATGAGGCCACGTCGTTCAGTCGCCGGCCTTCCATGGTCATCTCGCCCGCGGTCGCGCCGATCAGCCGCGAGATGACTCTTAGAAGTGTGGTCTTGCCGGCACCGTTCGGCCCGATCACCGCGACGGTTTCCCCTGCTTTGACCTCGAGGCTCACATCGAACAGTGCCTGGAAACCGGCGTAGCCCGCGGATATATTGCGTAACGCGAGCATCACCGGCTCCTCGCGGCCACAGTCGCCTGCACGTCGCCGGCGTCGGTGCCCAGGTAGACCTCAATCACCCTGGGGTCGTGCGCTACCTCCTCGGGTCTTCCTTGCGCGATCACCTCACCGTGGTCCAGTACCACGCAGCGATCCACCACCCGCATCAGCACGCCCATGATGTGCTCCACCCAGACGATGGTGATGCCGCGCTGCTTTCGAATCTCCGCGAGAAGGTCGGCGGCCTGGTTCATCTCCTGCTCGTCGAGCCCGCCGAGCGACTCGTCAGCCAGCAGCACCTTGGGCCTGGTGGCGAGCGCGCGCGCCAGTTCCAGCTTCTTCAGTCCCGCAGCGCCGAGGTTCTCGACGCGCGAGCCGGGTTCGGCATGCAGACGCACAAGCTCGAGGATCTCACTTGCCTGGGAAAATGCCTGTTCGCGAGACGGGCGATCTGCTTGTCCGTAATGCGCGGCGAGCGCGACGTTTTCGATAACTGACAGGCGGCGGAACGGGCGCGGGATCTGGAAGGTCCGCGCGATCCCGGCATGCGCCACGCGGTACGGTTGCCAACCGCCGATCTCGCGGCCGAGAAAGCGGACCGATCCTGCGGTCGGTGCAAGGGCGCCGGCGATGAGATTGAACGTGGTGCTCTTGCCCGAGCCGTTCGGACCGATCAATCCCAGGATCTCGCCCTCCTTCACCTCGAAGGAAACGTTGTTGACGGCCGTGAAGCCGCCAAACATCCTTGTCAATGCGCTGACTGCTAACATTGAAGTTCCGTTAATGCCGTGAATGTCGTGAATGTCGTGAATGTCGTGAATATCGTGAATTCCGTAACAACACAAGACGCAACCGCTGTTTTCGACGGTTACTGGCCTCGACTGCTGTGGCCTGCCGGGAACGCGTCGCTCGTCACCGATTGACCTTCGCCGTTAGGCATTCCCGATATTCACGAAATTCACGGTACTCACGGCTTTTACGGTATTTACGACATTCACGATATTCACGGCTTTCACGGCATCATTGGTTCGAATAGCCGTGCGTCTTCGGCCAGGGCAACACCGGCTCCGCAGTGCGCAACCGCGCCGGCCAGACGATCTTGCTGTCGCCGCCGATGTACTGGATTACCACCGGTGAGGAGCGTTCGTTCTGGCCGGACATCTCATGACCAGGTGGATGGAACTTCACGCCATAGCCCTGGATCGTGCCGCCGTCCGGGATGTCGGTATCCAGGGCAGCTTTGCGCAGCGCCTCCGGATCCACCCCGCCGTATTTCTTGATCGCGCGGGGCAGCACATCGGTGAGAAAGATCCAGGTCTGGTTGAAGCCCATCGAGACGTGCGGCGGCAGCTCGTCGACCTTGACCTCGGCCCTGTAACGCTTGACCATCTCCTGCGTGAGCTGGCCCAGTCCCGGGGCAAGGCTTTTGGGATCGAGCAGTTGCGCGGGCACCGGGTCCACGTCCAGTACGAATTCGGAATCCTTGCCCAGTGAGTCGCGCAGCTTGTCGAACTGCGCATAACCGGCGCCGTGCCCGATCAGCGCCGCCCACCTCAATCCCTGCTCGCGCGCCTGCCGCCAGAACAGCGTGATGTCCGGGTTGTAGCCGGTGTGCAGGATCACGTCCGCGCGGGCGCGACGCAGCTTAGTCACCAGGCTGGACAGGTCGGGAGCGGTCGCAGAGTAACCTTCCTTCAGCACGATCTGCATCCCGAACTTCTTGCACGTCTCTTCGTTGCCGGCCGCCACGCCCGCGCCGTAGGGGCCGTCCTCATAGATGATCGCGACCTTCAGGTCCTTCGGGTCCTTGTTGAACCGGGTCTTGGCGGTTTCGTTCAACAGGCTGCACGAGGCGAGGCCGAACTGATCGGTGTGCACTTGCGGGCGGAAGACGTAGCGCAGGTTTTTGCCCTTGAACACGGTCGAGGCGGTGCACACATTGGCCCACATGAACTTCTTGGCCGCATCCACTTTCTGCGCCATCGGCACACAGTGCGCGCTGGAGAACACGCCCATAACCAGGTCGACGTTCTCCTGATCGAGCAGCCGGATCGCCTCGTTGATCGCCACCTCGGCTTTGGATTGGGCATCGGCATAGAGGGCCTTGATCGTGTAGCCCTCGACCCCACCGCGCTCGTTGATCATGTCGATGGCGATCTTGGTGCCGATGGCAGCGGCCTGCGAACCACCGGCGGCGACCGGCCCAGTGTAGTCGAAGATGACGCCGATCTTGACTTCTTTC
>JBQTIV010000048.1:0-6105 GCA_052387775.1 Betaproteobacteria bacterium
TGCGCAGAGTCAGACCTGTTTAACGCAAAGGCCGCAAAGGTACGCAAAGGAAAAGCGGGCATGCCAACTTCACAACGTTTCGACACCGTCTTGCAGCAGCCATCAGACAGCACCCGGCACAGAACACTCGTCGCGGTTTCAACGATTCTTCGCCGACTCGATGCTACGTTTCTGTTGCTGACGGGCGCCGTGGCGCGCGCGGATGGTGACGCGGTTCGCAAGGAGGTCATCGCGGCAACCGCCGCCTGGGCCGAGGCCTTCAATGCCCGGGATGCACAGCGCAATAGGTACTAGCTCGCCTTTTCCGGCGCCAGCCCAAGCTTCTGGGCGAGTCCAATGCGCTGCAGTTTCCCGGTCGCGCCCTTGGGAATCTCGGCGACGAGGAGTATCTTGCGCGGAACCTTGAAGTCCGCCATGCGCTTCGCGGCGAACTCCCGCAAATCTTTCTCGCTCGCCTGCACGCCATCCCGCAGCACTACGGCCGCGGCAACGTCTTCGCCCAGCTTGTCGTGCGGAACGGCAAACGTGACGCACTGCTGAACCGCCGGGTGATCCATGAGTACCTCGTCCACTTCGCGCGGCGAGATCTTTTCCCCGCCGCGATTGATGATCTCCTTCAAGCGGCCGGTGATGGTCAGATAGCCTTCCGCATCCATCACCCCCTGGTCGCCGGTGCGAAACCAGCCATTGGTGAACGCCTCGGCGTTGGCCTTTGGATTGTTCTCGTAGCCGGACATTACGTTGTCGCCACGAATTGCGATCTCTCCGGCTACCCCTGGCGGCAACGGATTGCCGTCCAGGTCGATTACGCACACCTCCGGCCCGGCATGCACGCCCACGGTTCCAGGCTTGCGCACTTCCGGCGGCAACGGATTGCTGGCCATCTGGTGCGCGGCTTCCGTCATGCCGTAGGACTCGATGACGGGTGCGAAAAACGCCGCTTCGAGCTCCCTGATCACCTGCGGCGGCATGGACGACGAAGACGAGCGGATGAAGCGCAGCGGATTGGCCTTGATCACGTCGCCGTTGTTCGCGGCGCGAGACAGTATCGCCTGATGCATGGTCGGCACCGCGGTATACCAGCTGGGATGCACCTCGGCCATCCAGGCGAAGAATTTCAGAGCGTTGAAGCCAGTCGTGCAGCACACTTCTCCTCCGGCCGAGAGCGGCGCCAGGATGCCCGCGATCAGGCCGTGAATGTGGAACAGCGGCATGATGTTGAGCCCGCGATCTGAAGCGGTAAGTGCCAAGGTCTGCCGAACGTTGCGCGCCGATGCGCATACGTTTCGCTGCCCGAGCGGCACCATCTTCGGGCGCGATGTCGTTCCGGAGGTATGCAGAACCAGCGCGATGTCGTCCGCAGAAGCCGGGCCCGGGCGCGGCGGCAGCGATGCGGCTTGTCCTTCCGCGAAGATGAGCGTGAAGCTGCCTGCACCCCGTTCGCGCGCGGTCGCAACCCGCGCGATGGGAACGCCGAGCTTGTTCGCGACATCGATGGCGGGGGATGTCTTGTTCTGCTCGACGATCAGCAGCCTGGCGTTCAAGTCTGTCAGGTAGAACTCGAATTCGTCGGCCCGGTATCCCGGATTCAGCGGTGCCGCGGTCGCACCCGCCGCGACGCTCAAGAACGCGGCGGCCATCTCCGGACCGTTATCGAGGACGATCGCTACGCGCTCGTTGCGGCCGATCCCTATCGCATTGAGCGCACTCAGCGTATCGCGCGCGAGTTGGCGCAACGCCCGATATGTGAGCGGCGCGCCACCGGGCATGCTCAGGGCTGTAGCGCCGGGCGCGCCGGATTCCAGAACATCGAGCACAGTTGCAGGCGGGCTGCTCATTTCGGCGATCCTGTATTTGTTTCGCAAATTTGAAATGGGGCAGTGCCTAACTTTCGAGGCTGAGCTTCGCGTGCCGGGCATTCAGCGACTTCGCCAGCAGGCTTGCGCACGCGTACACGGCGCTGATGTGCGGCGTCGGCGTCCCGGTCAATTTACCCAGCTCGACCACCGAGCCGGCCAGCGCCTCGATTTCGATCGGCCTGCCCTGTTCGACGTCCTGCAGCATCGAAGTCTTGTGCGCGCCGACCTTCTCAGCACCGGCAATCCGGCGCTCGATGCTCACCGGGAAGGTGACGCCGAGCTTTTTGGCGATGGCCTCCGCCTCGGCCATCATCTGCGCCGCCAGGTCGCGAGTAAGCGGGAACTGGCAGATGTCCACCAGTGTGGCATGCGTCAGCGCGCTGACCGGATTGAAGCTCAGGTTGCCCCAGAGCTTGAGCCAGATCTCGCTACGGATGTCCTTCGAAACCGGCGCTTTGAAACCGGCCTTGGTAAAGCTCGCGGAGACGGCCTCGATACGCGGCGTGGTCGAGCCATCCAGCTCACCCAGCGTAAAGCGGTTGCCCTCGACCACCCGGACCACTCCGGGGGACACCAGGTTCGCAGCCGGATACACGACGCTGCCGATCACTCGCGCGGCATCGATGCTGCGCGCAATGCTGCCGTCGGGATCGGCTGAGACGACCGGCGTTCCCTCGTACTGCCCGCCGTGTTTATGGAAGTACCACCATGGAATTCCGTTCTGCATGGTGACGACGCTGGTGGTCGCGCGGCAGAGTTGATTCAGATCGGGAGCGACCGCCGCGACCTGGTGCGCCTTGAGCGTCAAAAGCACGACATCCTGCGGGCCCGCATCGCTCATCGTCTCGAATGCGCGCGCGCCCTCGGCACGCAGTTGGCTGCCGTCCTCCAGGATCAGCTTCATTCCGCCGGCGCGAATGGCCGCGAGATTGGCGCCGCGCGCAATGAACGTAACGTCCTCGCCCGCGTGAGCCAGCCTGACGCCCAGGTATCCTCCGATCGCTCCGGCGCCGACAACAGCGATCTTCATGCTGCGTCGCGTGAAAGATGTGTCATATATAACGGTTGGAGGACGTGCGAACCGCCAGTTCTGCCGGGATCACATCCGTGACGAGCACTGGGCCGAGCGGCCCGAAGCCATCGAAGCTCCTGGCGCGCGTCCATTGAGCAAAGCTCGGGTCGGATTTCAACCGCTCCACCGCCGTGACGTCGTTCACGCAAGTGTAGCCGAAGACGTAGCCCGCCGTCCGACGATGACCAGATCACGCTCCATCCCGTCGAGCAAGGCCACTTTCGGCAACTCGCCCCAGCGGCGGAAGCCGAATTTCTCGAACAACGCCAGGCTCGCCGAATTGTGGCCGAAGATGAACCCGAGCAAAGTGTCGATTCCGAGACCCGGCGACTGAGCGAAAGCCTGCGTAAGCAAGAACGATGCGATGCCCCGCTTTCTGAGGTCGGCATGAACGTAGACGCTGAGTTCCGCCGTCCTGTTGTACGCCGCGCGCCCGTAGAAAGATGAAAAACTAAGCCAACCCGCGATCCGACCCTCGGCCTCGACCACCCACAACGGACGAAATTCCGCCGAATGCTCCTCGAACCAGTGCAGCCGGCTCTGCACCGAAACGGGTTCGATATCGGCAGTGACCTGACGTGAAGGAATCGTCGAGTTGTAGATTGCAACGATCTGCGGTAGATCTTCGCGACTTGCAAGCCGGTGTGCGAACGCCATGGCTGCACGGTCGGTCGTCACAGATTATCGGTTGTCAGATGGTGGTTGCCAGGGATCACGCAGCTGCGGTACCGCTTCCATCAGCAGTTCGAGCGCGCGCCGCAAGGCCTTGTCGCCCGCTTCCGCGCCCTTGTAGTGACCAAGGCGCACGACCACCAGGTCGTGCGTGGGGATGATGATCGCATACTGCCCGCCGGCGCCTGCCATGAAGTAGGCGTCCTCCGGCACCGGCCATCTCTTGGTGCGGTTGAGCCAGAAGAATCCGCCGTAAACTGGCCTGGACCACGCCGGCGCCGGCGTGCGCACGAAATTCGTCCACCCCTCGGGCAGAATCCTCTCGCCGTTCCAGATGCCGTCCTGCAGATATAGCAACCCCAGGCGCAACCAGTCGCGCCCGCTTCCAAGGTCGTAACCTTGAAAAGCAAGGTTGCCGGACGCATCGGCCTCCACAAGCATGTTGCGGATTCCGAGCCGGTCGAACAGATGCCGCTGCGGATAGGAAAGGTATTCCTGCTTGCGGGCGAGGACTGCCTTCCTGATGAGATAGTTCACCACCAGCGGATCGGAATTGCGGTAACGCCCGACCGTATTGGGCGGCCATTGCGGCGGACGGGTGACGGCCCAGCGCACCGAGTCGCTCGCGCCGGTGTAGATGTAGAGGTGGTCGGGATAGCCTCGCGAAGGATCGTAGTCCGGGTCCTGCGGAGCGACGAAGCGTAGACCGCTCGACATCCGCAGCAGGTCGGCAACGCGGATGGCGCGCCGGGGATCGTCCGGCCGCTGCCATTCGTCCACCGGTGCCGGCGACCAAAGGTCATACACGCCTTCATGGACGAGCTGGCCCATGAGTGTGGCGGCGACGCTTTTGCCCATCGACCAGCTCGGTAGCCTTGTCGTGTGGTCGAGTCCGCGCTGGTAGCGCTCGGCAATGATGCGTCCCTTGTACGCCACCACGAACGCAGCCGTAAGCGCTTGCGCAGGATCGAATGCCGCCGCGACAGCTGCGGCCACGTTCGCGACATTGACTTCGGGCGCAAGCGGCGTATCAGGAAGCCGGTCTCCCATCGGCCACGGTTGCGTCGCCGGGTCGGGCAGCGACGATCTGACTCTCACAGGAGCAAAGAAAACCGAATCCGCACCACGCGGCAGCGTGACGCATCCCTGGTCCGGGTAAAGCCGGGCGGTGCGCGTGACCCCGCTGGGCAACGTCAGGTGCACGGCATGCACCTGTCGATCCACGACCGTTTTCACAACCAGCCGCCGCTCGGCACGAGGCGACACGAAGAATCCGTCCTCCTCAGCAGCCGTTGCGAGATCACGGCCGGTGATGAACAGTGCCGAGCACAGTACCTTCGCGTACCCGGCGGTCATGTGTTCGAGCGGATCGCCCGGCGGCACTTCCCACGCGGTTGGGTACTCCTCCGGCGCGGGCGGCTGCTGTGCGCCGCACACGGCGACCGGCAACAGCAGCGCGCCGAGAATCATCAGGGGTCGTAGCATCCTGCCTCCGCGACGCATTTCAATGTTGCCCGCGCCGATCAGTTTCACGACAGACACCATGAGAAAGCTTGGATTTCTTGGTTATCCCGAGACGACGACGAGCCAAACTTCCGTCGAATAGCGAGCAGCCGGGGCGCGTAGTCCACCGTCACCGTTCAGCGGTGCGCCGCTATTGTCGCTTCCGCCGCGATGGATCGCCTGACGTGCTCGCGTCCTTTTCCCAATCCGCAATGTTGCCACGCACGACCCGGAACAGGGGGTGCGGCTGCGGCGTTTTGACTGTCGCCAGCCGGGCCCGCCACTCCGGATCGCGCGCCCTCAGTTTCTGCATAAGGTGACGCCATTCGAACTCGAGCTGGCCGCGCGTAACAGTGAGACAGCCGGGCGCTTGGGAGCGACTGATCTTTGCAACCGCAAAAAGGTAACCGCGGTTCACTGCCTCTCCGTGAACGCCCCGCAAGTACTCGGCAATGAAACCGACGGGAGAAGATCTCTCCTGAAACCGGAGAAGTTGAGGATGATTGACGTAGCCCTTTGTCATTCCCTTCAGTACGGCTTGGGCAAGAAGGCCTTCCCGCCACAAAGCAACCAGCCCGCGGGCGTCGAGGTACTTCGGATGCAGGCTCCAGATACGCACTACTGCTTGTCGGTCGCCAACGACGGCGCTCCAGCGGACGCAGGCAAGCGGCGCTGCGCTTGCTCGCCTGCGCCGCTGAGCGCCGGGTTAGGCCTCACGTTCGTTGACCTTGAGCAGCAGGTTGTCGATTTGCCGCGGAAGGGGGCACAGACCAAATTCGTTCGTGCAATGCGCGCCCAGGGCGGAGCACTTCTCCGCGAACTTCCGGTACTCGTTGTCGCCAGTCCCGTCTGTGCGCCCAGCTCGGGGCAGGACATCCGAGAACTCGCGCATTGCTTCGACCGCGCGGGAGTCGTAGATGAAAAACAGCTTGGGTACGTGGAAGTGAAGATACTTCGACGCCAGGGACCGCTTCTCTAGGTCCGAGATCTCGCTGAACA
>JBQTIV010000049.1:0-41107 GCA_052387775.1 Betaproteobacteria bacterium
AGAGGGGCCCCTCTTCCGCGCTCCGACACGCACGGCGAGGACTCGTAACACAGCATGGCGCCGATTCTCGTCGGGTTTTCAGCCGCGAATTAGCGGAACAGGACACTTAGTTCATCCTTTCCTGGACGATCCGCCAACGATCGTCGTTCTTCAACAGCGTCAGCGTCTTGGCCCCGGAGGTGTTCAGCGTGTCGGACTTGTAACCCTGGCGAAAGCTCACGATAGCCAGGCCGTTCGCGTCAAACGAGACTTTCGGCGAGCCCACCGTGACTTCGATCGATTTCGGCCTGGTGATTCGATCGCGCCGCGTGGCTTCCCAGGTCGCGCGCGGCTCGCCGCCGGGTACCAGGAAGCCGGGCGCGTAGTGCGCCAGGTACGCATCCGCGTCCTGCGTGGACCAGGCCCTGGCCCACTCCATCACCACAGAGAGCACTGCCTCCGATTCCGCCTTGCCCGGTGCAGGCGGCTTTGGCGACGGTGGTTTCTTGTCCTTTGGGGTCGATGTCGCCGTGGCCGCAATCGTCGCCTCGGACACGCCCGCCTGCGAAGTCCCCTTGCCCGGCACCACGCTGCTGGAGAACAGATCCTTGATCATCGCTAGCTTGGTTTGCGCGGCGGCATTGCCGCGGTCCAGCTGCAATGCCTTGTCGTAGGCTTCGCTCGCCATCTTGGCGTACACGTCACCGAGGTTCTCGTGCGCGATGGCGTAACTCGGATGCGTGCGGATCGCCATCTCGAGCGCTTTGCGCGCCTTGTCGTACTGCCCCTGCGAGGCATACAGGACGGCAAGATTGTTGTAGGGTTCGGGCAATTCCGGGTAATCGTCAGTCAGCGCCGTGAACACCTTGATGGCGTCGTTCGGTTTGTTCTGCTCAGTGAGGATCACGCCTTTGAGGAAGCGTGCGCGCGCGTCGCGCGGATTGGCTGCGATCACGGCCTCGATCTTTTCCAACGCGGCCGCATGATTGCCCTGCTTGAACAAACGGCTGGCGTCGGCGTAGTTGTCGGCGGACGCCAATCCGCACTGCAGTGCAAGCAGAATGGCGCCAAGCGCTGCGGTTTGCAATCGGTTCATGTGCTAAGCTTTACCTCAATAAGGAACGGTAGGTTATTGTAAATAATAGTAGATTCTATCAGCAGGGCGCCCTGTTCGACAATCCGAGAACGCCCGGGCCTGCCGGGCCCGTTGGACGGCGCCGTGCACCCGACCCGCAACGAATCCCGATGCTGAAGATTTATAACTCGCTCACACGCGCCAAGGAGACTTTTACCCCGATTTTCGGCGGAAAGGTGGGAATGTACGTGTGCGGGATGACCGTTTACGACTACTGCCATCTTGGCCACGCGCGGGTGATGGTCGTCTTCGATGTGGTCAAACGCTGGCTGGTCACCGACGGCTTCGACACCATGTATGTGCGCAATATCACCGACATCGACGACAAGATCATCAAGCGCGCCGCCGAGAACAAGGAACCCATCGAGAAGTTGACCGCGCGCTTCATCGAGGCGATGAACCAGGACGCGGCTGCGCTCGGCGTGCAGAACCCCGACGTCGAACCGCGTGCCACCGCCAATGTCCCGCAGATGGTCGCACTAATCGGCGCACTGATCGACAAGGAACTGGCCTACCAGGCGCCGAACGGTGATGTCTATTACTCGACGCATAGATTCCCCGGCTACGGCAAGCTGTCCGGCAAGACGCTGGACGAACTGCGCGCGGGCGAGCGGGTGGAAGTGGATGCCAACAAACGCGATCCGCTCGACTTCGTGCTGTGGAAATCGGCGAAGCCGGGCGAGCCCGCCTGGGATTCGCCCTGGGGCAAGGGGCGGCCCGGCTGGCACATCGAGTGCTCGGCCATGAGTGAACGCTTCCTCGGCAGCCACTTCGACATCCACGGCGGCGGCCAGGACCTGCAGTTTCCGCACCACGAAAACGAAATCGCCCAGTCGGAGGGCGCGCACGGCCACGCGTTCGTGAATTACTGGATGCACAACGGCTTCGTGCGCGTGGACAACGAGAAAATGTCGAAGTCACTCGGCAATTTCTTCACCGTGCGCGAAATCCTTAAAAAGTACGACGCAGAAGTGGTGCGTTTTTTCATCGTACGCGCGCACTATCGCAGCCCGCTGAACTACTCCGACCAGCACCTGGAGGATGCCAGGCAGGCGTTGAGCCGACTTTATACCGCGCTGAAAGCACTGCCGGCAGGGGCCGGCAAGGTGGACTGGAAGGGGCCGCGGGCAGCGCGCTTCCACGCGGCGATGAACGACGACTTCAATACCCCGGAAGCGGTTGCCGTGCTGTTCGACCTTGCCAACGAAGTCAATCGCAGCCAGTCCGCGAGTGCCGCCGCATTGCTCAAGTCGCTTGGCGCCGTGCTGGGCCTGCTGCAACGCGATCCCGAAGAGTTCTTGCGCGGCGCTCTTCCCGCCGACTGGACGATCACCCGAATCGAAGAACTGATCGCAGCGCGTGCGCAGGCAAAGAAAGACAGGAACTACGCCGAGTCCGACCGCCTACGCGACGAATTGCTTGCCGCGTGCATCGTGCTCGAGGACGGGCCCGCAGGCACGACCTGGCGCCGCAAGTAAACTGCCAGTCAGCATGAAAAAGGGCCGCAACAGCGGCCCTTTTTTTCAAAGTCACGACTCTTATTCGGCGAAGAATTCCTTGACACGGTCCATCCAGCTCTTGGCGCGCGGGTTGTGGCGGCCGCTATCGCGCTCGTCGATGTCTTCCAGTTCCTGCAGCAATTCCTTCTGCCGCGGCGTGAGGTTTACCGGCGTTTCCAACACTACGTGGCAGAGCAAGTCGCCGTAAGCGTTGCTGCGCACGCCTTTGATGCCCTTGCCGCGCAAACGGAATACTTTCCCCGTCTGGGTCTCCAGCGGAATCCTGATCTTGGCGTAACCGTCCAGCGTCGGAATCTCGATCTCCCCGCCCAGGGCCGCCTTGGTGATGCTGATCGGCATCTCGCAGTGCAAGTCGTTGCCCTCGCGGCTGAACATCTCGTGCGCGCGGATGTGGATTACCACGTACAGATCGCCTGATGGACCGCCGTTGACCCCGGCTTCGCCTTCTCCGGACAGGCGGATGCGGTCGCCCTCGTCGACGCCGGCGGGGATCTTGACCGACAGCGTCTTCTGGCGTTTGACCCGGCCTGCGCCGTTGCAGGACGTGCAGGGACTCTGCACGACTTTGCCGCTGCCGTGGCATTTCGGGCAAGTCTGCTGGATCGAGAAGAACCCCTGGGTCATGCGCACCTGACCCTGGCCGCCGCAGGTTGGACAAGTCATCGGTTGCGTGCCGGGTTTCGCGCCCGAACCGCCGCAGCTCTCGCACTTCTCCATGGTCGGGATGCGTACCCGGGTCTCGGTGCCGCGTGCCGCTTCCTCCAGCGAGATTTCCAGGTTGTAGCGCAGGTCCGCGCCGCGGTAGACGTTGGAGCGTTGGCGCCCCGCACCGAAGATGTCGCCGAAGATATCGCCGAAAGCGTCGGCGAAACTGCCAAAGCCTGCGCCGGCTGCTCCCGCTCCCATTCCCGCCTGCGGATCGACACCGGCGTGGCCGTACTGATCGTAGGCGCCTCGCTTGCCGCTATCGGAAAGCACCTCGTAGGCTTCCTTCGCTTCCTTGAACAGGCCCTCGGATTTCGGGTTGTCCGGATTGCGGTCCGGATGGTGTTTCATCGCCAGCTTGCGATAGGCCTTCTTGATTTCCTCTTCGGATGCGTCGCGGTTGACGCCGAGTACCTCGTAATAGTCGCGTTTCGACATTCAATTCCTTCCCGGCAGAGTCGTCGCTTTATTTCTTTTCCAGACGACGCAAGGGGTGAGCCGGAAATCCGCCTCACCCCTCACGACTTGCGCCTTACGCTATCAGGCAGACTTCTTCTGGTCCTTTACTTCCTCGTATTCGGCATCTACCACGTTGCCGTCTTCGGGCTTGGCGGCCCCGGATTCGGGCTGGGGCTGGGCGCCGGCGTCCTGCGCCTGTTGCTGCGAGTAGATCTTCTCCGCCAGCTTGTGCGAGGCTTCCGCCAAGGCCTTGGATGCGGACTCGATCGTATCCTTGTCGCCCCCCTTGATGGCCTCTTCCGCCGCCTTGATCGCCGCTTCGATGCCGGACTTCTCGTCCGCGGAAACCTTATCGCCATGCTCCGTGAGCGATTTCTTCACCGCATGGATAAGCGCATCGCATTGGTTGCGCGCTTCCACCAGTTCGCGGGCCTTGCGATCCTCGTCGGCGTGCGCCTCAGCGTCCTTCACCATGCGCTGGATCTCGTCTTCCTTCAGACCCGAATTGGCCTGAATCTTGATCTTGTTTTCCTTGCCGGTCGCCTTGTCCTTCGCCGAGACATGCAGGATGCCGTTGGCGTCGATGTCGAAGGCGACTTCGATCTGCGGCATTCCGCGCGGCGACGGCGGAATATCGGACAGGTTGAACTGGCCGAGGCTCTTGTTGCCGGAGGCCATTTCGCGCTCGCCCTGCAGCACATGGATCGTTACCGCGGTCTGATTGTCGTCAGCGGTCGAGAACACCTGCTGCGCCTTGGTCGGTATCGTGGTGTTCTTCTGGATGAGCTTGGTCATCACCCCGCCCAGGGTTTCGATGCCCAGGCTGAGCGGCGTGACGTCGAGCAGCAGAACATCCTTGACGTCGCCCTGCAGCACGCCGGCCTGAATCGCGGCGCCGATCGCTACGGCTTCATCTGGATTGACATCCTTGCGCGGTTCCTTGCCGAAAATTTCCTTCACCTTCTCCTGGACCTTCGGCATGCGGGTCATGCCGCCCACCAGGATCACGTCGGAGACCTCCGAGATATTTACTCCGGCATCCTTGATGGCGATACGGCAGGGATCCACTGTCTTCTGTATCAGTTCATCGACCAGGCTTTCGAACTTGGAGCGCGTGACCTTTATCGCCAGGTGCTTGGGTCCCGAGGCATCGGCAGTTATGTACGGCAGATTGATCTCGGTCTGCTGGCTCGACGACAGTTCGATTTTGGCCTTCTCGGCCGCTTCCTTGAGACGCTGCAGCGCAAGCACGTCTTTGCGCAGGTCAATTCCCTGGTCCCTCTTGAACTCGTC
Organism: Betaproteobacteria bacterium; assembly: GCA_052387775.1. Classification (GTDB taxonomy): domain Bacteria; phylum Pseudomonadota; class Gammaproteobacteria; order Burkholderiales; family JACQAP01; genus JACQAP01. The sequence continues at coordinate 5,092 of JBQTIV010000049.1, forward strand.
GGCGAGATAGTCCATCAGCCGCTGGTCGAAGTCCTCGCCGCCGAGGAAGGTGTCGCCATTGGTCGAGAGCACCTCGAACTGGTGTTCCTTGTCCACCATCGCGATTTCGATGATGGAGATGTCGAATGTGCCGCCGCCCAGGTCATACACCGCAATCTTGCGGTCGCCTTCCTTCTTGTCCATGCCGAAAGCGAGAGCCGCAGCAGTCGGCTCGTTGATTATGCGCTTGACCTCCAGCCCGGCGATGCGGCCGGCGTCCTTGGTGGCCTGGCGTTGCGAATCGTTGAAGTAGGCGGGCACGGTGATCACTGCTTCGGTGACCGGTTCGCCGAGGTAGTCCTCGGCGGTCTTCTTCATTTTCACCAGGACTTGCGCGGAAATCTCGGGCGGCGCGATTTTCTTGCCGCGTACCTCCACCCAGGCGTCGCCGTTGCTGTTCTGGATGATCTTGTAGGGCATCAGGTCGATGTCCTTCTGCACTTCCTTTTCGGTGAAGCGGCGGCCAATCAGACGCTTGACCGCGAACAGGGTGTTCCGCGGGTTGGTTACGGCCTGGCGCTTTGCCGGAGCACCCACCAGCACCTCAGCGTCTTCCATGTAGGCGACGATCGAGGGCGTGGTACGCGCGCCTTCGGAGTTCTCGATCACCTTGGGCTGGCCGCTCTCCATCACGGCCACGCAGGAATTGGTGGTGCCGAGGTCAATACCGATAATCTTTCCCATGGTCTATCCTTTGTTCGAAAGTAAGAATGCCCTTGATCGCGAAGATTTGGTCTGCCAGCGCGAAAATCAAGCAGCGTCCCGCGATTTCGCGATGGTTACCAGCGCCGGGCGGATCACCCGGTCGGTGAGGCTGTAGCCTTTCTGCAGCACGCTGACCACAGTATTCGGCTCGGCATCGGCTTCCACCACGCCGATGCCCTGGTGTTTGTGGGGGTCGAATTTTTCCCCTAATGGATTGATTTCCTTGATAGAAAACTTTTCGAACGCACTGGTCAGCTGTTTCAGCGTCAGTTCCACGCCGCTTTTCAACACATCTGTGGTGGCGTTCCCGGAGGCGAGCGCCCCCTCCAGACTGTCGCGTACGGCCAACAGTTCGCCGGCGAAACCCTCGAGCGCGTACTTGTAGGCATTGGCAACGTCGGTCTGCGCGCGCTTGCGCACGTTGTCGGCCTCGGCCTTGGCGCGCAGCCAGGCATCGTGGTGTTCCTGGGCTGCGAGTTCGGCCCTCTTTAGCAGCTCTTCGATGCCCGGCATGGTCTCGACTGCCCGGGCGTCATTTTGCGCGTCCTCCGCCATCGGCGAGGCCGCGCCATTGTCGTTTTGCGGCACGGCCGCGACATTTTCCTGCTTCTGCATCAACTCCTCCTGAAGGTTGATCGCAAACTGTTGACGATATCGGGGTTGGTCCCGGCTATTTCAACCCTGACCCGATGCCGGCACGGTCGCGCAGATGGGGTGCAAGCAAAGCTTCAGCGGGGCCCGTCGCTGCTCCAAGCGGTCAGTTTTTCGCGCCCATCGCCATAGCGCGGGCGCGGCTCTCCGCGGCGGCGCGCAGGACCGGGGCCTGATCCCAGTCGGTGGCTGCCCAGCCGTGCAGGTTTTCCGTAGCGATGCGGGACAACGCCTGGATCCATTCGTGACGCTGGTTCAGGCAGGGGATGTAGTGGAATTCTCCGCCCCCTGCCTTGAGGAAGGCCGCCTTGTTTTCGATGCCGATCTCCTCCAGGGTTTCCAGGCAATCGGATACGAATCCCGGGCACACCACGTCCACTCGTGAAGTCTTGCGCTTGCCCAGCGTTGCGATGGTATCGATGGTGTAAGGCTTGAGCCACTCGGCGCGGCCGAAGCGCGACTGGAAAGTCACCAAGAATTGCTCCGGTTTGAGCCCCAGTTCCCGAGCCAGCAACCTGGCGCTCACCTGGCACTCGCAGTGGTAGGGGTCGCCACGATCCAGCGTGAATCGGGGCAGACCGTGAAAACTCATTACCAGCTTGTCCGGCCGGCCGTTCACCATCCAGTAGTCGTTGATATTTTTTGCCAGCGCAGCGATATAGGCGGGGTGGTCATGGTAGTGCTTGACCAGCCGCAGCGCCGGCGTATTACGCATTCTCTTGACCGCATCGAACACCGCGTCGAAGGCGCTGGCGGTCGTACTCGCTGCGTACTGCGGGTACAGCGGCAGCACCAGCATGCGCTCGCACCCCTGGCTGCGCAGTTCGCCCAGGACCGTGCCGATCGACGGTTCGCCGTAGCGCATCGCCCAGGAGACACTGTGCGGGGTCAGCACGCGCGCACCCAGATAACCCTTCAATAGCATCGCCTGTTTCTCGGTGTGGATCTTCAGCGGTGAACCCTCCCTGGTCCAGATCTTTGCGTACTTCGCGGCGGAATGTTTCGTCCGGGTATTGAGGATGACGGCGTTGAGAATCGGCCACCAGACCAGTCGCGGTATCTCAACCACGCGCGGATCGGACAGGAATTGCTTGAGGTACGGTTTGACCGCCTTGGCGGTCGGTGCGGCGGGCGTCCCGAGGTTGATCAGCAGGATGCCGGTCCTGCCGATCGTACCGTGCTGGAACCTGGGTTCGGGAAGAAAGGACACGGGGGTGAGGGGTGAGGGGCGAGGCGAGAGGCGAGAGGCGGTGGGCGGGGGGGCGTCAGGTAGTGCGAGTACCGCGCGCAACGACCCGAAGTTTTTGCTCGGGCGTCCTTTTTCTAGCAAACATTCAGTGTTGAGAGAGCGCGCTGGAAAGCAGCTTGGCGGTGATGTCCACGATCGGGATCACGCGCTCGTAGGCCATGCGGGTGGGGCCAACCACGCCCACCGTACCAACAACCTGGCCATCGACTTCGTAGGGTGCGGTCACCACGCTGCACTCGTCCAGCGGTACCAGGCCGGATTCGCCGCCGATGAAAATCTGCACTCCGTGGGCGCGGCTGCTGATGTCGAGCAGCTGCAAGAGGCTGGTCTTCTGCTCGAACATGTCGAACAGCCGCCTCAGGCTCGCCATGTTTGACGACAGATCCTGCACGTGCAATAGGTTGTGCTCCCCGGAAAGCACGTAATCCTCCGAGTTCTGATTCATCACCTCGGTGCCGGCCTCGAGCGCCTGGGTCATGAGCAGGGTTATGTCCTCGCGCAGCTTGCGTAATTCATCCTGGACGCGCGCTTTGATCTCGTCGAAAGTCAATCCGGCGAAATTCTGATTCAGAAAGTTGGCAGCTTCGACGAGTTCCAGTGGCTTGTAGGCGCGATCAGTGAGAATGATGCGGTTCTGCACGTCCCCGTCGGGCGCCACGATGATCAAAAGGATGCGTTTTTCAGACAGGCGCAGAAACTCGATGTGGCGAAACGCCGCACTCCTGCGCTTGGGCGTCATGACCACGCCGGCAAAACGGGTGAGATCAGAAAGCAGATGCGAGGCCAGCGACACCAGCTTCTGGGTGTTGTCCGGCTGCAACTGGTCCTCCAGCTGGTTGATCTCCACCTGGTCGAGCGGCCTGACTTTGAGCAGCGTGTCCACGAAGAAGCGATAGCCGCGCGGGGTCGGGATGCGACCGGCGGAAGTGTGAGGGCTGGCGATGAAACCCAGTTCTTCGAGGTCCGCCATGATATTGCGGATGCTCGCCGGGCTCAGGTCGAGTCCGGAAAACCTGGCAAGCGCCCGCGATCCCACCGGCTGTCCGTCGGCAATGTAGCGCTCGACCAGCATTTTCAGCAGGATCTGCGCTCGCTCGCTGGGCATGGATTCGTTGGTTGCCATGTGTCCATTCTACAAAGCTTTTCGGGGTTGAAGTTGCCGTCGTCGCAAGCGACTCCGGGAGCGGCGGTTCGCGGGGAAATGTGCTCTAATTCGGGGCATGTCAAGCGCATTCAAGACCATCGCCCTGATCGGAAAGTACAAGAGCCCCGAGATCGCCGAACCGCTCCTGCGGCTGGCGGATTTTTTGAATGGACGCGGCGTCAAGATCGTGCTCGATCCGATGACGGCCGCGCACATCGGCAAGAACAATCATACCGTGCTGCCGCTCGAAGACCTCGGCCGTAGCGCCGAAGTTGCCATCGTGATGGGCGGGGACGGCACCATGCTCAACATCGCGCGCACCTTTGCGCCGTACAACGTGGCGCTGGTTGGAATCAACCAGGGGCGGCTCGGTTTCCTCACCGATCTGTCGATGAATACCATGTTCGAGGCCATCGGTTCCATCCTCGACGGCAGTTACATCACCGAAACGCGCATGCTGCTGCAGGCGGTGGTGGTGAGCGGCGAACGCCAGGTGCTGGACGTGCTGGCGTTCAACGACGTGTCGGTGAACAAGGGCGCAGACGGCAGCCTGATCGAGATCGAAGTGCACATCGACGGCCAGTTCATCTACAACCTGCGTTCGGACGGGCTGATCGTGGCCTCTCCTACCGGCTCGACGGCGTACGCGCTTTCTTCCGGCGGGCCGATACTGCATCCCAGCCTGAACGTCATCGGCCTGGTCCCGGTGTGTCCGCACACGCTGTCGAACCGCCCGATCGTGGTGAGCAGCGAGTCGGTGATCGAAATCCTGATCCACAAGGCCGCGGATGCGCGTGCGCACTTCGACAGTCATTCTCACTACGAACTGCAGGTGCGCGACAAGGTAATCGTCCGCCGTTGTCCGCACGCCATCCGCCTGCTCCATCCGCTGGGCCACAACTACTATCACATGCTCCGGGAAAAGCTCCACTGGAGCGAAACCCTATAGCGACGATCCAATCATCGCCGCCCGTTTTTTTTCTTCCTCCATGTTGCGCAGCCTCAGCATCCGCGACTTCGTCATCGTTGACAAGCTCGATCTCGAATTTCAGCCCGGCTTTACCGTGCTTACGGGGGAAACCGGGGCCGGCAAGTCCATACTGATCGACGCGCTGGCCGCGGTGCTGGGCAGCCGCGCCGAGTCGGGCCAGGTGCGTGAGGGAAAAGACAAAGCCGAAGTGAGCGCCGAATTCTCGATCGACGAAGCTCCCGGCGTTTCGGTTCTTCTGGCGGACACTGATCTTGGTGGTGATGAGGGCGCATGCCTGCTGCGCCGGGTGATCGAGACTTCGGGCCGTTCGCGCGCATACGTCAACGGTCGTCCAGCCACCGTGCAGCAGCTCAAGGAGATCGGCGAATTGCTGGTGGATATCCACGGCCAGCATGCGCATCAGTCGCTTTTGCGTGCGGCCGCGCAGCGCGACCTGTTGGACGGCTACGCGAGCGCCACCGATCTGGCGCGCGAAGTTGCAGCGGCATTCGGCGCCTGGCAGCACCTCCGGCAGCAGCTTGTGGCGCTGGAGACCGGCGCCGCGGTCCTGGAAACCGAGCGCGAGCAACTGCAGTGGCAGGTGAAGGAACTGGATGCGCTCGGTTTCCGCGCCGAGGAATGGGAGGAACTGCAGGCGGAGCATAAGCGCCTGGCGCACGCCGCCAGTTTGATCGAAGCGGTGCAGTTCAGCCTCGAGGTGCTGTCCGAAGGCGAGGTGTCCACGCTGGCCGCGGTGGCTTCGGTGAATTCGCGCCTCGGCGGCATGACCGATTTCGACCCGCGGTTGAAAGATATTCTCGCTGCGCTCGAGCCGGCGCAAATCCAATTGCAGGAGGCGGTTTACAACCTGCGCCACTATCAAAGCCGCCTGGATCTCGATCCGCAACGGCTGCGCGAGCTGGAAGCCCGGCTCGATGCGGTGCACACGGCATCGCGCAAATTCAGGGTGAGTCCACAGGAAATGCCGGACCGTCTGGCGAAAATGAAGGCACGGCTCGCCGAGTTGGAGAGCGGGTTCGACGCGGAAGCGCTGCGCCAGCGCGAGAGCCAGGCGGCGGCGCACTGGCGGGAGCGCGCCAGTAAGCTTTCTGCGGCGCGCAGGAAGGCCGCGGCGGATTTCGCCAAGCGAGTCACTGCGTCGATGCAGGGTCTGGCAATGGTCGGCGGCGCCTTCGAGATTGCTCTGCGTCCGCTGAGCGAAGGCAACGCCCATGGACTGGAGCAGATCGAGTTCCTGGTTGCAAGCCACGCCGGCGCCACGCCGCTGGCGCTGGCCAGGGTGGCTTCGGGTGGCGAACTCTCGCGCATCAGCCTGGCGATCCAGACCGTGACCAGCCAGGTGGCTGCCGTGCCGACGCTGATCTTCGACGAAGTGGATGCCGGCATCGGCGGGCGCGCTGCCGAAATCGTCGGCAGAATGCTCAAGGAACTCGGCGGCCGCCATCAGGTGATGTGCGTTACTCACCTGCCGCAGGTGGCGGCATCCGGCAACCAGCAGTGGCAGGTGAGCAAGTCGGCTGCCAACGGCAACGTGGCGAGCCAGGTGGCGGTGCTCGACCGTGCCTCCCGGGTCGAGGAAATTGCCCGCATGCTCGGTGGCGTGAAGATTACCGAGACCACGCGTAAGCACGCTGCGGAATTGCTGGGATTCGGTGCGCGCTAGCGCGGTCGTGAAAGGCCGTCGTGGAAGAAAAACTCGTTGCACAGACCGCCGAGGCGGCCCAAGTCGAACTGCCGGTTGCCGGCATCGGCAGCCGCAGCTACGCGTTCCTGATCGACTGGCACATCCGCTTTCTGCTGGCGCTGGCCTGGCTGGTGCTGTCTGCAGTGCTGCTTGGCGTGCTATCGCCGGCCGAGGATTTCGTCTTGCCTTTGCTGAATGCCGGCAAGTTGGCGTGGTACGCGGGGCTGCTTCCGGCCGCGGCGATTTATTTTCTCTACCATCCGTTGCTTGAAATTGTCATGCGGGGCCGCACTCCCGGAAAGCGCATGGCAGGGGTGCGCATCGTCACCGAACGCGCACTTACCCCCGCTGCCGGCGCGCTGATCATCCGCAATGTCTTCAGGCTGGTGGATTCACTGCCAGCGTTCTACGTGCTAGGGCTGGTTGTGGCGATGTTCACCGCGCGCCAGGTACGCATCGGCGACCTTGCGGCCGGCACGCTGCTGATCTACGACACCGCTAAGCCCCGTCTCGATCTTGACGGTGTGATCGGCTCTTCCTCCTCGCGGCTCTCACCTGGGGACAGGGAGCTGCTGGACGATCTGCTAGAGCGCTGGCTCGGGCTCGATACGCCGTTGCGCCGGAGCCTCGCAGAAAAATTCCTCGCCCGCATCGGCGAACCGCCGGCGAGCAGCTCTACCGAGGCCGAATTGCGCAAGCGCCTGCGCAAGCTCAGGGAAGCGTCCCGCGGGAAGCCGGCCTGAGGCTGGGCGGGAGGAAGCAGCGGGGCCATGCGTTAAGCGAGCCGTGCTGCAAGATCGCGCCCTTCCTTCCTCAACTTCAGATCGTGGTACTGCGCGATCATGATCGAGTAGATCAGGGGTGCAGTGATGCCGCCGATCGCGACTTCGATCAGGTTTGCCGTGAGCAGCACGTCGCTCGCGGGCCTGCTATCCGACAGGACGATGGTGGCGCCGAAAGCAATCGCCAGCCCGATGTAAAGAATCATCACGATGACCACCGGCACGGAAACCACCGCCAGCGTGCGCCACCAGTTGCCCCAGACCAGCCGATGGCTGCGTTTGAGGGCGCCCAGCGCTGGTTCGCGGTCAAGAATGATGGCGAGGAACGCGAACGACAGGCTCAGCGACAGGATGATGCCGGGAATGATCAGCAGGATCAGGCCGACGGTCATCGCCAGGACGTAGAGGATGGCCGCAACGATGAGCGAGGGTAAACACCGCACTGCGCGTTCCAGCGGCGGTCCGCTGCCTGCCTCATGTATTTCGGCTACCGCGCCGAGCTGGTACACCACAGCGGCGATCAGGACCATGTAAACGGGCAGCGCGAGCAGGAACAGGACCAGAACAGTCAAGTCGGGCATCGGGCTCGCCACCTGTTCGGCGCCGCCTATGACGACGTTGACGATATTCGGAACCGCAAGCACCACAGCCGCTCCCAGCGATAGGGGAAGAACGCCCATAAATGCCTTGATGAACAACTTGAAACCGCTATCCAGTACCCTGCCTATGGACTGTGGTTCACTCGCGAGCGCCACCATGGTTGCCTCCTAAGTGTGGTTGCGTTGAAATTCGACGCCCTGAACGAAACGCTGCGGCCGCTCCTGCGGCAAACAATGGGCGCCGGCTCGGGGGGATGCGCACGGCATTTGCCGGCTGTGCAGTTTCAGGGTTTGTTGCGGTTGGGACAGTCGGGCTTGATGCAGTCGGCATACAACTGCAGCGAGTGCTCGTGGATGGTGAAGCCGCGGTCCTTAGCGATCTTGACCTGGCGTCGTTCGATATCCGCATCGTAGAATTCCTCGACCCGTCCGCACTGGATGCAGACCAGGTGATCGTGGTGGCCGCCCTGGTTGAGTTCAAAGACCGCCTTGCCGGATTCGAAATGATGGCGGATCAGAATGCCCGCCTGTTCGAACTGGGTGAGCACCCGGTAGATGGTCGCCAGTCCGATTTCCATGCGTTCCTTCATCAGCAGCTTGTAGACGTCCTCGGCGGTAAGGTGGCGCACATCGCTGTTCTCGAACAGGTCGAGTATTTTCAGGCGGGGAAGCGTGGCCTTCAGTCCGATGTTCTTGAGATTGTGAGGCGTGGTCATGTCAGGACTGACACGAAGGGATTGGTGATTTATCATAGCGACTTTCAACCCACTTGGATACCGTGTCCGGACGCTGTTGGCGCCGGATGACGTGGTTCACCTCATGCGCTTTCTCTGGCTCTTGCCCGTTGTGCTCGCCGGCTGCATGCTGACGCCCCACAAGATCGAAATCCAGCAGGGAAACTACGTCGACCAGGAAATGGTGGCGAAGCTCAAGCCCGACATGACGCGCTCGCAGGTGCGCTTCATACTCGGCACGCCGTTGGTAGCCGACGTGTTTCATGCCAACCGCTGGGACTACGTGTATCTGAACGGCAAGGTGGGCGAGGTGCGCCGGCAGCGCAAGATCACCGTGGTCTTCGAAGGCGACAAACTCAAGTACATCGATGGCGACGTGATCGCCGCTGACAACCTCTCGCGCGCGCCGGCCGAGACCGCCAATCCCTGATCCGGGCCCGCGTCCCGAATTCGAATCGCCGAGTTCCGATGACTCCTCAGAGAATCGCAATCGCGGGCAGTGCCGGCCGCATGGGCCGCGCGCTGCTCGAGGCGTTGGCGCAGGCCAGTGACTTGCAGATCAAAGCCGCCCTTGAGCGCTCCGACAGCCCGTTTCTCGGCAAGGACGCGGGCGAACTGGTGGGCGCGCCATGCGGGGTGCAGATTTCGGCCGATCTCGAGCGCTCGCTCGAGGGCTGTGATGTGGTGGTGGATTTCACCCGGCCCGAGGCAACGCTCAAACACCTCGAGATTTGCCGCCGCCGCGGCGTGCGCATGGTCATTGGGACCACGGGATTTACGCCCGAACAGAAGAAGTTGATCCGCGCCGCCTCCCGGGACGTCGCGATGGTGATGGCCCCCAACATGAGCATCGGGGTGAATCTGACGTTCAGGCTACTCGAACTTACGGCGAAGGTCCTCAACGAAGGCTACGACGTCGAAATCATCGAGGCGCATCACCGTCACAAGATCGACGCGCCCTCGGGAACGGCGCTGCGCATGGGAGAAGTCATTGCCCAGGCGTTGGGACGCGAGCTTGCCGAATGCGCCGTCTATGGCCGTGAAGGCGTGACCGGCGAGCGCAAACCCGCGACCATAGGCTTCGCCACCGTGCGCGGCGGCGACATCGTCGGCGACCATACGGCGTTGTTCGCCGGCACCGGCGAACGCGTCGAGATCACCCACAGGGCCGCAAGCCGCGCGACGTTTGCGCTCGGCGCGCTCAGAGCGGCGCGGTTCCTCGCTGACAAACAGCATGGATTATTCGACATGCAGGACGTGCTCGGACTGCGCTAGACGCCCGTTTTGGCTCCGACATGACCTAAAGGTCAGTCTTCACCGCAACAAGTGGCTTCGCCCCGTGTTGTCTGGCCGCGAAGAAGACCGGCCTGTTTGACATGCAGGATGTTCTTGGCCTGAAGTAGCAACACCGACTGCGCGTTGAATCGCGCCGGCCCTTCCTCTATAATGCGCGCTTACTATGCAAGCGGGAGAGGCGTATGCCTCTCCCGCTTTCCATATGTAGAGTACCCTTCCGATACGCGCTTTCCCGGAGCCTCAAGTGCCTGCGCTCGACCGTCAGCCTGCCGCCCTCGTACTAGCCGACGGCACGATATTCCGGGGCATTTCCATTGGTGCGCACACCCACACCGCCGGCGAAGTCGTGTTCAACACCGCGATCACCGGCTACCAGGAAATTCTTACGGACCCGTCGTATTGCCGGCAGATTGTTACCCTGACTTATCCGCACATCGGCAACGTTGGCGTCAATCCCGAGGACATTGAATCCGGCGGGGTCTTTGCCGCGGGGCTGGTGATCCGCGACTTGCCGGTGCTTGCCAGCAACTTCCGCCGCAGTCAGGACCTGTCCGCTTACTTGAAAGCGCAGGGCGTTGCGGCAATTGCCGGTATCGATACCCGCAAACTCACGCGGATACTGCGCGAAAAGGGAGCGCAGAGCGCTTGCCTGATGGGAGGCCGGGTGGACGAGGCGTTTGCACTGAAAGAAGCGCGCGCCTTTCCCGGTTTGGCCGGCATGGACCTGGCGAAGGTGGTGAGCTGCACGAAATCCTACCAATGGAACCAGACCGATTGGGTGCTGGGGCGGGGATACGGCAGCCAGATTGCGCCGAAGCATCACGTCGTAGCGTACGACTACGGCATCAAGTACAACATCCTGCGCAGGCTTGCCGGGCGCGGTTGCCGCCTGACCATCCTGCCGGCGCAGGCACCGGCTGAACAGGCGCTGGCGCTCAGGCCCGACGGGATTTTCTTGTCCAACGGTCCGGGCGATCCCGAGCCATGCGATTACGCGATCAAGGCCATACGCCAATTCCTCGACGCCGGCGTTCCAACGTTCGGCATCTGCCTCGGCCATCAGTTGCTGGGGCTCGCCAGCGGCGCAAAGACGATCAAGATGAAATTCGGCCACCACGGCGCCAACCACCCGGTGCAGGACCTGGACAGCGGGCGGGTGATGATCACCAGCCAGAACCACGGCTTCGCGGTAGACGCGAGCACGTTACCGGCGAATGTCCGGGTCACGCACGTGTCCCTGTTCGACGGCAGCCTGCAGGGTTTCGAACGCACCGACAAGCCGGCGTTCTGCTTCCAGGGCCATCCCGAAGCGAGCCCCGGTCCGCACGACGTCGACTACTTGTTCGACCGCTTTATGAAGATGATCGAACAACACAAGCCGCATCGATAGCCGTTAACCACAGAGGCACAGAGACACAGAGAAAATTCAAGATGAAGCGCCAGGAGGGCAGGACGCCAGGGACTATGGTACGGAGCAATACCTTGAGTCTCATGCCTCTCGATACGTCGAGTTTCGAGGTATGTGGCCTTCTCTGTGCCTCTGTGTCTCTGTGGTGAAAAGCAAATGCCAAAACGCACCGACATAAAAAGCGTACTGATCATCGGCGCCGGCCCCATCGTCATCGGCCAGGCGAGCGAGTTCGACTACTCCGGCGCCCAGGCGTGCAAGGCGCTGCGCGAGGAGGGTTTTCGCGTCATCCTGGTGAATTCCAATCCGGCGACCATCATGACCGACCCGGAAATGGCGGACGTTACCTACATCGAGCCGATTACCTGGCCGATGCTGGAGAAAATAATCGCCGTCGAGCGCCCCGATGCGTTGCTGCCCACCATGGGCGGCCAGACCGCGCTCAACTGCGCGCTCGACCTCGCCAGGCAAGGCGTGCTGGAGAAGTACGGTGTGGAAATGATCGGCGCCACCAAGGAGGCGATCGACAAGGCCGAGGACCGCGAGAAATTCAAGAAAGCCATGACCAGGATAGGCCTGGCGAGCCCGCGCTCGTCCATCGCGCACAGCATGGAGGAGGCGCTGCAGGTGCAGGCGATGGTCGGCTTCCCCACCATCATTCGGCCTTCATTCACGCTCGGCGGTACCGGCAGCGGCATTGCCTACAACAAGGAAGAGTTCGTCGCTATTTGCGAACGCGGGCTGGATGCCTCGCCTACCCACGAACTGCTGATTGAGGAGTCGGTGATCGGCTGGAAAGAGTTCGAGTTGGAGGTGGTGCGCGACCGCAATGACAATTGCATCATCGTCTGCTCGATCGAGAACCTCGATCCGATGGGCATTCATACCGGGGATTCGATCACCGTCGCGCCGGCGCAGACGCTCACCGACAAGGAATACCAGATCATGCGCGATGCCTCGATCGCGTGCCTGCGCGAGATCGGCGTCGATACCGGCGGCTCCAACGTGCAGTTCGGCATCGACCCGAAGGACGGCCGCATGGTCATCATCGAGATGAATCCGCGCGTGTCGCGCTCCTCGGCACTGGCTTCCAAGGCCACCGGCTTCCCCATCGCCAAGGTCGCCGCCAAGCTGGCCGTGGGCTACACCCTCGACGAACTGCGCAACGACATTACCGGTGCGGCAACGCCGGCTTCCTTCGAGCCGACCATCGACTACGTGGTCACCAAGATTCCGCGCTTCGCTTTCGAAAAATTCCCGCAGGCCGATTCGCGGCTGACCACGCAGATGAAGTCGGTGGGCGAGGTAATGGCGATGGGCCGCACCTTCCAGGAGTCGCTGCAGAAGGCGCTGCGCGGGCTGGAGACCGGCATCGACGGATTCGACGAAAGGACCGCTGATCGCGAGACCATCGAGATTGAACTTGCCGATGCGGGCCCGGAGCGCATCCTTTTCCTGGCCGACGCGCTGCGCATCGGCATGAGCCGGGAGGAAGTGCAGTTGCTGACCCGTATTGATCCCTGGTTCCTGGCGCAGATCGAGGACATCATCCGTCTGGAAAAGACCCTCGCAGGCAAGCATTTCGGTGATCTCGATCGTGACACGCTATGGAATCTGAAGCGCGCCGGCTTTTCCGACCGCAGGCTGGCGAAGCTGCTGAACGCCACGGCGGACGCGGTACGCGCCAGGCGCTGGGTGCTGAACGTGCGGCCGGTGTTCAAGCGGGTGGACACCTGCGCCGCCGAGTTCGACACCCGCACCGCTTACATGTATTCCACCTACGAGGAGGAATGCGAGGCGCGGCCGACTGAGCGCAGGAAGGTGATGGTGCTGGGCGGCGGGCCGAACCGGATTGGTCAGGGCATCGAGTTTGACTACTGTTGCGTGCACGCCGCACTGGCGCTGCGCGAAGACGGCTATGAAACCATCATGGTCAACTGCAATCCGGAGACGGTGTCCACCGATTTCGACACCTCCGACCGGCTGTACTTCGAGCCGCTGACGCTGGAAGACGTGCTCGAGATCGTCGCGGTGGAGAAACCGCTCGGAGTGATTGTGCAGTACGGCGGGCAGACGCCGCTGAAACTCGCCCGCGATCTGGATGCGAACGGTGTGCCCATCATTGGCACCAGCCCGGATATGATCGACTGCGCGGAAGACCGCGAGCGCTTCCAGAAGATGCTGGTCCGGCTCGATCTCAAACAGCCGCCCAACCGCACCGCGCGCAATTTCGAGACGGCGCTGGCGCATGCGCAGGAAATCGGCTACCCGCTGGTGGTGCGTCCGTCCTACGTACTCGGCGGGCGGGCGATGGAGATCGTGCACGAGCAGCGCGACCTGGAGCGCTACATGCGCGAGGCTGTAAAGGTCTCCAATGACTCGCCGGTGCTGTTGGACCGCTTTCTCAACGATGCCATCGAAGTCGACGTGGACGCCGTGTGCGACGGCGGACAGGTGCTGAGCGGCGGCATCATGGAGCACATCGAGCAGGCCGGTGTTCACTCCGGCGATTCGGCGTGCTCGCTGCCGCCGTACAGCCTGTCGAAGAAGCTGCAGGATGAACTGCGCCGGCAGACCGTGGCGATGGCCAAAGCGCTGGAGGTGGTGGGATTGATGAACGTGCAGTTCGCCATCCAGAACGATGTGGTATTCGTTCTGGAGGTCAATCCGCGCGCCTCGCGCACCGTGCCTTACGTCTCCAAGGCGACCGGCCGGGCGCTGGCGAAGATTGCAGCGCGTTGCATGGTGGGCCAGAACCTCGAGAGCCAGGGTGTCAGGGGCGAGGTGGTTCCGCCGTATTACGCAATCAAGGAGGCGGTATTCCCCTTCATCAAATTCCCGGGCGTGGATACCATCCTTGGGCCGGAGATGAAGTCCACCGGGGAGGTAATGGGCGTGGCCGATACTTTTGCCGAAGCCTTTGTCAAATCGCAACTCGCCGCCGGCGTGCGCCTGCCCTCCGGGGGCAAGGTTTTCATCAGCGTGCGCAACTCCGACAAGCCCAAGGTGGTCGAGACCGCGCGCGCGCTTGCGGCACTGGGATGCACGCTGCTGGCAACCCGCGGCACGGCGGCCGCGCTGGTCGGGGCGGGACTGCCGGTCACGGCGGTGAACAAGGTGGCGGAGGGCCGCCCACATGTGGTAGACATGATCAAGAACGGCGAGATTGCGCTGATCATCAACACGGTGGAGGATCGCCGCGGCGCCATCCAGGATTCCTATTCGATCCGGCGTTCGGCGCTGCAGGCGCGCGTGACCTACTACACCACTATTGCCGGCGCGCGTGCCGCATGTACGGGCATGCAATACATGCGTGAGCTGACCGCGTACTCATTGCAGGACCTGCACGCGAAGCTGCGTTGAGCCACCTATCCGGACGAAGTACGCTTTCAGCAAGACAATTATTGGCGGCACTTGCGCCGCACAGGCACAAAGAGGTATCCAGAGATGAACAAGATCCCGCTGACTGTCAAAGGCGCCGAATTGATGCGTGCGGAGTTGCACCAGCTTAAAACCGTGGCGCGGCCGAAAATTATTGCCTCCATTCAGGAGGCGCGAACCCACGGGGATCTGTCGGAGAACGCCGAGTACGACGCGGCGAAGGAAAGGCAGAGCTTCATCGAAGGCCGCATTGTCGAACTGGAGGGCAAGCTCGCCAATGCGCAGATCATCAATCCGGTGCATGTCGATGCGGACGGCCGCTGCGTGTTTGGCTCCACAGTGGACCTGGAAGAGGTCGGCAGCGGCGAAACCGTGACTTACCAGATCGTTGGTGACGACGAAGCCGACATCAAGAACGGAAAGATCTCCATCAGCTCGCCGATCGCGCGCGCGCTGATCGGCAAGTACTCAGGCGATGTCGCGGAGGTCAAGGCGCCCGGCGGCATCAAGGAGTACGAGATCCTGGAGGTAAAGTATCTTTGAAGGCGTGAGGCGTGAGGCGTGAGGCGTGAGGCGTGAGGCACGCGTCGCGCAGGCGCGCCCCAAGAAACTCCCGGGTGTCAAACGCGGTTCTGAAAGCTGCGCTTGAGCGCGCGGCGCGGTTTTCTTGCCGGCCTGGCCCGGCGTTTGGCGACCGGCTCGGGACGCTGGCGGTAGATCAACAGGATCCTTCCGATATGCTGAACAGCGCTCGCACCGAGGTCTTCGCATACTCGGCGCAAGATACTGGACCTGGCATCGCGGTGTTCGCCGGCGATGCGGACCTTGATCAGTTCATGCGCGTTCAGACTGTGGTCGATTTCCTCGAGCACCGCCGCGGTGAGCCCGCGATCGCCGATCAGTACCACGGGATCGAGGGCGTGGGCGCGGGCCTTGAGCGCGCGCCGTTCGCCGGGGGTCAATTGATTCGCCATGAAATCCTCCCAAAGGGGAAATTGTAGGCAATGGCACGAACCAGGACCAGCAAAGCCTGGATGCACGAGCATGTCACCGACCCCTACGTGCAGCGCGCGAAGCAGGCGGGGTACCGCTCGCGCGCGGCCTACAAACTGATCGAGGTGCTGGAGAAGGACAAACTGGTGCGGCCCGGAATGATCGTCGTGGACCTCGGCGCAGCCCCCGGCAGCTGGTCGCAGGTACTGGCCCCGTTGGTGGGCAGTGCAGGACGCGTGATTGCGCTGGATGTGCTGGAAATGGAACGGATCGAAGGGGTCGCTTTCATTCGCGGCGACTTTTCCGAATCCGCAACCCTGCACCGGCTGGAAAAGGAACTGGCCGGGGCCCGTATCGACCTTGTGATTTCGGACCTGGCGCCCAATATCAGCGGGGTAGGCCTGGTGGATCAGGCGCATTCGATGAGGCTGGCCGAACTGGCGCTGGAATTTGCCCGCGACCGGCTGAAACCGGGCGGCAACTTTCTGGTCAAAATGTTCCAGGGTTCGGGAGTCGACGAGTTCAGAAAGCGGCTCGGCAAAGAATTTTCGACGGTGACGGTGCGCAAGCCCAAGGCATCGCGCGACCGCTCCAGCGAGATGTACCTGCTGGCCAGGGGAAGGCGATCCGCCGCGTGAACCGCGCGCCTTCGGCGGCGAGCACAAGCAAATGGGTTTAGAATGAGCAAGGAAATTCGCGGCTTATCGCCGCGGCACAAGGAGAAATTTTGAATAATCTCATCAAGAACGTAGCGATCTGGCTGGTCATTGCGCTGGTGCTGATGACTGTGTTCAACCAGTTCAGCGCCCGTCAGCATCAGACTACGTCGATGGAGTATTCCCAGTTCATCGACGAGGTGAAGCAGGGTACTGTCGCCAAGGTGACTATAGAGGGTCGCGTGCTCAAAGGCGTCAGGAACGACGGGCGCAAGTTCACCACGTACTCGCCCTCCGACCCCTGGCTGGTGTCCGATCTGCTCAAGGCCGGCGTCATCATTGAGGCCAAGCCGGAAGAAGAGCCGTCGCTGCTGATGAACATCTTCGTGTCCTGGTTCCCGATGCTGCTGCTGATCGGCGTATGGATATTCTTCATGCGACAGATGCAAGGCGGCGGCCGCGGCGGCGCGTTCTCGTTCGGCAAAAGCCGGGCGCGAATGCTCGACGAGTCCACCAATACCGTGACCTTTGCCGATGTCGCCGGTTGCGAGGAAGCAAAGGAGGAAGTGTCCGAACTGGTGGATTTCCTGCGCGACCCGGGCAAGTTCCAGAAACTCGGCGGCCGCATTCCGCGCGGCGTGCTGATGGTCGGCTCGCCGGGTACCGGCAAGACTTTGCTTGCTCGAGCCATCGCCGGCGAGGCCAAAGTGCCGTTCTTCTCGATTTCCGGCTCCGACTTCGTCGAGATGTTCGTCGGCGTCGGTGCGGCGCGCGTGCGCGACATGTTCGAGCAGGCCAAGAAACACGCGCCGTGCATCGTGTTCATCGATGAAATCGACGCTGTCGGCCGCCAGCGCGGTGCCGGCCTTGGCGGCGGCAACGACGAGCGCGAACAGACGCTCAACCAGTTGCTGGTGGAAATGGATGGCTTCGAAACCGGCTCTGGCGTGATCGTCATCGCCGCGACCAACCGGCCGGACGTGCTCGACCCGGCGCTGCTCCGGCCCGGACGTTTCGACCGGCAGGTGGTGGTGCCGCTGCCCGACATCCGCGGGCGCGAGCAGATCATCATGGTGCACATGCGCAAGGTCCCGGTCGCACCGGACGTGCGCCCCGACATCCTTGCCCGCGGCACTCCCGGATTTTCCGGCGCTGATCTCGCCAACCTCGTGAACGAAGCCGCACTGTTCGCTGCACGGTCGAACAAGCGGCTGGTTGACATGGAGGACTTCGAGCGCGCCAAGGACAAGATCATGATGGGCGCGGAGCGCAAGTCCATGGTGATGCCGGAGCACGAGCGGCGCAATACCGCGTACCACGAGTCTGGCCACGCGGTGGTGGCAAAACTGCTGCCGAGGACCGACCCGGTGCACAAGGTCACCATCATCCCGCGCGGGCGCGCGTTGGGGGTGACCATGCAGCTTCCGCAGGAAGACCGTTACAGCATGGACCGCGAGCAGATCCTGCAGAATATCTCGGTGTTGTTCGGCGGGCGCATCGCCGAAGAGATTTTCATGGGACAAATGACCACCGGCGCATCGAACGACTTCGAGCGCGCTACCGAGATTGCGCGGCGCATGGTGACGCAGTGGGGCATGAGCGACAAGCTCGGACCGATGGTGTACGGCGAAAACGAGGGAGAAGTCTTCCTCGGCCGTTCGATCACCACCCACAAGAACGTGTCCGAGACCACCATGCAGAAGGTGGACGCGGAAATCCGCCGCATCATCGACGAGCAGTACACGCTCGCGCGCAAGCTGATCGAGGACAATCGCGACAAGGTCGAGGCGATGGCCAAGGCACTCCTGGAGTGGGAGACGCTCGACTCGGATCAGATCAACGACATCATGGAAGGCCGCCCGCCGCGTCCGCCGAAACCCACCGGCACCCCCAGCGCGCCGCCCTCCTCGCAGGGCAACGCCGCGTCGCCCGCTGCGACGACCACGCCGGCACGCGAAGCGTAAAAAACCCGTGAGGGGTCAGGAGAGAGGGGTGAGGGGTCAAAGCCTCACCCTTTTTGTTTCCTGGATTCAGGTTTGAACATTGACAGGCATTTCCCCATGCCCAGAAATAGTGTGAAGGCATTTCCTCACCCCTCACCCCTCACGCCTCATGCTGTTCTGAAGCTGGGCCGTTTCTCGCTCGCGCTCGACCGCCCGCTGATCATGGGTGTGGTGAACGTCACCCCGGATTCGTTTTCCGACGGCGGCCGCTTCCTGGGCACGCAGCGGGCGGTGGAACACGCTCTGATCCTTGTCGAGGAAGGCGCCGACATTCTCGACATCGGCGGCGAATCCTCGCGCCCCGGCGCAGAGCCGGTGGATGTCGACGAGGAATTGCGTAGGGTAATGCCGGTGCTGGAACAACTGGGCGGGCTGGCGGTACCGGTATCGGTCGACACCCGTAAACCGGGAGTCATGCGCCGCGCGATTGCGGCCGGGGCGGCGATGGTGAACGACATCAACGCCTTGCGCGAGCCGGGTGCTCTCGAGGCCGTGGCGGAAAGCCAGACCGCGGTGTGCCTGATGCACATGCAGGGTGAGCCACGCACCATGCAGCGGCAGGCGCATTACGAAAACGTGGTGTCGGAAGTGACGGAATTTCTTGCGCAGCGGGTCGCGGTGGCGCAGCAGGCGGGTATTGCACGCGAACGCATCGTCATCGATCCCGGCTTCGGCTTCGGCAAGGAAAACGGGCATAACCTCGAACTGCTGCGTAACCTGCCCAGGATTGCCGGTCTCGGACAGCCGGTGCTGGTTGGCCTGTCCCGCAAATCGCTAATCGGTAGAATCACCGGCAAGCCGGTTGCCGACCGGCTTTCCGCGAGTGTGGCGGCTGCGCTTCTGGCGGCCGAGCGCGGGGCCGCTGTGGTTCGCGTGCACGACGTGGCGGCGACCCGCGATGCCCTTGCTGTATGGCGGGCGGTAATGAGTAATGGGTAATGAGGCCAATACCGCTGTAACATTCATGTCAACGAAGGCCGTTCACCCATCACCCATCACCGATTGCTCATGACCAGGAAGTATTTCGGCACGGACGGCGTGCGCGGGCGCGTGGGAGAACTGCCAATCACGCCCGAACTGGTGATGCGGCTCGGCTATGCCGCCGGCAAGGTGCTCGCGGCCGAACGCGAGTTGCCCGCGGGCGAGCACGCGGGGGTGCTGATCGGCAAGGACACGCGCATCTCCGGTTACATGCTCGAATCGGCCTTGCAGGCCGGGCTGTCGGCCGCAGGCGTGGACATTTACCTCTCCGGGCCGATGCCGACCCCGGCGGTCGCTTATCTGACCCGCGCGTTGAGGCTGCAGGCCGGCATCGTCATCTCTGCATCCCACAATCCGTTCGAAGACAACGGCATCAAGTTCTTCTCCGCCGACGGCAACAAGCTCCCGGACGCGGTCGAGCGTGCGATAGAAGCGCGCCTGGATGCGCCGCTGAAAACCATGCCTTCGGCGCAGCTGGGCCGCGCGCGGCGTATCGACGATGCGGCCGGCCGTTACATCGAGTTCTGCAAGAGCACGTTTCCGAATGATCTCGATCTGCGCGGCTTGAGACTGGTGGTCGACTGCGCGCACGGCGCGACCTATCACGTTGCGGCACACGTTTTTCACGAACTCGGCGCCGATGTGACCTCCATCGGCAACCACCCCGACGGGCTGAACATCAATCGCGAATGCGGTGCCACAGACCCGCAGGCTCTGGTTGCGACGGTCAAGGCGCACCGAGCGCATTTGGGAATCGCGTTCGACGGCGACGGCGACCGGCTGGTGATGGTGGATCACGCGGGCAGGCTTTACGACGGCGACCAGTTGCTCTACGTGATCGCGCGCTTCCGCCACCAGCAGGGGACGCTCAAAGGCGGCGTCGTCGGCACGCTGATGACCAACCTGGGAATGGAGCAGGCGCTTGTCCAGCTTGGCGTGCGCTTCACGCGCGCCGCAGTGGGCGATCGCTACGTGCTGGAGAAGCTGATCGAGAACGGCTGGCTGCTCGGCGGCGAGAACTCCGGTCACATCATCTGTCTCGACAAGCACACCACCGGCGACGGCATCATTTCCGCTCTGCAGGTCCTGCACGCACTGCGCGCCGCGGGCAGGCGGCTAGCTGAACTGTGCGGCGACATGCGCATGTACCCGCAGGTCCTGGTGAACGTGAAGGTGCGCAAGGGTTTCGACTTGCAGGCCAACGGCACGGTGCAGGCGGCGCTGGAAGCCACCGAAATCCGGCTGAAAGGCACGGGCCGAGTGTTGTTGCGCGCCTCGGGAACCGAGCCGGTGATCCGGGTCATGGTGGAAGGCGAGGGGCGCAAGCGCATCACACAGCTCGCTGATGCGCTGGCCGAAACCATCCGGGCGCAGGCTCACGGTCGCGCCTGAGTGTCGCTGGGGCGACGGGTCTGTGGCAACAAGTCGCCATGCAATCAAACTGTCACATTGCGACCCTACAATCCAGGGGCTGGTTCGCAGGTTTCCACAATGACAGGAGATTGACGTCATGCTCAAGACGCACCGATTCACCCTGGTAGCCGTTGCTGCCGTTTTCGCGGGCGCGCTCGGCGCAAGTGCTGTTTCGGCGCATGCCCAAACAGTCAAAATCGATGGTTCCTCGACTGTATTCCCGATCACCGAAGCCATAGCCGAGGACTTCCAGAAGGCCAAGAAGGGCAAGATCAGAGTAACGGTCGGTATCTCGGGAACCGGCGGCGGCTTCAAGAAATTCTGCCGTGGCGATATCGATATTTCCGATGCATCCCGCCCGATTCTGAAAAAGGAGATGGACGAGTGCAAGAGAATCGGCATTCAGTACATTGAGCTGCCGGTCGCCTACGATGCGCTCACGGTGGTGATCCATCCCGAGAACAAGTGGGCGCCGACCCTGACCGTTGCCGATCTGAAGAAAATGTGGGAACCGGCCGCCCAGGGCAAGGTCACCAGCTGGAAGCAGGTCAGCGCGGGATTTCCGGATGCCCCGTTGAAGCTGTTCGGCGCCGGTGCCGATTCCGGCACCTTCGACTATTTTACCGAGGCGATCAACGGTAAGGCCAAGTCCAGCCGCGGCGACTTTACCGCTTCTGAGGACGACAACGTACTGGTGCAGGGCGTGTCGCGCGACGTCAATGCGCTCGGATTCTTCGGGCTGGCTTACTACATCGAGAACCAGGACAAGCTCAAAGCAGTGGCGATCGCGGAGAAATCCGGCGTCAAGGGCGTGCTGCCCTCGCTGGAAACCGTGATGAACGGCTCCTACCAGCCCCTGTCCCGTCCGATTTTCATCTATGTCAACGCCAAGTCGCTCGAACGTCCTGAAGTCAGGGAGTTCCTCGAGTTCTACATGAAGAATGCCGATGCGCTGGTGCGTGAAGTCAAGTACGTTCCGCTTCCCGCGGATGCCTACGCCTACAACAACGATCACATCCAAAAGAAGGTGCTTGGCACCAAGTTCGGCGGCGAGAATAAGGTGGGGCTGACTATCCAGCAACTGATGAAGATGGAAGCGAAGCTGTAATCAAGCGCGTTTCCGACAAACAGGAGGGGCGCTGCCCCTCCTATTTTTTGCCCGGGTTCCGGGTGATCTGAGAATTCTGCAATAATAGCCCCGGCTCCGAACCGATGAGTTCCGTCGCCCCCACCCACGGCCTGAATATCTTGGCGGATAACACAGTCAGCGCGCGGCTCGCGAAAAGGAAATCCCGCCATATTCGCGAGCGCTTCATCGAGGTCCTGCTTTTCCTCGCGGCATCGGTGTCGGTCGCGGTCACGGTCGGCATTGTCCTCGTCTTGGTTACCGAGTCGTACCAGTTTTTCCAGCACGTCCCAGTCTGGGATTTCCTCACCGATACCCAATGGACGCCGCTTTTCGATGATGCGCACTACGGCATCATGGTGCTGCTTTCGGGCACGCTGGTCAGCTCCTTCGTTGCTCTGTGCGTGGCGATTCCGCTGGGTACCATCATCGCGATCTATCTGTCGGAGTTCGCGCCGTTCTCGATACGGGAGGTGGCGAAGCCCTTCCTCGAACTGCTGGGCGGCGTGCCGACCATCGTTTATGGTTATTTCGCGCTACTGTACGTAACTCCGGCGCTGCAGTTTATCTTCCCCGGCCTGCCGGGCTTCAACCTGCTGTCGGCCGGCCTGGTGATGGGCATCATGATCATTCCTTATGTCAGTTCGGTGTCCGAGGACGCGATGCGCGCGGTGCCGATGGCAATGCGCGAAGGCTCCTATGCGATGGGCGCCACGCGCTTTCAGACAGCGATCCGGGTGGTGACGCCGGCGGCATTTTCAGGCATTGCCGCCGCTTACATTCTCGGCATTTCGCGCGCGGTGGGCGAAACCATGATCCTCGCGGTCGCCGCCGGGATGCAGCCGAATCTGACCTGGGACCCCACGGAACCCGCCGCGACTATTACCGCGTATATCGTGCAGGTGGCACTCGGCGATTTGCCGCACGGCAGTATCGGTTATCAGACCATTTTTGCCGCGGGCCTGACCCTGATGCTGCTTACGCTGTTTTTCAATGTCCTGGGACACGTGATGAAACGCAGATACCGGCAGGCCTATTGATATGGCCGACATGACCGTAGCCGAAATCCGGGCGTTGATCACAAAGCACAAGCGCTGGGACCTCTTCTTTGCGACCATCGGCGTGCTTGCGCTGATGGTGGGCGTGCTTACCTTTGCCTCTCTGTTCGCCGGCATGGCGATCGACGGCGTACAGCGCCTGTCGCCGGAATTTTTCATCAATTTCCCGTCACGCCATCCCGAACAAGCGGGCATCCTGTCGGCCTGGGTCGGTACTACGCTGGTGATGATTGTCACCGCGGTAACGGCGGTGCCGCTGGGCGTGGCGGGCGCGGTTTATCTCGAGGAGTACGCGCCCAAGAACTGGGTCACCGACATCATCGAGATCAACGTCACCAACCTGGCTGGCGTGCCCTCGATCGTCTATGGCCTGCTTGCGCTGGGACTGTTCGTGTACCAATTTGGCTTCGGGCAGAGCATTCTTTCCGCCGGCTTGACCCTTGCGCTGTTGATCCTGCCGGTGGTGATCGTCGCCACGCGCGAAGCGATCCGCTCGATACCGGCGGTCATCCGCGAGGGGGCCTACGCGCTCGGCGCCACCAGGTGGCAGACCACTGCCGACCACATTCTTCCCTATTCGCTTCCGGGGATCCTGACAGGCGTAATCATCGGAATGGCGCGTGCAATCGGCGAAACAGCGCCTATCATCACCATCGGCGCGCTGACCTTCATTGCCTTCCTGCCGCCGGCCCCGTTCAGCGGCGATCCGGCCGCGGGCCTGTTCGACTGGCTGTTCGCGCCATTTACGGTAATGCCGATACAGATGTTCAACTGGACTTCGCGCCCCGAGGCGGCGTTCCACCAGAACGCCGCTGCTGCCGGCCTGGTGCTGGTGGTGATGACGCTGTCCATGAATGCCCTGGCGATTTACATTCGCTACCGGCTCAGAAAGAAAATCAAGTGGTAAGGAATTGCCATGTCGAAAATCACTGAAGGAACCGCGGCAAAAGCGAACCTCGTCGTCAAGGCGGAGGCGCAGAACCTGAGCTTCTACTACGGCGCATTCAACGCGTTGAAGCGCATCAACATGCCGATCTACGAGAAGCGGGTCACCGCGCTGATCGGACCCTCGGGCTGCGGCAAGTCAACGTACCTGCGCTGTTTCAACCGCATGCACGACCTTTACGCAGGGAACCGTTACGAAGGCGAGATCCGTTTGCAGCCCGACAATACCAACCTGCTCAACCAGCAGGTCGATCCCATCGAGGTGCGCATGCGCATCAGCATGGTGTTTCAGAAGCCCAACCCCTTCCCGAAATCGATCTACGAGAATGTGGCCTACGGTCTGCGCGTGCGCGGTGTGAGGAGCGTGGCGACACTCGACGAGAAGGTCGAGCAGGCGCTGCGTGGCGCGGCCCTGTGGGACGAAGTGAAGGACCGGCTCAATGATCTGGCGTTCAATCTCTCCGGGGGGCAGCAGCAGCGCCTTTGCATCGCGCGGGCGCTCGCCACCGAGCCGGAGATTCTGTTGTTCGACGAACCTACCTCGGCGCTCGACCCGATCGCCACGGCGAGCATCGAGGAGCTGATTGCCGACCTCAAGCACAAGGTAACCATCCTGATCGTCACCCATAACATGCAGCAGGCGGCGCGCGTGTCGGACTTTACCGCTTATATGTATCTGGGCGAGATGATCGAGTTCAACGCCACCGATACCCTGTTCATCAAGCCCAAGAACAAGGCGACTGAGGACTACATAACTGGACGCTTCGGCTAGCCGCCGTGCATGCAACAGCCTGGCCTGACTCCAGATTGGTGGACTGAGTCGCTGACGCCCTGATTGTCCTCGGCGCCATTTCTCAGTTTCGCGCCAGAGTTCAATTCGCGGTGCGCAACGTTGACCCGACTTCCCCGGGGCAGGTAAAATTCGTCAGTTTTTCCGGTGGGATAGCGCATGCGGCAGCGGCTGGCGGTGGGCAACTGGAAGATGCTCGGCAATCTTCCGGAGAACCAGGCCCTCCTCGAGGCGGTCGCGGCGGCCATGGCTGGGCTGCAAAAAGCTATCTGTGCGGTGTGCGTCCCTTTTCCCTATCTCGCCCAGACCCAGAAAGCCTTGGCCGGGTCGAAAGTGGCGTGGGGCGCCCAGAATGTCAGCCAGCATCCCAAAGGAGCATTCACCGGCGAAGTTTCCGCCGGGATGCTGCGCGAGTTCGGCTGCCGATACGTGATCGTCGGACATTCCGAGCGCAGGCAGTGGTTCGGCGAAGACGACCACACGGCCGCGCTCAAGGCGAAAGCGGTGCTGGCGGCGGGTATGGTGCCGATCATTTGCATTGGTGAAACGCTAGCAGAGCGCGAGAGTGGCGTGACCGAGACGGTGGTGGGACGCCAGATTGCCGTGATCCTGGACGAATTGGGCGGCGAGGGACTGAGAGGCGCGGTGCTGGCGTACGAGCCGGTCTGGGCGATCGGCACCGGCAGGACGGCAACCCCGGAACAGGCGCAGGCGGTGCACGCCTGCATCCGTGGATTGCTGGCCAAACGGGACGGCAGCCTTGCTGCGACGGCTCCAATACTTTACGGCGGCAGCGTCAAGGCGGCGAATGCTGCGCAATTGTTTGCGATGGCGGATGTGGATGGCGGATTGATAGGCGGCGCGTCGCTGTTGGCGCAGGAATTTATTGCAATCTGCAAGGCGGCCGAAAGACCAACCGGGCGGGACCGCTGAAAAAGCGGATGGCTGACACGACAGGATACTTATGGAGACCTTGATTCTTGTTTTTCATGTGGCGGCGGCCTTGTGCGTGATCGGGCTGGTACTGCTCCAGCACGGCAAAGGTGCGGATATGGGAGCGGCGTTCGGCAGCGGCTCTGCCGGCAGCTTGTTCGGCTCCAGCGGCTCGGCCAATTTTCTGAGTCGCACTACCGCAGTCCTGGCAGCGGTTTTCTTCATTACCAGCCTCGGCCTGACTTATGTTGCCAGCCACAAGGGCAAGCCCGAGGGGGTGATGTCCGTGCCGCAGGAGGCACCGGTGGAACCGGCGCAAGCGGTTCCAGCGCCCTCGAGCACGGCGCCGGTGCCTGACGGGGAGTCCAAGGCGAACGAAGTACCGAAGTGAAGGGAGGCGAGAGAAATGAGGGGTGAGGCGCAGGCGTTACCGAAGTGAGGCAATGTTGAATGCTAAATGTTGAGTGTTGCGTTCGCGGGAAAGGCCAGCGCTCCTGATTCAATATTCAACATTCAAAATTCAACACTTAACACTCAATTTGACTCGCCGACGTGGTGAAATTGGTAGACACGCCATCTTGAGGGGGTGGTGGGGTAACCCGTGGGAGTTCGAGTCTCCCCGTCGGCACCAAAGCATCCGTAGCGCGGCAGGCCCGATTCCGCGGCAGGGGCAGACACGTGGACAACGCGGGAATACCAGGCGCACAGCCTGGCGCGCAATCGATTCTGATCCTGTCGGCTGACAGCTGGGGAGTGGTCAATGCTTGAGCAATACTTTCCGGTTCTGCTGTTCATTTTCGTCGGCATGGCCGTCGGGGTGGCGCTTCCGCTGTTGGGTGGTGGTCTGAGCAGATTGCTCGGCGTTCATCGTCCCGATCCCGAAAAGCTTTCCCCTTACGAGTGCGGTTTCGAGGCCTTCGAGGACGCCAGGATGAAGTTCGATGTCCGCTATTACCTCGTTGCCATCCTGTTCATCCTCTTCGACCTGGAAATTGCCTTTCTCTTCCCCTGGGCGGTGGTGCTCGACGAAATCGGGACTTTTGGCTTCGTTTCCATGGTCATTTTCGTTGCCATCCTCGTCATCGGCTTTGTCTACGAGTGGAAGAAGGGTGCGTTGGAATGGGACTAGCGGGCGTGCCGGGCGGCAGCGTCGGCGACGCTTGCGCGCACGAGCCCGAGCGAGCACCACGCCCACGCGCGCGTCTTCTCGCGGTGCCTGCCGGCAGCGGGGCGGCGCGCCAAACAGGCTGCTGTGACGCAGGCTGATCGGACGCGATGGAAACGCTGCAGACAGATGTTGCCATTGTTGGGGCCGGTGGGGCGGGGTTGCGTGCCGCCATTGCGCTCGCGGAGGCGGATCCACAGCTTCGCATCGCGCTGATATCCAAGGTCTACCCCATGCGCAGCCACACCTGCGCTGCTGAAGGCGGGGCGGCGGGTGTCATCAAGCCCGACGACAGCCTCGAACACCACTTCAACGATACTGTCAGCGGCGGGGACTGGTTGTGCGACCAGGACGCCGTCGAGTATCTGGTGCAGGAGGCACCCCGGGAACTCATCCAACTCGAGCACTGGGGCTGCCCGTGGAGCCGCGAGCCGGACGGCTCAGTGGCGGTGCGCCCCTTCGGCGGCATGAAGAAACAACGCACCTGGTTCGCCGCCGACAAGTCCGGCTTCCACATCTTGCACACGCTGTTCCAGACTTCGCTCAAGTTCCCGAACATCCAGCGCTTCGACGAGTACTACGCAACCGAGTTGCTGGTGGACGAGGGCCGCTGCGCAGGACTCGTCGCCATCGAGATGCGCAGTGGCCAGATGTGGCGTTTCGACGCTCGGGCGGTGATCATCGCTGCAGGTGGGGCGGGGCGCATATTCCCGTTTACCACCAACGGCGCGATTAAGACCGGCGACGGCATGGCACTCGCCTACCGCGCCGGCGTGCCGCTCAAAGATATGGAATTCGTACAGTATCACCCGACCGGTCTGCCCAGCACGGGCACCCTGCTCACCGAGGCCTGCCGCGGCGAAGGCGGCATTCTGGTCAACAAACACGGTCGTCGCTATCTCCAGGATTACGACATGGGACCGGAGACGCCCATCGGCGAACCGGTCTTCAAGACGATGGAACTCGGCCCGCGTGACCGGCTCAGCCAGGCGTTCTGGCACGAGCACAAAAAGGGCAACACGCTGTCCACGCAGTGGGGAGACTGCGTACTGCTCGACATGCGGCACTTGGGCGAGAAGAAGATAAACGAGCGCTTGCCGCTGGTACGCGACATGTCCATCAGCTACATGGGCGTCGATCCGGTGACCGATCCCGTGCCCGTGCGCCCGGTAGTGCATTACATGATGGGTGGCGTTCATACCGACATCGAGGCCGCGACTTCGCTGCCAGGGCTGTTCGCCGCCGGCGAGTCTGCCTGCGTGAGTATCAACGGCGCCAACCGGCTTGGCTCCAATTCGCTGACCGAGTTGCTGGTGTTCGGGCGCCGCGCGGCGCTGAGCGCGATGCAATATGTGCGCTCCGCTGCGCGGCCGACCGGCAACGCGGCGCTCACGGCGCTCGGCGCGGCGGCGCAGGCGCGCCTACGCGAACTGATCCAGCGCAGCGGCGGAACTGAAACCGTGGCGGGATTGCGCAAGGAAATGATGCGGATTATGGAACAGCATGCCGGCATCTACCGGACCGGCGCCGGCCTGGCCGAGGCCTGCAGTAAACTCGCCGAACTCCGCCGCCGATATGCGGGGATCGAATTGCACGACAAGACCAATGTCTACAACACCGACCTGCTGCAGGCGCTCGAACTCGGCTCGATGCTCGATTGTGCCGAAGCGGTCGCAGTGAGCGCGCGGGAACGCAAGGAATCGCGTGGTGCGCACCAGAGGCTTGACTTCAGCGGGCGCGACGACCAGAACTATCTGCGCCATTCGCTCGCCAGCTACCACCCAAGTGATGCGCCGGGCATCAGTTACTGCGACGTGGTAATCACCGGCTCACAACCGGGCGTGCGCGATTACTCTGGAGGCCACCAATGAGCGAGCGCGTCGTCGAGATGGAGGTGCTGCGCTATAACCCGGAGACGGACAGCGAGCCGCATTTCCAGCATTACTCGGTTCCGTGCCAGTCGGAGTGGGTGGTACTCGATGCGCTCAACCACGTCAAGGATGATCTCGACCCCACGCTGAGCTACCGATGGTCGTGCCACATGGCCGTGTGCGGCAGCTGCGGAATGATGGTCAACGGCGAGCCGAAGCTCGCCTGCAAGGCGTTCCTGCGCGACTACACGGGAGTAATCCGTGTAGAACCGCTGCGGCACTTCCCGGTCGAGCGCGATCTGGTGACCGTGATCGACGACTTCATCGCCAAGCTCGCGCGCGTGAAGCCCTACCTCATCCCGAAGCAAGACTCGCCCGAGGCGGGGGAGTACCGCCAGACGCCGGCGCAGCTGGAGCGCTACAAGCGGTTCACGCTGTGCATCAACTGCATGCTGTGCTATGCCGCCTGCCCGGAGTACGGCCTGATTCCGAATTACATCGGCCCGGCGGCCATCGCGCTCGCGCACCGCTGGAACCGCGACTCGCGCGACGGCGGACGCGAGGCGCGCCAGGAGGAGATCGCGGCCACGGAAGGCGCGTGGGAGTGCTCCTTCGTAGGCGCCTGCTCGGAGGTCTGCCCCGAGCACGTCGACCCGGCGGGCGCGATCCAGCAGGTCAAGATCGAGAGCACCGTCGACTGGTACCAGCAGCACCTGATGCCCTGGCTGAAGAAATGAGCCGCAAACCCTACATGCGCGCGATCACCTCGGAGTGGATCTTCCGCCATCCGCGCTACTTGCGCTACATGGTTCGCGAGTTCAGCTGTCTCTTCATTGGCGGCTGGACGCTGTTGATGGTGTGGGGCTTGAAGGCGCTGTCCGAGGGCCCGGCCGCGTGGGCCGCGTTCCTGGAACTGCTGGGGAGCCCGGCGAGCATCGTCTTCCACCTGCTGACGCTTGCCTTCGCGGCCTACCACAGCATTACCTGGTTCAACCTCACGCCCAAGGCGCTTCCTGTGCAGCGGGGCGAGGAGTTCCTGCCCGATGGTGTTATCTCGGGCGCGCATTTCGCGGCGTGGGCGGTGGTGTCCGCGGCGCTTCTTTACTTCGCCGGGGCGTTCTAGCCATGGCGCGTTCCAACAAGCCGATCGTCTGGGGTCCCTTCGCCGCGGGCGGCACGCTCACCGCCTTTCTCACCCCGGCGCTGGTGCTCGTCACGCTGCTCGCGGCGCTTGGCCATGCCCCCGACCTGCTGGCCTACGAGCGGCTGCATGCCTTGACGAGCCACTGGTTCCCCAAGCTGGTGGCGGCCGGCATCGTTTTCCTTTCCCTCTGGAGCGCTGCGCACCGTCTGCGTATCACTTGCTACGACCTGGGCATTCGCGCCGATGCATTGGTGGCCACGCTCGTCTACGCCGGAGCCCTTGCCGGGACCGGGGCGTCAGTGCTTTACTTACTGCGGATCTGACGGATGGAGGCCCGATGAATCCGCCGCCTGTTGCCACGCGTGAGATCGCCCGGGAAGAGCGCTTCAACACGGTCTGGACGCAGGAGCTGAACGATGTCTTCGCCGACGTCGCCCCGTATTACGACCGCGCCAATTACATCGCTAGCCTGGGGCTATGGGGCTGGTTCCTGCGCAAGTTCATGGCCACCGTGGACATCAAGCCCGGCGAGCGGGTGCTCGACGTCTGCGCCGGCACCAACGCCATCGGCATCGCGCTGCTCAAACGGGAGCCCACCCTCGAAATGCATGCCATTGACCGTAGCGCGGCGATGCAGGAGGTCGGGCAGCGCAATGCCGAGCAGTTCGGCTTCCGCATCCGCAGTGTCATCGACGACGTGCACACACTGCCGTACCCGGACGACACATTCGACGTGGTGACCCTGCAATTCGCTTCGCGGCACCTGCGCATACGGCGCGTGGCTTCCGAGATTCGCCGCGTGCTCAGGCCCGGCGGGCGCTTTTATCACAGCGACATGCTGCGACCCGGCAACCCGGTCGTGGAAAAGCTCTATTACACCTACCTGCGCTTCTGCCTGTGGTTCACGGGGTTCCTCTTCCGCAGCGGGCCTGCAGCGCTCAACTGCAAGAAGTACTTCATCCAGGCGCTGCAAATGTTTTATTCCGCGCAGGAGCTCAGCCACATGCTGGAGGACGTGGGCTTTCGCGACGTCGCCGCCACGACGGTGTTCAGCGGCATGCTCGGCTTCCATCGGGCTGTCAAGTCGCGACCGGATTGAAGATTCCGTCCTTCCCGCGAGGGTTTTGACCGCGCCGCGATGAGTTCGCCCCGGGAGCGCGCGCGCGTGCTGGCGGCCGTCAACCGCAGGATCATCGAGGCCTTCAGCCGGCGCACCATCGATGCGTTGCGCGCGGTGATGCCGGTGCGCCTGGCACTGCCTTACTTCGAACCGGTGCTTGCGCTGAATGTGGCCAAGGAGGCGGACAAGGACGCCGCTGTCATCCATTGCAGCGCCGAAGCGCTGGCAAAAGCGTCTGCGCCGGGGCGTGAGACAGTGCAGCAGTTGATCGAGCAGACAAAGAACATTGATCGGGCTTTCCTCGATCGCATCGGCGCGTTTCCGGTCGGCATCGTGATTCGCTACGACGACGTGGCACCCGTTCGAACCCGGCGCATCGAGCGCCTGTTGTTCGCCGCCTACCGTATTCTCGAGGCGTGGCGGACGGCGGGCGGACTTCGCGCGGCCCTGTGTGTGGCCTACCCCCAAGCGGAATTCGATCGCGAACTCTGCGAAATGTTGAAGCTTTATGCGCTGGAGACGCACGCCTTGAGCCGTTCAGTGCGACTGCCTGCGCTGCTCACGCCGCTGCGGGAGCGACTTGCGCGCCGCCTGATGGACGTAATGAACGCCACCGCAATGCGGCTTGTGAGCGACTTGTCGCAAGTCGTTTACCGAGGCGCCGCGAGTGAACCGCGCCCCGGCCGTGGCGGGCCGTACAAGGGCTGATTCGCGCCGGCTTTGTGGCGAGCGACAACTGCGCCGCAGAATCTACACAAGCGTTTGATACGACGCGAGGTTTTTCGTTGACCCCCGGGTGACGGGGAGGGTAAAATTGCGTGGCTTGGCGGATCGGAAATTTGGGAAATCGCGCCGCGCTTTGCGTGTGCGGTTACGCTGGAAGTTTCTGGACAGTTTGCGTTTGTTTCGATGATGGTGTCTTCTTCAGTTCGTTTCTGTGAGCGTCGTCCACGTAAGGGCGGAAAAAGACTTGGGAATATGGTGCTTGCATCAGCCGTGCGGGGAGGGCTATGGGCGCCAATGACCAGGGTCTGATGCGGCAGGGTTTTGCCACCACCACGCTCGATACGGTCATCAACTGGACGCGCACGGGGTCGATGTGGCCTATGACCTTCGGGCTCGCCTGCTGTGCGATCGAGATGATGCATGCAGCTGCCTCGCGCTACGACATGGATCGCTTCGGTGTCGTATTCCGTCCCAGTCCACGCCAATCCGACGTCATGATCATTGCCGGGACGCTGTGCAACAAGATGGCGCCTGCGCTGCGCAAGGTTTACGACCAGATGGCCGAGCCGCGCTGGGTGATCTCGATGGGCTCCTGTGCCAATGGCGGCGGCTATTACCACTATTCATATTCGGTGGTGCGTGGCTGTGATCGCATCGTTCCGGTGGATGTTTACGTTCCTGGCTGCCCGCCCACCGCGGAGGCGCTGCTGTACGGAATCATCCAGCTTCAGAACAAGATCAAGCGCACCAATACGATCGCTCGGTGAGCAATTGGAATGTTGAGTGTCACATAGCGAGTTTTCAATGGCAGGCTTCAAGGCGCGTCGGCGCGCTTGCCCGTAATTCGGCATCCGAGGTTCGCGCAGAGGCGTAACTTGACCGTAAAAACAGAACAACTCGCGCAAGCACTCCACGACGCATTGGGCGGGCGTATCGTCGGGATAACCGAAGCGCTGGGCGAAATCACGCTGGTCATCAAGGCCGCTGGAATGCTCGAAGTGATGAGCGCTCTGCGCGATCGCCCCGAGCTGCGCTTCGAGCAGATGATCGATCTGTGCGGCGTCGATTACAGCGCCTTTGGTGGCGGTGAGGCGGGCAGCGGCCGTCACGCCCGCTTTGCCATCGTTCTTCACCTGCTGAGCATCGTTCACAACCGGCGCCTGCGTGTGCGGGTTTTCGCCCCCGATGACGAGATGCCGGTGGTGGATTCCGTGATTGGCGTCTGGCCATCGGCCAACTGGTTCGAGCGCGAGGCATTCGATCTTTACGGCATCATTTTTTCCGGCCATCCGGATCTGCGCCGCATCCTGACCGATTACGGGTTCATCGGCCATCCCTTCCGCAAGGATTTTCCGCTTTCCGGCAACGTCGAAATGCGCTACGACCCCGACCAGAGACGCGTGATCTACCAGCCGGTCAGCATTGAGCCGCGCGAGACCGTGCCGCGGGTAATTCGCGAGGAAAACTACGCCGATACGGAAGTTAAGAAGACTGAATAGACAGGATCATCAGGATTTAATGATCAAGCCCGGGTGTTTTGTCTTCAATCCTGATCATCCTGTCAGTCCTGTCCGATAGACATGGCGGAGATTCGCAATTACACAATGAACTTTAGCTCCGGCCGCCCTGCGGGCTTAACCTGCCCTGGCAAGTTAGCCTGCACTGAAATGCATGGTGTAGCCGTACTTGTATTACGTGTGATGTAGCTCAGGCAAAGGCAGAAATGGCGGAGATCAGAAACTACACCATGAATTTTGGGCCACAGCACCCGGCGGCGCACGGGGTGTTGCGGCTGGTGCTGGAACTCGACGGCGAGGTGATCCAGCGCGCCGACCCGCACATCGGATTGCTGCACCGCGCGACCGAGAAACTCGCCGAACACAGGACATATCTGCAGACGGTGCCGTACATGGACCGGCTCGACTACACCACGATGATGAGCAACGAGCACGCTTACGTCATGGCGATCGAGAAGCTGCTCGGTATCGAAGTCCCGCTCCGCGCCCAGTATATCCGCGTGCTGTTCGACGAGATCACCCGCCTCCTCGCGCATCTGTTTGCGCTTGGAGCACACGCGCTTGACCTCGGAGCGATGACGGTTTTCCTGTACTGCTTCCGCGAACGCGAGGACCTGTTCGATGTCTATGAGGCGGTATCGGGTGCGCGCATGCATGCTGCCTACTACCGGCCGGGCGGCGTGTACCGGGATCTGCCCGATGCGATGCCGCAGTACCAGGCCTCGAAGATCCACAACGAGCGCGCGATCAGCGAGATGAACCGGAACCGGCAGGGCTCGCTTCTGGACTTCATCGAAGATTTCGCCGAGCGTTTTCCCGGGTGCGTGGATGAATATGAGACTTTGCTTACGGAAAACCGCATCTGGAAGCAGCGCACAGTCGGCATTGGCGTGGTTTCGCCGGAACGCGCGATTGCGCTCGGATTCACCGGCCCGATGCTGCGCGGCTCAGGTGTTGAATGGGACCTGCGCAGGAAGCAGCCCTACGAGGTGTACGACCGGCTCGAGTTCGACATCCCGGTCGGAGTAAACGGTGATTCCTACGACCGCTACCTGGTGCGCATCGAGGAGATGCGCCAATCGAACCGCATCATCAGGCAGTGCGTGGACTGGCTGCGCCGCAACCCGGGGCCGGTAATCACGGACGACCACAAGGTCGCGCCACCCACGCGCGTCGGGATGAAGGCCAACATGGAGGAACTGATCCACCACTTCAAGTTTTTCACCGAGGGGATGCACGTGCCTCTGGGCGAGGCGTACGCCGCGGTGGAGCACCCCAAGGGCGAATTCGGCATCTATCTGGTCTCCGACGGCGCCAACAAGCCCTACCGAATGAAAATCCGCTCCCCGAGCTTCACCCATCTATCCGCAATGGACGAGTTGGCGCGCGGCCACATGATCGCCGACGCGGTGGCGATCATCGGCACTATCGAAATCGTTTTCGGGGAAATCGACCGATGAATGCGCCGATGGTGTTGAGCCCGGAATCGCTGGCGAAGATCGACAAGGCGATCGCCAAGTATCCTCCCGGGCGGCGGCAGTCGGCTGTGATGGCCGCGCTCACGCTCGCGCAGGACGAGAAGGGCTGGTTGTCCCCAGAGACCATGGACTTCGTCGCGCAATACCTTGGCATGCCTTCGATCGCGGTGTACGAAGCAGCGACGTTCTACGGCATGTACAACCTGCAGCCGGTCGGGCGCAACAAGATCACCATCTGCACCAACCTGCCGTGCGCGCTGTCGGGTGCCGCGGACGCGGCGGAACACCTGAAGAAGAAACTCGGCATCGGCTTCAATGAAACCACCCCGGATGGCGGCTTCACTCTCAAGGAAGGCGAATGCCTGGGGGCTTGCGGCGATGCGCCGGTGTGCCTGCACAACGACAAGAAAATGCTGTCGTTCATGACGCCGGACAAACTCGATGCGTGGATCGTGGAACTGAAGAAATGACCGCTCCTCAAGCGCCTTTCCCGGCGGATATCTACGGCCCCGAGGCGATCATCCTCAAGGGCCTCACCGGGCTGAACTGGCGGCTCAAGGACTACGAGGCGCGCGGCGGCTACGCGGCACTGAAGAAGATCCTTCGCGAGAACATCGCGCCGGAGCAGGTGATCGCCGAAGTGAAGAAATCGGCTTTGCGCGGCCGCGGTGGCGCAGGCTTTCCGGCGTGGCTGAAGTGGAGCTTCATGCCGCGCGCCTTCACCGGCCAGAAATACCTGGTGTGCAACTCCGACGAGGGCGAGCCGGGCACGTTCAAGGACCGCGACATCCTGCGCTACAACCCGCACGCCGTCATCGAAGGCATGGCGATCGCGGCCTACGGGATGGGCATCACCGTCGGCTACAACTACATCCACGGCGAGATCTGGGATGTGTACGAGCGCTTCGAGGAGGCGCTCGCGGAAGCCTACGATGCCGGCTATCTGGGCAAGGACATCCTCGGGTCGTCAATCAGCTTCGACCTGTACGCACACCACGGCTGGGGCGCGTACATCTGCGGCGAGGAAACCGCTCTGCTGGAGTCGCTCGAAGGCAAGAAGGGCCAGCCGCGCTTCAAGCCGCCGTTCCCGGCGAGCTACGGCCTGTATGGCAAGCCGACTACCGTCAACAATACCGAAACCTTCGCCGCGGCGCCCTGGATCATCGTCAATGGCGGCGAAGCCTTCCTGAATCTCGGCAGGCCCAACAACGGCGGCACCAAGATCTTTTCGGTTTCCGGTCACGTCGAGCGTCCCGGCCATTACGAAGTCAGGCTCGGCACGCCCTTCCCGAAATTGCTTGAGATGGCCGGTGGTATGCGCGGGGGACGCAAACTGAAAGCAGTCATCCCAGGAGGGTCTTCCATGCCGGTGCTGCCCGCCGGAATCATGATGCAAACCGACATGGACTACGATTCGATCGCCAAGGCCGGTTC